>JAUVXL010000027.1 GCA_030603595.1 Sedimentisphaerales bacterium | reverse complement strand
GGGATGGGCCCAATACTTGTAATATGTGTATTAAAAAGGACTTGCGCCAATATGGCCGAGTGTGGCTGTTTTAGTGGCGAAAGCGAAACCGGGACCATTCTTACGAATCGTCCCGGTCAATTACTGCAGCAAAGGGGGATTTTGTCATCTATGTCGATTTCTTGGGCGTTTGCGTGGCTTCTTCGATGGCCTTGTCCTGGATGTAATATTTTCGATGCAGGACGCCTCGGGTCAGCCATCCGGCCCCTGCGCCGATGGCGACGATTGCTATTAGAGAGCCAGGATGCCTGCCGACGTCGGAGACGAACGTGCCGAACCCGATAAGGAGCAACGCAACACCTATTGATGCATATCTTATCCACGCCGGGCCGGATGGTTGCGGTTTGGGAGGCATGAAGTCAGACAAAGGCGTGCCCTTCTCAATAGCCGCCATGATTTGCCGGTGGTCGAGCCGTTTCTTGAGGTAATAGACGACGCCGGCCAGAAGCAGAGGGCTTATCGCGCCCAGTATTATGATAGCTGGGCCAAATGCCCCAAAAAAGCCAATTCCTGCCAGTACTTGCGGTGTAATCATTTTCTTACTCCTTTTCGATTCGATACGGTTTGGCTATCTTATTTTGATGATGCCTTTATGAGTTCTGAGATATACTTCCCCTACGCAGAGGAGTTGTCCGGGGCCCAACATTTCAGCGATTTTGCGTTTTCCGGCCTTGGCGACGACGGTCAGAGGCAAATCCGTCCTTATTGACCTGTTGTTCGTCCAGGCTGGTTTTATGTAGCTATTCGTTTTCATCCTCGTGCTTCCTTCTGAAGTTTTTCGGGTTTCGTTTGTGTTTCTGCGTGTTAGTCGCGGGTTGTTTGCTGGAGGTTTCAGAAAATGCGTGATTTTTCCCATTTTCTTGGGCATTATTGTTCTTTAGCAGCCGCTGACCGGTTTTCGATGCTGATTTGGAGGAATTTTGAAACCTGTCAGCCTTGCCCTGCGACCAATTGTAAAAGAGAATGCTTACTTGGCTGAGAAGTGAATTTGGAACAGCAAGAGAAGGACAACTGGTTGAATTTGCTTCGCATTGGCGATCATCAGGCATTCGGCAAGTTCATTGATAAATACTAAAGAGACGGTTTTCCTGTGCTGCCGGCGGCTCGGGCTTGGAGACGATAAAGTCGAAGATGTTGCCAGCGAGACGTTTATGGCCGCTTACAAGGCATTGAGCCGCTACGGCGGGCGTTCTGAATTGAGTACGTGGGTGTGGAGCATAGCGTATCGCAAAGGAATAGACCACCTGCGGAGGAATCGGCGGCAGCGCGACCTCATAGCAGAGGCCGGGCAGGATGCTCTCGGCGGTGCACAGGCAGGGCCTGCGACAGCCGTACAGGGCAGAGAACGCGAGAAAATGGTCTGGGAGGCTGTTGAGCGCTTGCCGAGGCTCTGGAGTCTGGCAGTCATACTGCACTATCGTGAGGGGAAAAGTGTTGCAGATATAGCGAGAATAATGGATAATAAGGGAAATACGATTAAGACATATTTGTTCAGAGGCCGTGAGAAGCTCAAGGAAATGCTCGCAGAGCCTTTTGGAGAAGATACCCATGGCGGCAAATAGCAAAGACCAAGACAAGTTTGATCAGATGCTGGGTGTGTCGTTGCGGCGGCACTCGGAAGCGGTTCCTGCGAATTTCACCGAAACGATGTTGGACCAGATCCGAGAAGCTGAGGCAAGGCGCGTTCTCAGACGTGTCGTTTGGCAGGAGAGAATCGGCTTGGCGGGGAGTGTTTTTCTCGGTTTTGCCGCGATTATCGGAGCCTTGGTTTTTCCGGGGAGAATTGTGGCTGCGTGGCGAAGCGTCGACGGCGGTTTAGCCGGATTGGGAGGGAGGCTGGCCGAAAGAATCCCTCAGACACTACAGACTGTCGGCGGTGAGTGGCAGTTTTACGCGGTTTTGGCGGTTGTATTGGCCTTTGCCGTTTACTTTCTTCTCGATTTGTTGGCGGGTGACCGGTTGAGGATGATGTGAGGGGGGGAGCAAGAGGGCAATTGATAGAGTATTATCGGAGATGCTGGTCTGTCTGGCGGGTTTTCCCAATTCCTGGAAATGTGCGTGATTTGCACGTTTTTTGTGGGCGTTGCATGTTGAATCTGGTATAATAATACATGTGGTGGAGTCTGTGACGGATGTTTGCTCTTTTGCAGGGTGAATTTTCACTGATTCCGCGACAAGATTACGTTAGAACCTGTGGTTATCTTGTTGTGTCTTTTTCAGGAAGGAGGTAACGCGAGGTCTGGGTGTTGGTTTTGACCGGCACTTTCAGACAATAGCCCGGCGTGCTGAACCTTTTAGGTCGTTATTCCCCCCAAGAAGGCCTTTGGACAGGTAGTAGATGTTAAGCACTCCAGTATCCCTGTCGAAAGAAGTAACATGTGTTGCTGTGTTTGAACAAATTTCCTAATTATCTCATTATGAAGGAGAAGTATATTATGTGCAAAAAACTGATTCTATTACTTATTGTCTTTGGTGTGATTGCAGGCTTTTCGAGCGTCGCCTCGGCGTTGCCGCTGATCGGGAACGTGGTTCGTTCGGGCGGCCAGACCGACGATCGCGATCCCATCGGCCCATATAACGGCGAAACACAACCGTTAGCGACCCAGGAAGGAGGCTGGACGGACGGCAACTACGTCTTTTCCGACCGGACCTATACCTGGGCCAATACCCCGGACGAGATTGACGGCGCCGAGCAAATTCGCACGTTCAACAGCGACAAGGAGGTGAGCACCGTGACGTACACCGTGACCTTTCCCATAGGCGCAACCGTGCTGCTGACAGCCGATGACCGTTTGGGGAACCTGCAGGACGCCGTGGACGCCGTCGTAAGCGACTTTGCTTCGGCGGGTACATTCACGGACACCGGCTTGGATGTCTTTGTCGGCGGTGATGGCGACCCTCCCGGCCGTCAGTTGAGTGTGTTCTCGGCGGTAGTGGAGCCGGGGACTTATGTGTTCGGTGCAATGGAGAGTGGCAGGAACTTCTACATCATCGGCGCCTTGGAACCGCCGGTGCCGATGCGAAAGGCGTACAGCCCTATCCCTGCCAACGAATCGAGAACTCCGCCGAGCGGCCCGGAGGGCGACGGCTTCTATATGCTGTTGCAGTTTACGGCAGGTTACGGCGCCACGACTCACACGGCCTATTTCAGTGACGTTGAGCAGGATGTCATCGATCGCAATCCTGCAGTGAGCCTTGGCAGTCCACCTTATCCCGACCCATACGAGACCGGCTACTTCGTTGGGATGGATGACCCTTTGGTCCCCGAATTCGCACGTACGCCGCTTGATAGAGGCATTACTTACTACTGGGTTGTTGACGAGTCAAACGACACAACTACGGTTGTGGGCGACGTCTGGAGCTTTATGATCGCTTCTGAGAAGGCATGGAACCCGGCCCCGGCCGATGACGCGGTAAACGTAATTGGCGACCCGAATGTTGACCTTTCCTGGCAACTCGGCGACATCAATCCCGACGACTATATAATAAGCTATGACGTATTCTACGGCGCCGATGAGGCCACCGTAACAACGGCCGCGACCCCGGACGACCATGTGACGACTACGTCGCTCGAAATCGCGGTGGATGGCGATCAAGACTATTATTGGAGAGTCGATACGCTACTGGCCGATAACGGCCCGCCATTTGGCACAAGGACTGTAGAAGGTGACGTCTGGCACTTTAAAACGTTATTCTCGGCGCCCGAAGTCGATCCTCATCTTATCGCCTGGTGGAAGCTTGACGGCGGATTCGACGACTTAGTCTTTGACTGGTCCGGCCACGCCAATCACGGGACACTTATGGACGACGCCCAGTTCGTTCCCGGCCTGATCGATAATGCAATTGACCTCGACGGCGCCAGCCAGTACGTAACCGTGCCCAACAGCGCCGGCTTGAACTTGACCAAAAACTTCACCATTGGCGCATGGATATATCCCAATGTCGTCGCGGGTTCACATGGAATCGTTACAAAGTGCGAAGGTTCCAGCCACAAACAATACGTACTCACGATCTCCGACGGAGTGCTTCGTTTTGAATATGAGTTAAGCGGAAACAACTACTCTATGTCAGGCGGAACGGTGGCAGCCGGCCAGTGGCAATACGTGACGATAACGATCGATGATTCATTGCTAATTAATCTGTACGTTGATGGGGTCGTGACGGCCTCGGAAACGGCGGATGGCGAGGTCCTTGCGCAGTCAAATCCGGTTGCGATCGGACGCTGGTCCGGCAGCTACAACGACTACTACTTTGACGGCCTCATCGACGATGTTAAGGTCTACGACATCGTAACCGTACCGACGGGGCCTTCGGAGGCCACAAATCCCGACCCGGCCAACGGGGCGACCGATGTCTCCAGAACGCCGACTCTCAATTGGTTGCCTGGAGCTTTTGCGGCCGCAGTGAACGGGAATATACTATACTACGGTGAAGACCTCAGTGCTGTACTCGGTCGCACCGCCACCAATGTTCCCCTGAGCGGCCCACTCTATGCGGTGCCTATAACGCTCGACCTGGGCGCAAGTTTCTACTGGGCGGTGGATACGGTCAACGGAGTCGAGACCTGGCCGGGCGATCTCTGGAGCTTTACGACTACCGACTGGATCTATGTCGATGATATGGAGTCCTACACCCCGTGGACCGTCTCGGGCAACAATATATTTGAAGCCTACCGCGACGGTATGGGCAACTGCACCACGGGCAACGGTAACGACACCGGCTCGAACCTGACCGAGAATGCAGACCCCGTTTTTGAAGGCTTTCAGTCGATGAAGTACGACTACGACAACGATGGCATGGTCTTCAATCCCTGCACCATGGCACAAACGGCCAGGCTTTACAAGTACTCGAAGGTTGAGGCTCAGATCGCCGGTTTGACCTCCGGGATCGGCACCGACTGGACCGTACAGGGCGTCAAGGCCCTCTCGCTGCGGTTCTACGGCAGCACGCTAAACAACCTTGAGCCGATGTGGGTGCAACTACAGGACGCCACAGGCTACGGCGAAAAGGTGACCTACGGAGACTACGAAGACGAAGATACGAACGCCATCACCGAGGAATCGTGGCACGAGTGGTTCATTGACATGGCCGACTTCGACGTGGACCCGGCGAATCTCGTGAGCATTTCTATCGGCTTCGGCAACGAAGACGGCAGCGGGACGCACGGAAGCGGCACCGTTTACTTCGACGCAATCAGGCTATACACTCCGAGGTGTTTTGCCGCACGTCACTCAGAGGAGTTCGCAAAAGTCGATTTCGCTCCTCTGGGCGCCCCCGATTGCGTTGTCAACTACAAAGAACTCGACGTGATGGCCAACGACTGGCTGTTGACCGATACGCTCGAAACGGGTGAGTTGCTCGTGCGCTGGGAATTCAACGATGCCGTCGGCACGACCGCCGCAGACACCAGCGGCAACGCCCGCCACGGCGATGTTAACGATGTCAATGGCGTATCCTGGGTTTACGACACCACAAGAGGCTGGTGCCTCGATTTCGCCGGCGGCGACTACGTCCTTGATAACGATGCCAACGAATACCTCAACGACCTGCACGGGTTGACGATTTCAGTCTGGGTTAAGAACAGAGAAACTACGGCCACCGACCAGGGCTTCATCATCTTCGAGGACCCGGCTAACAATGACGACAGAGATATGCGATACGATGCCGAAGGCGGCAACGGAGGCGGCGTAAGCGTGATCAAGTGCGGCGTCACGACCACTTCAGCCGTTGGCGAGCCGATCCAGCAGTTGGAGAGCAGCGAATATGCTCAGACTACGGCGTGGCAGCATCTTGCTTTGACTTGGAGCACGGGAGAGCAACTCAAGCTGTACATCGACGGCGTTCTGGATACGCCGACGGCCAACAGACCCGGCACTTATGGAGTTACCACCGGCGCTACGAAGCTGATCGTCGGCAAGGGCGGCAAGGGCAATGTAGCCAATGGAGGCTGGAACGGCCTGATCGACGACGTCCAGATCTATAACTATGCCCTCTCAGCGACCGAGATCGCTACCGTAAAGGCCGGAGGCGCCATAGCTCCAAAGCCCATGCACTATCCGGCGCCTTCACCTGCTGAAATCCACGAAGGCGAGGCTCAGGGCAGTAGAGCAGTCAACTTCAAGGATTACGCCGAGTTGATGGATAGCTGGCTTCTTGAACTGAAGTATCCGCAATAGCCGGCAATGCAAGGTTAACCAGTATTTGACCTTGCGTGATCGTAATTCGAGGATAGGAAGAAATGCGAGGCCCGCACCGATCTGGGGCGGGCCTCGTTCTGTGTCGGGCTAATGTGCGATTACGCTCGATATCTTGAACACCGGCAGCAGCAAAGCTATGGCGATAGTGCCGATGATCCCGCCGAGAACTGTTATCATCAGAGGCTCAATGAGGGCCATTACGCTCTTGATTGAGGCCTCGAGTTTCTTTTCGTAGAAGACCGATACCTTGTCACAGACATGCCCGAGCTTGCCGCTCTTTTCACCGGCCCGTAGCATTTGGATGATCCCCGGCGCGATCAACTCGCTGCTCGGCGAGATCATTATGGACTCGGATAGCTGGTAGCCGTCTCGTATCTTTCCATCGACAGTTCGCCAGAGCCGCTGGAAATAATAATTATCGCACGAGTCCTGTATCACTTCTATGGAATCGAGAAGCCGCACGCCCGTATTTACCATCGTCGCCATAATTCGCATACTGCGCGTCACGACCATATCGACAAACATCGTCCCCACAACCGGCGTGTGGATCTTTACATAGTCAATCACCTGGCGCCCGGAAGATGTCCGAGCCCAGTAATACAACGCCGTGCCAAGGACTATCAGCCCCGTAACGATCCCCGTCATAGCCTGGAAGTTGCCCAATATGCCGCTAAAGCCGACAAGTACTCGCGTAAGCTTAGGAAGCGCAGCTCCTTTTGCCTCGTAGATCTTCATAAACCGGGGCAGGACGAAGAACATCAGCGTTCCCGTCGCCGCCACCGCCATCATGGCCATTATGAAAGGATAGGTCAGAGCGCCTTTGATCTTCTTGCGGGTCTCAGATTCAAAGTTGAGATAGCCGCTGAGAACGTTGAGCATTTCGGACATCCTGCCCGAAGCCTCCGACGCCTTGACCATACTGATAAACATCGGATTGAAGATTCTCGGATGCTCGGCGAGCGCCTTCGAGAAACACTCCCCGTTCTTGACCGCATCAGCCAGGCTCATGATAATCGCCTTGAATCCTTCGCGGTCGGCCTGTTCGCCGATGGCATCCAGCGCGTCGCTGAGCACGACTCCGCTGTCAAGCATAACCGAAAGCTGCGTGGCAAAGAGTATCAACTCGGCCGATTTGACCCTCACGCTCTCAAGCCGCACGGGCCGGGACGAAGGCAATGCCCCGGACATGTCCTCAGCACGCTCTCGGCCGGGCCCGACAAAGACGGATTCCTCGCCATCATTGGCAAGGCCCAACTGCTCGGTCGTTTTCGTTGCTAACGGACTCATCTGTTTCACTTTAGCTCACTTTAGTTCACTTTAGCTTCTACTGTTCGTCCTGAGCCGTTCTCAATACTTCCTCCACGGATACAATCCCGGCTTTGACCTTCTCAATCCCGTCGGCCTGCAGAGGAATCATCCCGTTCTTCAGAGCCATATTCTTGATCTCTTTGAGGCCCGCCTGCTCACCGATCATCCCCGTAATTTCTTCATTAGGCACAAACAACTCATGAATCGCGATACGCCCCGCATAACCCGTGTTCCGGCATTTCTTGCAGCCCACACCCCGGAAAAACTTCACTGCCTCATCGCCGAGACCTTCCACAATCTTCCTGATACTTGCCGAAGGCTCGTATTCGCTCTTGCAATTCGGGCATATCTTACGAACGAGACGCTGTGCCAGAACCGCTATCAGAGAAGCGCTGACAAGATAAGGCGCCACACCCAAATCGAGCAGACGCGTCACCGCGCCGGGAGCATCGTTCGTATGCAAAGTCGATAACACCAGGTGACCGGTTAGGGCCGCCTGGACCGCAATATTGGCCGTCGCCCCATCCCGAATCTCGCCGACCATTATAATATCAGGGTCCTGCCTCAACAGGCTCCGCAATGCCGTTGAAAACTCAAACCCCGCCTTCTGGTTCACCTGAAACTGATTTATCCCCGCCATATTGCACTCGACCGGGTCCTCGACCGTACAGATATTGACCTCCTCGTTGTTCAACTCCGCAAGCGCCGCGTAAAGCGTGGTATTCTTGCCCGAACCGGTAGGTCCCGTAACCAGAACAATGCCGTTCGGAGCTTGAATAACTTTTCTGAATAGCTGTAGATTATCGTAAGTAAATCCAAGCGACTCGAAATTGAAGAGTACTTTGTGCGGATCGATTACCCTGATAACGACCTTCTCGCCGAAGCTGCCCGGCATAATGGACACGCGCAGGTCTATGGGCCTGCCCTCCACCAAGACGTGAATCCCTCCGTCCTGCGGCAAACGCCTCTGGGCGATATCGAGTTCGGCCATAATCTTGATCCGAGAAACGATAGCAGGATGCATCTGGAACGGAGGACGTATCTTTTCATACATCTTTCCATCGACCCTGTATCGCACCCGCAGCTTTTTATCGTCAGGCTCTATATGAATGTCGCTGGCGTTCTCCCGCACCGCGTTATAAAGCAGGTAATTTACAAGCTTGACAACCGGCGACTGACCCGCTATCTCCTCGATGTTGCTTATATCCTGCGCAATATTCTCTATCAGCGTGAAGTCTTCCAGCCCCTCGTCGTCGATAATATCGTCGATGACGAAAACGTTCGCCGCCGGCAAATACGTCTGAAGAGTTGCTTTGATATCTTTGCTTGTCGCGCAAACGACCTGAGTTTTGCACCCGCTTATCCGTTCGATCTCATCTATAAGAAAAACGTTCGTCGGCTCGTTCACCGCAACGGTAAGAACGTCATAAACCTTGAACAAAGGCAAAACTATATGCTCTTCAAGAAACTCCCGAGGCAGAATTTCAAGTGCCTTCACGTCGCATATCTTCGGGCCCACTTGAGCATAGGGCACATCGTACGCCTCCGCCAGCGCCGAAGCTATCTGGTTCTCCGTGCAGTAGTTCATCTCGACCAGAAGCTCGCCAAGCAGTTTTCGATGGCCTTTGTCTTTCTGCTCGGCCAGGGCCTTTTCAACCTGCCCGTCGGTGATAATACCGCGTGCAAGCAACAACTGCCCAAGCTGCATCTTATTTTCTACGGCAATCTGACTCATGACTCGTATCTCGTCGTTCGTATCTCGTATCTCGTCGCTCGTATTTCGTATCTCGTATTTCGTTTAGTTCGCCACCGGCGAACCGGCACGGCGGCGTTCTAATAGCACTACGCAAAACTCTTAACCGCCTTGGCAAGCTCAACGTAGTGCTCAAATTCACCCTCGAGGCGGGTGATTTCCATTATCTTCAGACAGTTTTCATCGAGCCCCGCCAAGCGAAGCTCGCATCTGTTCTCGTTACAGTAATCCCGCGCCCACAACAACTGCTCCAATCCCTGGCTGTCGATAAATCCCATACCGCTCATATCCAGCACTACTCCGGCCTTGCCTCTTGCGATTATCTCCGTGATCGTGCTGCGAAACAATTCGCCAATGTCGCCGTCAAGCTCGCCCTGCAACTCGACAACCGTAACATCGTTATAGTCTTGTGTATTGATTCTCATAGGATCAAGGTCCCCACGGCAACCGTGCCATACTCGGCAAAACTCTTATTTTCATAAGTCTCGGCGAAGCCCGGTCCGCCCTGCAGGATTTCCCAAAGCCGGCAGACATCGCTATCCAAAAATATCCTGCCGATCTGCTCGTCAAACTGACTGCCCAAGCCCCTTTCTATTTCCGCAACCGCCTGGTCAACTGTCATTGCGTCTCTGTAAGTGCGCTTCGATGTCATGGCGTCGAAGCTGTCCGCCAGTCCGACAATCTTGCCTATTAGCGGAATCTGCTCGCCGACCAAACCATCAGGATAGCCACGCCCGTCAATACGCTCGTGATGACACAACACGCCGGGAACAATATCGCGCATCTGCTTTATTTCACGCAAAATACCTGCTCCTATAGACGGATGCTTCTTGATGCAGTCGAATTCCTCATCGGTCAGCCTGCCCTCCTTGCGCAATACCGATTCATCCACGCCAATCTTGCCTATATCGTGCAGCAAGCCAGCCAGGTAGATCCTGTGCAACTGCTCTTCTTCGAGCGGTTCCTTCTCGGCGAGCCTTTCGGCAATCCACCGAGAGATAAACGCCACCCTTTCCGAATGTCCTCTTGTGTACTGGTCTTTGGCGTCAATGCTGCTCGTAAGGGCCTTCAGCGAGCCTATGAATAACTCCTTCAGGTCCCCGAATAATCTACCGTTCTCGATGAAGACCGCACAACTGTTCGCCACAGAGTTGAAGAGTTTTGCATCGATACTGTCGAAGTCCTGTTTTTCAACTCTGTTTATCGCGACCATCAATCCTATTATGCGTGTTCCGTCCCGAGTTTTATCCCCGAGATGCGACTCAGCTTTATCCATTCCGCACAAAGGCACGGCCATAATATTTCTTATATTGTCCGGCCAATCATATTTGAAAGCCGAATCTACTTCGCTGTCCAATAGCGCTTCGGCGCCGCAGCCGATTTCCTCGGCCAATCGGCTGTGCAAAACGGCTGCCGTTTGCTCACTCATATCGATCAGGCCCCGCCCGGCGGCCACAGTCAAGTGCTGCCCGTTTTCCACCGGCTTTTCAAGCAGTATCGCGATGCCCTCAACCGGAATGATTTCGGTGAGGCTGTCACAAGCCATCTGCAGGAAATTCGCGTCACGCTCGGTCACCCGCATATTCGTGCTGAGTTTGTGAAGCAGCACAAGCTCTTCGTACGTCTGCGCCAACTCGCTCCCGACCATTTCAATCTGCTCATCTGCTTTCGTCGAAGCCTGGAAGTTCTCGACGAGCAGCCTGAGCATTTCCATCCAATATGCAGTATCGGCATTAGCCGGCTCGCCGCTATGTGCATCGCCCGGATCCCCACCCAAGTCGATCAAAACCACCCCGGCGGCTTCGCCGGAAATATCCCTGTCATGAGCGGATGTCAGTGCTGCGGCCAGAACCACATTCTCCTCGCCAAACCGCCATACCGGCGTACTTCGATCGCCATTGGCATTTTCGCCGTTGTTTTGATGCAGAGCCTGATGGCTCAGTTCCGTTAGCTGTTCGGCCCTGCTCTCAAATGCCCCGCCCGAAGACAACAACACAAGCTCTCCATTGGCGTCGCAGACTGCAAAATTGACTCCGAATCGCCTTACCCTCTCGCCATACCCTGCAAGGGCGCGAAGCTGCAGTGGGCCCAATTTTTTCCTAATAGCATCCAATTATAGCATCCTTTTCCGTGGCACGGGCATCTCTGCCCGTGTATTCTGTATTCTGTATTCTGTCTTCCGCCTTCTGCCTTGCCCGCCGTGTGACTCACGGCCTGGAAGGCCGTGCCACTATCAACTCCTTTTCATGAAGGATATCCTCGATGTACCCCAACAGTTCCCTGGGGCTAAACGGCTTGCTCAAACAGGTCGATATCTGCAACTCCTGCTCTTGCTCTTTGGAAACAGCAAAGCTCCTGGCGGTCAACAGAATCACCGGGATATCTCTTGTTGTTTCGTTCTCTCGAAGTTCCTTGACCAGCTCCAGGCCGGTCATCACAGGCATCTGGTAGTCCGTTACGATTATGTCCGGACGCTCTTGCTGAGCCAGTTCGAAGGCCTCAGCCCCGTTGTCCGCTGTTATAACCTCATAGCCGTTGTTGCGCAGCTTTATCGCAACTACATGCACGATGTGTATCTCGTCATCAACCACCAGTACTCTTTTATCCGCCATTATTGTGCCTCCACCAAGAATTTAACGTAAGACATAGTGTAAATTTTTCCATTTTTCCACTGCTGCTCAAGTCCGCCTTTGGCGGACGGCCATCTCACCCGTCGCCAACGGTAATTCAAAACCGAAAGTGCTCCCTTCGCCGACCTCGCTTGTCACAAAGACGCGACCATCGTGGACCTTCTCGACTATCTGCTTTACAAGGTTGAGCCCAAGGCCTGTTCCTTTGGCCTGCTTCTTATTGGCGCCGACTCGGTAAAACTTCTCGAAGACGTGCTCAACCTCATCTTCCGGAATGCCGACGCCCGTATCGATCACAGTGACTCTGACCAGGCGTTCGATTTCGTCCACTTCCGTTTCGATTCTCACCGAACCGCCGCCGGGCGTGTACTTGATGGCATTGCTCAGCAGGTTCACAATGACCTGTGAGACCATATCCTTGTCCACACGAACCTGGTCGAAAACAATCGGTTTCTGTCCGATGATCTTGATATTCTTTTCTTCCGCGTAGCTCCTTATCATCTGCAACTGCTCTTCTATGAGCATCGTCAGGCTGGCCTGCTCCTTGCTAACCTTAATCAGACCCGATTCAATACGGGAGATATTCAGTATGTCTTCAATCAGCCGATTCAATCTCCTCGCTTGATTCTGAATAACAGAATAGAACTCCTTCCTCGTTTTTTCATCGTCCGCTTCACCATCGGCCAGCATCTCTGAACAGGCTGTAATAGAGGCCAGCGGAGTCTTTAGTTCGTGCGAGACATGACTGACAAAATCATTCTTCATCTGAGAGACTTCTCTCTCACGCGTTATATCGTGCAGTACCGCCGCAGCCCCGCAAATCTGCTCGTTCTCGTCGAAAACGCAAGAAACAACACAATCAAACACTCTTGCCGCCGCACGGACATCTTTGGTGGCGCGGGCATCTTCGCCCGTGCTTATAGAGAATTCTATCTCTCGTCTCGTAGCCCTCGCCCTGCTCTTCTTGCTGCTTGTCAGGAAATCTACGAAGCCACTGTGATCGGCCCCTGCAAGCTCGGCAACCGACTTATAGTGTGAATTCTTATAGTCAAACCCGAACAGATTGCCGGCCGCCTCGTTTGCCATCAACAGCTTGTCGTATTCATCAACAACGATGACAGCATCACGCATGCTGTAAATGATCGATTCGGTATTCTTCTGCTGTCTTTGGGCAAGTTGAACCTGGATCTTCGAATCAATCAGGTGTTCTTGCGACTCGGCCGCCTGATTCGTGCAGCGGTCAAAAGCGGAATTGATGGCTTCAACGAACGGATTCCGACTCGATTCAATCGTCTCACCCCGCCCACCCTGAAGCCATGCGACTGCGGACGTGATATCGCCGGTGAGCCTCAACGAGGACCAACCCAGCCAGATCACGCCCACAGCCCCAATGGCACACAATACCGGAATTACAAGACCTAAGCCTCGTATCCCGGCTAAACGCCAACCCTCTTCCGAGCCGGAATCATGCAATACGGCCGCTGCGGATGAAAACAAGCCCACAACCACAAAGACCGTAACTGCCAAATATAAGCTTCTTCCTGAATTCAAAACAATAACTCCATGTCAATTGATCACTGACCGGCTTCTACTAATGCTTTGTCGAGGTTTTGTCATTGCGAGGCCCCCTCGGGGCCGTGGCAATCTCATGCCTCACGCATTGAAGATTGCTTCGCTTCGCTCGCAATGACATCCATTAACAAAGTTGCTACAGAGCATTAGATACTTTCCAGCACTCTTTCCAGCGTTCGCGTTCAGCCGTCAATAATCAGTTCTTTATCTCCTGAGCCACTTAGGAGCTTCTCTCTTGTCAGCATCTTCCAGAATGATCCGGTCGAGCATCGCGGCTTCTTCAGGACTCGTTTCTCGCAGAATTCGCTCTTTCAGCCTGATAGCTTCGAGATACCCCGGACGAAGTCTAAGCGCGCGCTTGAGGTTCTTCATAGCAGAGAGCGCGTCCTTTTGGATATAGCACCTCACAGCCTCTACATAGTGCTCCTCGGCAATCTTGCCTCTACCTATCGACTGCAATCCGTCTAATGCGCCCTCACGTTTACGCCGCACGTCGTCTTCCCTTGCCTCTCCCTCAGTCTCGCTCGGCTCGTCAATGATATGGGTAGTAAGCAAGATTATCACTTCCTGACGTTGCACCGTGTCGCTTTTGCTTCTGAACAGCGCACCGATAATAGGAATATCTCCCAGCAGCGGCACTTGCCTTCGGACTGTAGTTACAACATCTCTGAAAAGGCCGCCGATAACGATTGTTTCTCCGTCTTTTACAAGGATGTTGCTCTGGAGCTCCGTCGTAGTTTCCTGCGGAACTCCGTCCGAATCGAGCTCTGCTGTACTATCCTTGGGATAAATCTCCATGCGGATGTAACCATCATTAGCGACATATGGCCTGAACACTAATTGTGTGCCAGTCGGCAGAAATTTGACTTCGCCCTGAACCTCGGTGCCCGCAGCAGAAATGCTGGAGGTCTGGCGATAACCCAGGTTCCTACCAATTAACACGGACCCCTCCTGCTTGTTTAGCGCAAGAATCTTGGGATTAGCAAGGACAGTAACGTCAGTTACGGATTCTAATGCGCTCAAGAATCCTTGCAAGTTGCCGCTACTGATTCCGACTCTCAGGCCACTACCCAGAAAGGCGAAACCTTGAGTGGTTATGGGCGTCCCAGGAACGCGCCCAATATTGGACGGGAAATTATCCACAAGAAAACCTCCCGATAAGCTCAAATCAATACCGATATCCATCTCTTCAGTAAGAAGTACACTCAAAATAGTGGCCTCAACGAGGACCTGTTTGGGCTTGACATCAAGGGATTGTAATAGATCCTTGACCCTCTCGATGTTTTCAGGAAAATCATAGATCACAATAGTATCGTGCTGTGCCGGAGCGTCACCCCCACCCCCACCCTCAAGCGAGCCGCCACTGCTGGAACTCCCGCCACCGCTGGAACTGCCTCCACCAGCGGAACTACCTCCACCGGATATCCCCGTCTCTGCGGCAGTGCTCGCAGCAATCTTCGCATTTCCGACACCACTGAGCACTGGAGTAACCAGCGTTTGTGCCTCCGCCGCTGTGATGTAGTACAGCGTGAAGACCTCATATACCATCCGCTCGGGATCTTCCTGGATCGCCTTGTACTCCTCGGCCGTATAGACCTTGATGATATTGCCTGTGGTCTCAATCTTAAAGTCACGGCCCAGAATGGCGTCCAGAGCCTGTTCAAATGTCACATCACGAAGGCTCACGACGTTAATCGCCCCATCCACCTTTGCCGAAGGCACAATGTTCTTCTGGTACCGCTCCTGCAGAAAGAGCAGTGCATCCTGGATTCTCGTATCCTTCTTAAACGCGATCGATTGAATCTTGCCGCCCGGAGTGACGGGATCCGCCTCCGTCGAAGTTGCTGCATCGCTGGCTGCCGTTTCGCTAACAACCGCAGCAGCGACCTCGGCCTCCGGCGCAGCCACCGCAACATCCGCATCCATCGCAACAGAAGGCGGACTCTCGCCGACAACCGTTTCTTCCGTGCCGCTTTCGACCGCGCTGCGCTCACCACCCCCGCCGAGGGCGATAGCCGCCATCGTAACCAGCACAAGGGCCCACGCGAGCAAACCCTTCGCTGCCCTGATTCCACTACTTTGTTTTTTTTCTTCGTTCATGATTTTGCTCCCACAATTCTAATCCCATTATCCAATCGACTGTGCAATGGGATACACATCACCACTCAGCCGTCTCCTTCGACCGTTTCAACCAATTTCAATACAACCTCTGCTTCTCTACATCTGATCAACACCGAGTTCTCTCTAATCTCAACAACTTCACATTCATACATCTGCGCCCCATCTGTCACTACCAACTCCTCGCCCATAGACACAAGCTTCTCGTTGATGAAAGCCTGGGGTTTCCGGCCCATCACAATCGCCTGAAGGCTTAAATGTTGTGCAACGATGGCGACTACTTCTTCACTGTCATCTGTCGGTTCAACGCCAACTTCTTCAATCTCAACCCCACTATCTTCTTGTTCGTCTGATTTGAAGTCCTGCCACCCGGCCGAGGCAAAAAAATCTCTGCTTATCAGATCGTCGCGACCGGATACCTGCGGCAGGTCCACATACGTTATTTTCATCGCATCCTTTACTTGCTCGTCCGCGTCCGTCTGCTCGATTGTAGATACTGCCTGCACACTCTGCGGCCCTTTCTTCGTGAGCACTTTCACCCACATAACAGCCATCACCGTAATCAAGCACACGGCTATTCCAACCTTCTTCTTTTCCACAGCCAACTGACCAAGAAGTCGGTTGATGCCGTCTTTATTGTTTTTAGTATGCTCTTTCATGTCTCTTACCCCTGCTCTGAACTTAACCGGGCTTCGCCGGGAACTTGGTTTTTTATGCCACTAATATCGTATGCCGTATCGCGTATGTCGTTGTGTCTAACCCGGTCGCTTACGCTTCCAACTCTCCTGTCTCCTGTTTCCTATCCCTCAGTTGCCGGCGTTCGGTAATAGATGACCGCCCTCGTTTCCAGTCTCACTTCGCCGCCAAAATCAGCATCGTTGCTGAGCTTCACTTGTTCGATACGAACCAGCCTGTCCAGACTCTGCAATCCCTTGAAAAACTCGAACATCTCAGTCAAATCGCCCTTGCACTTTATGTCAACCGGTATGCAGTTCAATTCACTGCTCTTAACCTCGCCGCCCGGAGTAACTACCTGCTCTTGAAGATTATGCGCATTCATCAAGTCGGCGATTTTACGCAAGAACACACCAAGCTCTCGTTGCTGCGGTATCTTAGTCTCATAGTCGCCTATAGATTCGGCTAATTTGGAGCCCTGCTCTTCAAGCACAGGCAGCAACCCTCTCCGCGATTGACCTTCGTTTGCACTGCCGCGCTCCGTAGCTTCTGTCTGGTTGACGACCCTCATTCTCTTGCGCAAAGGCACATAGCGAAACAGCACAAATCCGCTCACCATCAACACGGCTGCACCAAATAGTATTATTTGTCGTTTTTCGCGAAACAGCATCTCTGCAATTGTCCTCTCACTATCAGCGATAATTCGCCAGATAGCAGCTTATCTCAAATTCACTGGCCCTTATATCCACTGCCGCCTTGCGCTCGCTGCTCTCAACGTCTGAGGACCGCTGTACACCGTTGGTTCCAGCCCGTATCTGCGTGTTGCGAGAGTACGAAGGCACAACGTGGAAAAAGTACGGCGAGTCCTCTAACTTGCATATCAGCCCCGCCACGTCGCTGGACTCAGGAGAAATGCCCCTTATTACAACCTTGAACTTAACGTCGCCCAACGGCAGCCCCGCTTGATCATTGGACTTACTGCGAACTGCTCTTACAAGACCACCGCCACGTTTTGCGCCTCCGCCTGATAGGCTGTCCCTAAATTTCTCCGCAGTAAGTTCAACGCTGCTGAGCACGGTCGGCCTGGCAATCAGGAAGCTCAACTCAGCTAAAACACTCGCCACATCGATTCTCGAGTCGATATTCTCTATCGTTGCAGCCTTCTTCTGCAGTTCGCTAATCCGCCCCTTGAACTGAGCAAACCTGGCAATCGCATCTTGAGTCCCGGCGTCACCCGCCGAGATACGGGCAATCTCGGCCTCCGCTCGTGAAATCGAACCCACAGCGAAAAAATTCCAAACCATCATTATCGCGAATATACCGCCCAGAACGACACACTGCGTCCGATAGGAAGCCATCTTCCGTTTGTCGCTCTTATACCATTCTGGAAGAAAATCTATTTCTTTCATATTGTCCTCAGGCATCTGCGCCGACACAAGGCCGGCTCATGTCTTTCAGGCCAAGTCCCACTGCGACCGCCCACTCGCAAAGCAAACCTCGCCGGTCCCCCGCAAGGTTGATGCTTTCTCTCTCACTTGACAAATCGAAACCCCTCAATGGCTGGGCAACCTCAATCTTTACCGTCAATTGCCGCCTCAATATATTGAGCAGGATATTTTCGTACGCTTCTCCTCCCGAAAGAACCGCTTGCTCGACACGTTTGCCTCTGAATGTTACGGTAAAATACCTCAGACAAAGAGATATCTCCTTCGCCAACTCCTCAGCAACTGAGCTTATAGCGTCAACCACAACCTGCCGTGTAGAGGCCTCGAGTTTGTCTTCGCTATCGCCGCCTGCTTGTCCACTCGGCCCTGATCCTCCCGAAGACGGATCCCGTTCGATACGAAGTTTTTCTCTGAGCCTTTCCGCCTCGCCGATACTTATACCCAGCTTCTCAGCGACATCGCGACCGAACCTGTGACCGCCAATCGGTATCTGTTTAACGAAACTTATTTCTCCTCCCCGCCCGAAAACCACAGTAGTAGAATGGCTCCCAACGTCAACAAAAACGATCGTATGCTCCTTATCAGCCTCACGACGCTGCCACCGCTCGAAGCCTCGGAACAACGCACACGGAACCGTATCTATCGCAACCGGCTGCAACCGTGCTTCCTCGAGCATACTGATATGCTCCTTTATCGTCTCGTCATCAACGGCGAACAGTATCAATTCACTCTTGATCTCATCTCCCTGGTGAACGCTGCCGGCAACCATATAGTCCATTGCATCAGTCTCCGGATCTAATCCGAAACGCTCAACAGTCTCCTTCCGCACGATCTGATCGATTTGGTCCGATTCCGACTCGCCTATTCGCAGGCTCGTGATTCTCACCTTGTCATTGGGCAAACACGAGACAACGCTTCTGCCTTGGAAGCTCCCTCTCGCAAGCATTTGTTTCATAGCCGATACAACATCCCGCCTGAAGGCCTGGGGGGCTTCGCCCACATTCGCATTAATCCGCATCTTGTCCGCAGCCAGAACGCTAATCTGACCGCCGCTCACATTCAGTTGAATCATCTTGACCGAATTATGACCTATGTCCAGCCCTATCGGCTGAACACTTCGAGTTTTGAGATTCCAGCTTATCATCCACTTCGATCCGCCTTCTGACTTCTACCTTCTGTCTTCTGAGTTCTGTCTTCTGACTTCTGACTTCTAATTTGTAACCGTTATATACCCCGTGACCGCCTCGACGCTGATTGTCAGAGTCATGCCGCCTCCCTGCACAGTAACAGTGCCTCCGTTGTCGGGACTGCCAAGATAGTCAAATTCAACATGAGGGCTTCCGCCAAAAGCCGCCCCGGTAATGTCAGCCTTGCCGAGCCCCACATCTTGAAGATCTATGACGTAGTCAAATCCCTTCTTGACCGGGTGCAATATCGTAGCGCCTACCTGGTCCGCTATCCTGTAACTGTCCGCACTTGTATCGAAGACCACTGAAAAATGCTGCCCCTTCGTGATTGCCAGAGACTTGGCGTATTCCAAATCCGCCGCAATCATGTTCGCCGCAGACCTGACCTGTATCGACCCGGCCGAACTTATCATCGGTATTGCCGTCATTGCTGCTATTGCCAGTATCACAACCACAATCAAAATCTCGATTATGGTAAAACCACCCCTTGCCCATCGCAAACCACGTGGCACGGGCATCCTGCCCGTGTTTTTCAGATCATCGCCAGGCCTGTCCTGAGCGAAGTCGAGGGGATGCCGATCCCACTGCCCAGACAACCGTGTCGGCGGATATGTCAAATCAAACATTATCACCAACCTTCTCACTTTGTTGACGAACATTATTTAGTATCTGTTGCCCAAAACCGAAACTGGCAATGTCACCCCTGCGAAAGCAGGGGTCTATGGCGAAAAAGCTGGATTCCTGCTCCCCGATCGGGGTCGAGGACAAGCTTCGCAGGAATGACAAATGCTGTTTCCGCAACAGGAACTATTTAGTCTTGGAGTTCTGTTACTACTACTACTTTCGTCCTCTTACGCGCCTCTCTTAACCAGCCCGTTTGCCTCTATTGAGCCGTTTACATTATCTGACCCTGCCGTACGCCCAATAATCGCTGATTCTGTCCGCACTTCCACCACACTTTCACGCACAATCATCGTGTTATCAGCGCCATTTCAAAGCCCTGTCGCAACCGCGGCCAATAGAACCCGCACAATCGTCAGAAAACTATCCCAGCCAATGACCGCAGGCTTCGACGCAAGGAAGGATTAACGGACATAACAAGCGGACTAACCGCATTGTGGATTTTTCTTTTAACCATGTATAAAGGCCGATAAGCAAGCCCTGCCCCAATTATATGTAGTGCTCTGTTAAAGCCGGGTAGGGTGTGCAAAATTTATTTTGCACACGCGGAAAGCTGGGAGGCTACCACCCCCGTGAACGGCTACCTTCTTCGGATAATACTTCTAAAAAATGCGCCGCCCGCCTGCTCCCACTTCTCAGCAAAGCCCTCGGACGACCATCTCATAAGCGCCGTCTTGCATGGAGCAGCAGTTATATCAACGTCACACCCGCTCTCATCCAGCCGCCAATGCCCTATCAGGTTCCCGTCGGGCGGATAAATATGATTCGGATCCGCTGCAGCATTGTATATCCGCACGTCGTTGATAAGACCCTTGTAAAGATAGCTGTAAGAAGCGGTCCTGTCGGCTCCGATATTCAAGTGCCCCACTCCGGAGCCGGGATCATTGCTCAATGCACCCGAAGCACGCAGATCACCATCCAGGTATGATGTCATCGTGGTTCCGCTCCGAACCACTACTATATGGTGCCACGCGCCGGCGATCTCAGAAAGCGTGATTCCGGTATCCCACAACTGCGAAGGGTGGTGGATAACGAGTCTCTTGGCACTATCTGCATTGAACTGCAGCGTCCAGTGATTATACTCCCCGCCTATGTCACACTTCGAGAACACACCCGCCCAAATCTTCTGTGTTGAATCAGGTTTGACCCAAACTGAAAACGTGTAGTCGCCCGTCAACTGCAGTTTCGTCGAATTGTCGGACGTCCGAACATAGTCATGATCGCCGTCAAACTCAAGCGCGCTCCCTCCTGAATAGCCTCCGGTGGACACCCACGCAATGTCACTGTTAATCACACAGTCGTTCCCGTTCTCGGATGAATCCACTACAGTCTCGGCGATATCGGTCCATGTAAATAACGCGCCGGTAACATCAAGACGGCCTCCGTCAGAACTGATTTGAACCTCCTCTTCAACCACTACAAGCCCGTTGACGTCCAGTTCGCCGCCAGGCTCTATTATCAAGTCACCGGCCACCAAAAGAGCCGGAAAGTTCTTTACAGCACTGATCGAATTTACCCCGCTCACCCGTAAATGCCCGTCAATTGCGAGCATCCCGTTGATATTTACGCCGCCCAGTAATTCCGCACTCCCCGCATAATAGCGAATCCCGCCCGGATTGCCGGAGGAAGGATTGAAAGTGCCGCTCGGATGAACAGAAGAACCGATGTTCTCCGACGAATAACTGCCGGCACCGATATAGTAGTTTGGGTAATAGTCGGCCATTTCAATCCCGGGATGGTCCACGGGCGACTCGGAAACATAACGATTAGACTGCCCTTCGATGTCCGAGCCGCTTATACTGCTCTTGCTGAAAACATCCCCATTGATTTCTGCACAACTGGCCACGCTGCCCGCGCAGTACATGTCCCCGTTAATCGTGATGCGCCGAGACATCCTGGTGGCAGTCCCGATCCAGTATGCGATGCACGGGTCAAGCCGCAATTGCGCCGTCAAATTGCTTCGACCGACCTTTTCGCCGCCTTGGAGGCGATAGGAATTGCAGTCTATGGTATAATTGCATCGGTCTGTCGGGTCCGAATCGTCGCGATCAATCCTCACATTATAATAATCGTCCCCGCCGACTACTATTTGCCTGTCATCGCCGCCGTGCCAATACTCAGAGTCGATCTCCTGCGGGCTGATTATCAGCCCCCTGGCCTCTTCCAGGCCCGATTCGCCCGTGTACCCCACTTCAGTCCAGAGTTCCATATTCCGCCCACACGCCAACTCGACATCGCTCTTAGACAAAAAACCAATCGAAGTAACCGTTATAACCATTATGACAAACAGGACAACGAGCAAAGCCACTCCGCCCCTGGAGCGTGCCAGACAGGATTGTACCGCCTCTGTCGCAAATGTGAGGGTGGCAGCCTCAAGCCAGAAGTCGCAGATCCGCCTGTGGCGGGCTTGGGGATGGCTTGGGCAGCCTGCATACGTCCCCGCACAGGCCTCCAATCGACCAACCAATATGTCCCTGCGATGTTCTCTAATCATCGTCCCTTTCCACAAGGCCGTCCCGTGCATCATTGAGTAAATTCCCGCCCCAGCCGCGAACATAACCGCTTATCTCGTACTGTCTCGAAAAACCGTTCTCGAGAAGATCGAAAGAAACATTCACAAACCTGCACTCCACCGCTAACACATCCAGCGGCAACACATCCAACCGCACATTACTGCATTGCGGAATCAAAACTGTCCGGCGAATACTCAAACCCAGAGGCACCCACCAATTGGTTGAATAAGCCCGGATATCGCTAAGAGCGACCTCCGGACCGGCCCCATCGACAAGGAAATCGCAAAGCTGTAAATGCTCCCCGCCCGAGCCTTTCTCGACAAGAACCAACTCGCTGGCATTGATTCGACCGTCCTCATTATCGTCGCCCCGCCATACCGCAAAATCATCCGGCCCCGCAAAGCATATTAGCTTACACTGCCGAACCAATTCCGAAAGCCGAAGCGTCGTATAGCGCACTTGCGCCTGCTTGCGGCTGGTATCGTCCGTCGAATCATTCACCGAACTCATCGCGTAGGCCAGCGTAGCCACAGCAGCAAGGATAATCCCCGAAACACTCAGCGCAACAAGCAACTCAACAAGAGTAAACCCCTTCTTGCATCTCGTATTGTCCCGTAAGGGGCCCCGACGGCGTATTATGTGTTTCGTATTGTGCATCTTGCTTTTTTTACCATTCCCAAGTTTTGTCATTCCCACGCAAGTTTTGTCATTCCCGCGAAAGTCTTGTCATTCCCGCGCAAGTCTTGTCATTCCCGCGCAAGCTTTGTCATTCCCACGCAAGCTTTGTCATTCCCGCGCAAGTTTTGTCATTCCCGCGAAAGCGGGAATCTATTCTGTCCCGGCTCTCTGGATTCCTGCTCCCCGATCGGAGTCGAGGACAAGCTTCGCAGGAATGACAAATGCTGTTTCCACAACAGGAACTATTTGCCCACAAGCCTATTGACAGTTGCAATCTCCTTGCCGCTGTAATAAACCTTAACCGTAACGAGGATGAAACGCGCACTTGCCGCATCGCTTGCCTCCGGCATATAGACATACTCACAACTCGCAGTCCTGCGGAACTTGGCGTACTTCGGGTCGGTGAATTCCACCCCGCCTGCATCCTTAACGTGCCCCTGCTCCTCGACGACGTAATCGACGTAAATACCATCGCCGGGGTCGGCGATTATCTGCTCGATCTCCTCGAACGGGATACGGATAATCTGCTCGACAAGATCGCCGGCCAACTTTGACGCCAGCATCCTGCGCCCGCCCTCGGCGCGCGCCGCAGCACCGGCTGTAAACGGCAGCAGAACCCCAGCCGCAGCGATACCAACCACAACAGTAGCCATCATCGCCTCAGCCAAAGAAAACCCTTTACGTCTAATTTCTAATCTCCACTTCATAGTTCGCGCCAAGACAACCAATATCGCAGATCCGCCGTTGGTTGGGCGGAATCAATTATCAATATCGCAGATCCGCCCTCGGCGGAATCAATTAAAAGAGGCTGACCTGCTGTCGGTACGTACCCAGCATGGTCAGCCTGTTTTTGCATTCCTGCGATTTTCACAAACGTGCGCCGCAACCGATTCTTTCGGTATTCACAGCACACCCTATTAAATTCTTAGAGACCCACGTGAAGATCAGTGTCGGCGTGAAAACCACCGGTCACAGTATTGAAGTGCCAGCCGGCATCGCCGCCACCCAGACCTGTGTCAACAGCCTCCACCGTAATGGTGTTCAGATCATTGAACTGGTTCGTCGGAATCTTCTGCAGATATGGACCGTAATCCGTGCCAGCCGCTCCGGCGACATTCGTTTGGGCCGTCAACGCATCGGCAAATGAAGCAGTCCCCGCACCCGGAAGATCGTCGTTATGCTGAATCTTGTACAGTTCGATCTGCGAACGCATCGTCTGAAGGTCCGTGCACAGACTCGAAGTCTTCGCTTCGGTGCTCGCCTCCGTAAACTGGGGAATCACAATAGCCGCCAGAATACCAAGGATGACCACCACAATCAGAATTTCAACCAATGTAAAACCGCTTTTTGCTCTCATTTTCATACCCCTTTTCTCACTAAAATTCTTTCTTAACTTCCTAAGGACGAACAATCCGCCGCGGCGGAATAGTAATAGTTCTCCTCACGATTCCTTGTATCGACCTAATCGACACATCACTTAACTACACACATAATCTTGTGTGGACCCCGAATCCTCCAAAAAACTAACAACTAACAACTAAAAACTAACAAAGTCCAGCGTCCGAAAACACCACGAAGCCCCTTTTCCAGGACTTCTATAAGTGTCCAACTAAAACATAGGATACAAAGCCCACCCCTCAAAATCCGCACATGGAAAATTCTCTCGTCCGCATGGATTCCCAGCACATATTTTACCGCAGGCAACCCAACAACCCGCAACCATAACGCAAATATTTAGCCCCAAAACCCGCAGTGCCCCCTTCCCCCAATCCGGTTCTTAGCCTAAAAACCTACATAATCGGGCAGATTCGTGATGTGTATCCCTCGCTTCGTCACCCCGGCATGCTCAAGCTCTATATGCACATGATCTATTGTTCGCAGAGCCGATTCGACCTTGTCCGCCCATTCGATAAGGACTACCGAGCCCGGATGACAATAATCATCGAACCCAAGCATCTCGAACTCGGCAATCGAATTAAGCCGATAAGCATCGATGTGGTATATCTCCAGCCTGTGCCCGGGGTGACGACCGGCATATTCGTTGACTATGGCAAACGTCGGACTATTGACCCGCCCGCAATCCACTGCCCCCGCACCCGCCGCAATACCCTTTATAAGATGAGTCTTCCCGCTGCCCAAACCACCGCAAAGACCTATCACCTCACCCCCCCTCAAGCCCAGCCCAATCTTACGACCAAGCTCAATAGTCTCCCCTACCCCATTCGAAACAATATCAAAATCCATACCAGTCACCCGATAGCCAATCGCAGGGTGTGCACTGCACACCGACAACATCCAAATGCAAACAACTCGACAACACCATGTCATTGCGAGGAGCAAAGCGACGTGGCAATTTATGCCTTCGGTATCTCCAAGCTCTCATATGGCCACCACCCCATCGCAAGCCAATAATCAATATCGCAGATCCGCCGGTAATTGGGCGGAGTAAATAATAAATATCGCAGATCCGCCCATGGCGGAATCAATTACCCAAGCCCAACTGAGCCGGGTAGTAATAGCCCATCGTTTGAGCAACAATCCCCAGACGATACTGACGATCCTGCATCAAGGACGCCCGCTTTTCGGAAGTCGGAATCTTCGTCGTATAGATACGAAGCTCCCCTTTAAGGCTGGTAATAACCTCCTCGCGAAAATCCCCTATACAATCGACCACCGCGATCACTCGGCCCTTAACAGCCTGAATCGCTTCGCCGCCCCAATCCCGAATCGCCCCGCTGACAACGACTTCCTTCTGCGGGTCCCCATCCCACCATACCGGACGCGGACTCAGCGTCCCTTTTTCTCTAAACTCGATGAGCTTGCCCTTCGCACTGTAAAGCCATCGCTCATCATAATCCCTCTCCCCGCCATACACCTCCATGCCTGGATACGCCGCCAGGATATCACCGGCCATCCCCTGTGCGTGAATGTGGCGAGTGGGCTTCTTGTGCGCCCAAAGCTTTCGCCCCGTCTTCGCATCGACAACGCATATCCCATCCGTTTTCTGCCGAGTCTCGAACCCGTAGAATACCTCTAAGCCCGGATTATCCGGATCGATATCCCCGCAATAGCAAACATCGGGATGCCCCATCTCCAGCGTCCAAAGCCCCTTGCCGTTGTCATCGATCACGGCCGCCCCGATTACCAACTCATCCCGACCGTCCCCATCGACATCCGCCGAAATCAAACCGTGCGACCCTTGCCCCCGATACTTCTTCTTCTCACGCGTAACATCCCAATACCATATCTGTTTGAAGTCCTTATCCAGCGCCTGCATCTTAATCATGTTATACGTGCCGCGCTGCATGATAAGGGAAGGCTTCTTGCCGTCCAGATACGCAACCGTAAGAAAATTCCGACAGTACCGGTTGTAATCCGAGAACCCCTCCCGGCTCAGCCAGGCTGTTCTTTCCACGATCTTCCCCGTCCGCCCGTCAATCTTAACCAGATACTCAGGCCCCTCCTGCACAAGCCCCTTTGCATCCCGCGGGTCCCCCTCCCCCGCCTTGCAATATACCTCCGCCCTGCCGTCCCCATCGACGTCATAAACAATCCACGGCGAATACCAAATCCCCGCCTCGATAGACCACCCCATATCGTGCCGCCAAAGCATCGGCACGACCGAACCGCCGCCAGCCTTTCCCTGCACAGACGCCGGCGCAACCAGCACCAAACCAGCAATCAAGCCCATCAATCCAACCAGAATTCGACTTCTCATAATTCATACCTCCATAACGCTTAATTAAGTTCCTGTTGCGGAAACAGTGTCTGTCATTCCTGCGAAGCTTGTCCTCGACTCCGATCGGGGAGCAGGAATCCATTTTTTCGCCATAGACCCCTGCTTTCGCAGGGGTGACATCGTTGGTTTTGCTTTCCGCAAGAGGAACTAATTAGTTCCTCTTGCGAAAACAGTGTTTGTCATTCCTGCGAAAGCAGGAATCCATTTCTTCGACGTGGCCCCCTGCTTTTGCAAGGGTGACATTGGCGATTGCGCCTTTCCGCAACAACAACTTATTATCAATCGTTCAAATGCTCATACCCCTTGACTTCTAAATCGCTCACCCGGCCGTCGCCCATCTTTATCTCCATCTTCCCAGCCCCGGTAATCGCCCCAATCTTCGTAATCGCAATCGCCCGGTCCCGCCATTCTAACAAATTCTCGCACTCTTGCGGCGAAAGAGTAAACAGCAGTTCAAAATCCTCCCCGTCGTTCAACGCCGAGCCGACCGGGTCCTCATCCCTCTTGGCTTCCTCCGATATCGGAATCAGCCCAGCCTCTATAATCGCCCCCACCCCGCTCTGCCTGCAAATTCGATTCAGATCGCTGCTCAACCCGTCGCTAATATCGATCATAGAGTTCACCTTCACCGCCCCGGCAATCAGCATCGCCTCTCTAACCCTCGGCTCGAACTCCAAATGCCCGCCATAACCCGAACCGCCCAGACTACCCGTAACGCAAATAAAATCCCCAACTTTCGCGCCCGATCTCCTTATCGGCTCATTACCCCCAGCCCTGCTAAGCATCGCAACGCTTATCGCAAACGGACTGTCACCGCACCAGCTCGTAATATCCCCCCCCACAAGAGCACACCCGTACTTCTCCCCGGCCCGCGTAATCCCCGCATGAAGCTCCTTCAACTCTTTTCCCCCGAATCCCTTCGGAAGCGCCGTAGAAACCACCGCCGCCACCGGCTGAGTCGCCATCGCCGCACAATCGCTCAAACTAACCGCCATAGCCTTATAACCCGCCTGCTCCACCGTCGCCTCCCTAAGATCGAAGTGCACCCCGTCAAGCAGCATATCCGTCGTCACAAGGACCGACTCGCCGCCCCACCGAATCTGAGCCATATCGTCCCCGATCCCGATAGGAAATTCCGCCGCCGCCAACTTGCTTTGGCCGGCAAACCACGCAGTAATATCGTCCTCACTCGCACTCATCGCTGCCCCAATTCGCGCGTCCAGTACGCAATCTGGTCCTTAGCTTGTTTTGTCCCCGCCGCCCCCTCCGTGGCGTATCTGCTCGCAACACTCGCAGCCCCGAGGCTATCATACACATCCGCCTCGATCGCGCCGCAATGCCCCTTCAACTCGTCCAGCGAAACCACGCTCAACTTCCTGCCGTCCTTCTCGCAATACGCAACCAGCGACCCGACAACACCGTGCGCCTCCCGAAAGGCAACGCCCTTGCCGACCAAATACTCCGTCAGGGCGGTCGCATCGAGAAAACCCTCATCGAGCCCTGCCGATATCCTCTTCGTTTTGAACTTCGTATGCGATACGACAGCCCGCGCCATATCTAAACAAGCCTCCACAGTATCCGAGGCGCTGAAGACGTGAACCTTGTCCTCCTGCAAATCACGATTATACCCCGAAGGCTGTCCCTTCAGAATCGTCAGCATCGCCGTCAACGAGCCATACACCCGCCCCGTCTTGCCCCGAATCAGTTCCAGCATATCGGGATTGCGCTTCTGCGGCATCATACTCGACGACGTGCAATAAGCATCGTCAATCCGAACAAAACCGAATTCGTTCGTAGAAAATATTATCCAATCCTCGGCCAACCGCGATAGATGAGCCGATATAACAGAGCAATCGAAGATAAACTCCGCACAAAAATCCCTATCACTAACCGCATCCACGCTGTTATAGCTGATGTCGGAAAACCCCAACTGCTTGGCAGTACTCTTGCGATCCAGCGGCAGAGTAGTCCCCGCCACCGCACCGCACCCCAACGGAGAAATATTTAGCAACACGCCGCAGTTCTTCAAACGAACAAAATCACGCTCCAACTGCTCGACAAAACTAAGCAAATAACAAGCAATAACTATCGGCTGAGCACGCTGCAAATGAGTATAACCCGGCATAACATCCTCCGAATACTTGCCGGCCAACTTTACAAACGCCTTCTGCGCCAAAGTTATCTTCGCCTGCAGAATCTCAATCTCGTCCCGCATCCAGAGCCGAATATCCGTCGCAACCTGGTCGTTCCTGCTCCTGCCCGTATGCAGCTTCTTGCCCGCCTGCCCAACCTTCGCAATCAGCGCAGCCTCGATAGCCATATGAATATCTTCATACTCCTTGCGCCACTCGAACCGCCCCGCCGCAATCTCCTCGCTGATCTCGACAAGCCCGTCCTTGATAAGCTTCAATTCCGCTTTCGATATCAGCTTCTGCTCGGCCAGCATCTGCGCATGAGCTATCGACCCCACAATATCGTATTTGTACAACCGCGTATCGACCGACAGCGACTCCACAAACCCGACCGCAACCTCATCAGGCCCGCCAGCCAACCGTTTTTCCCAACTCTTCTCAGTATTGCCCATAATAGTATCTCCAGAATAAACCACCCAACCCCAAAATAATAAGCCCCCATCACCACATTGTCAAGCAATCCCCCCCTGTCATTGCGAGGAGGCCGAAGTCGAAGACGCGCCTTGGCGGGGCCGACGCGGCAATCTCCCACCCCCTCGAATTCGGCTTCCCCCCCCCCATCCACAATCCATCGCCCTTATCCAAATTGTCACCCAACCTTTCGCCTCCTGACACGTAGTAAGAGAAGGTATCGGGGTAAGATAAGGAATCAGTCCGGTAATCCTGAAACAAAGTCCAAACTCAATGGCAAGAGAATGCCTAACGATTTTGAAAGGACGGACCCGTGAACATTCGTTTGGAATCCGAACACGTTGCCGAGTTTGACTATTCGCCGACAAAATG
>JAUVXL010000023.1 GCA_030603595.1 Sedimentisphaerales bacterium | reverse complement strand
ATTTTCCGCACTTTCGTTTTACCATATCTGGCTTCGGCTGGGGGGTGTTTGAAAAGACTAAAACAGCTTCGCCGAAGTCGCAGACGCGCCTCGGCGGGGCGATTCCTTCTGTTGTTACCCACAAATTATTTCAGAGAGCCGAAAATTTTAAGAAGTTTGTCGCGCGGGCGCGCCTCAATTTCCGAGTTAATGATGACAAATTAACTCTGGACAATTCTTATGCACCAATTTTTTATAAATCCATTCCTTCATCTTCCGAAGAATTTGAAGCAATTAACAGCGTCCGTGCAGGAAGCTTCAACTCGCAGCGTTGTCCTCCAATTCAAAAGGGAGATATAATTCTGATCAATGGCGGGAAGATTAGTGAATACACACTCAAAATTCTATTTGAAGAGGTGCAGAAGACATCTTATGAACCAGAGCCAAAAACGCAGAAGACATCCTATGAGGTAGAGCCAAAAACGCAGAAGCCGTCTCATGTGGTACAGCCAACAACACAGAACATATTCTATAGGGATTTCCCGCCGCCGCAGCAAGCTATTCTTGATGAAAGAATAGCCGAGATGCAGACCAATGGGTAATTTTGCATCCGGCAACCTTCAGACAGGAACTATCGACTGGCGCCCTCACAAAGGCGGAGTTGACTTCTCTGAAGGGCAAGTCGAAGGATATGAACCAAACGACCTTCGAGATCTCGAATTGCGACAGGAAAAGAGTATACTGAAATTCCGTATCTTCTACGCAAAAGGTCCCAACGGCTTCTACGATGCCGGGGCCGTCCCTCTTGACTCGGTCACCGAAGCCGCCCAGAAAGGCTACGCCAGAAGCGAGAAGCCCTGCCAGGTCGGCCACGTCTATGTCGTGCGAACATGCAAAGAAGACAACTACGCAAAGTTCATTGTAAAAAGCAAGGAGATTTTCTAACGGCGTTTATGTCGCTCTATATCAGTATTGCATAATAGGGCGAACAGTGAAAAACATGCTTCCATATAGTCTATTTTGGCCAACCGTATCGACGTTGTCCGGATTCTACCGGCCCATTATCACGACCGTTTGCGTCGTCCGGGGGGCGCCCGGAGGGAATACGAGGTCGGGGCGGTCGCCCGGCTGTGTTCTAACGTAATACTCAATGTCTCGCTGCTGTATCTGGTCCGCGGGGATCGTCGCCGAATAGACTCCGCGGGCGAGGTGGGTGAGAGCGGTTCTCTTGAATTCGCCGGAACCCATCGCCCGCCAGTATAGAGCGGCACTACTGGTCTTCTCCACAGGCAGGATGATGATCTTGAGTTTCAGGTCCTCGCCCGGCGAAAGAGTGGTGCGGACGGTCGGGACGATAAGCCGGGGCAGACTATTGTATTGCTTTGAAGGCATAGCGTCGTCGGGAAGGTCTTCGCCTAAGATTTTCGCCAACTCCTTGCCCGGTTCGGTTAGCAGCTTTGGCATTACATGCTGCTGCCAGTTGGCCACATTGCCCATCGCGCCGGGCGTGTTGACGGTGGCGAGCAAATAACGGTGCGCTTCGGCGATGCGGGCGAGAAGCTCCCTCCTTATGGGCAGGATGGTTTCGCGGGCCAATTGCTTTTGGGCGTCCGGCTCTTTGGTGTCCTTGACCTTTTTCATTGCCGCGTTGTAGCGTCCCCATGTGCAACTGACTTCTCCGACGACTCGGAGATAGCGGAAATTGTTCAGCCAGTAGTTGAACCGTTCCAGATTGCCGGCGCCTTTGACTAACGGGCGCAATTGGGACAGATCGTCCACAAACGCATATTTCTTGGCGACCTGGTCCCATGGTCTTTGGTCGGGCTTGACTCCGCCGGGGCCTCCGATCCAGGTTGAGGGCCGCGGCAGGTTAGTATTTCCCTGGCCCTCGGCCGTGGATGAGCGTCCTCCGTCGAGGCTTATGAATAGTTTGGCGATAGGCTCGGCGGCCTCGGGACCGAATTGAGCAGCCGCCCAGTCGGCGTAGAAATCGTCGGCGGGCAAATCGCGCGACCGCGAGTCGGACGCCGAGGCGGGCAGGTCGGCCTGGTAGTCCTTGTACGCCGGGCCGCCGCAGTTGATCTTTCGCGTAGTCTCCTGTCCTTGAACAACGATTCCCGCAATGCAGGGAAATTCGACGATGTGCTCAAAGCTTATGCTCAGAAAGCCCTTGGCTACCTTTATGTCCTCGAACGTGTAATCCAGTGCTTTATTCTTGCCGACCTTGGCGAAGATGTCCAGTTGGTCGATGACCTTCTTGCCCTGGAGTTTGACGCCGAAGACTCGTTTGCCCTCTTCGTCGTAGTGGGGCTCGCAGAATTTGAGTGTTACGGTATATGCGCCGTTGGGCACTTTGAGGTGATAAGCCTTGACGTCATAGATGACGGTCTGATAGAGCGTATCGTCTTCGGTATCCGCCATTGGATTATTGGGAAACGCTGCCACACTGCCCCCTTGGCGGCCTTCGGTAAGTTGTGGCACGGCCCTGTTTTCGCGGGCTGGAAGCCCGCGCCACGCCGGGTTCCATGCGGTCTGGTCCCAGGCCGCGTGGGCGAGGGCCGAGACGTTGGGGCCCAGGATGCGAGTCCGCCAGTGGATTCCGAGCAGGCCCGTGCAGCCGTAGGCAAGGGCATCGGCGGCGTCGCGCCGCATTCGCCCGGCCCAGAGCTGCGGGATAATCATGGCGGGGTCGTCTTCGAGCCAGGGAATCGCCCATTGGGGCCTGCCCTCGACTTTGGCGAAGCCGGGCTCGACGAAGGAGAAGCCGACGTTCCGATTGATGCAACTCATTGGCATTTCTTTGGGCAGAGTATTGTCGAACAGGGCCCGGTCTTTGGGCGGTCCGAGGACCCAGCCGCATGTGGCCAACGTAAACGGGGCGTTGACTTTCTTCGCAGCGGCGATGGCGGCTCGGATGTCGGCCAGCGTCGCCTCGACCTGCTCGTCTTTGACACCGCCCCAGGTCCAGCCTTCGGGCGTCCAGAACCAGTAATAGTCCAGAGGGTAGGCTTTCGCAATTCTCCGGAACATGCCTTCATAGAGTTCCTGCACGACATCCGGGTCGGCCGGGTCCTTGCCCATAGCCTTGAGATGCTCCTTCACGGCGTTGGGTATGATAAGCGGCGTCTCGGTGCCGAGGCAGGTCTTAACGCCGAGGGCATGGGCGTATCGAAAAGATTCTTTGAGCACGTTGCCCATCCGGTCGAACAATTCGTTGGCCTTTTCCGGGGACATCTGCGGCCAGGGATTCATCCCCTTCATATAGTCCGGCCCGAAGTCGTCTCGCTCGAATAGCTGGTCGGCGCCGAAGGCGTAGTCGCCCGTCTTCATCGGCTTGTAGCCCCAGGCGCCGGTGGTGTTGGGCGTGGCGAAATGCCTCGACGGATAGCTGAAATTGACGGTTCCATCGGCGTTGAAATCACCGGACATACCGATCCAGACGGTCGGTTCAGGACCGACTCCGCCTTGAGGATAGGTGTGCAGGCCAAAGAAGTTCATCCGCAACTTGGGAAGCTGGGCGATGACGGCCTTGTAGTCGTCGGCATTCCACCAGTCCGGTCCCTCTGGAAAATCGTGGAACGGCTGGATCCCCCGCGTCTCGAAGAGCGGTTTGCCTGTTTCATTGAGATTCGGTATTTTTAGGGCGATTCGCTCATCCGGGATCGTATCGCCGTGTAGATAGAACCGCACGCCCAAGTGCTCGGCGAATCGATAAGCCCCGTAAAGCGTGCCGATCTCATCTCCGCCGGCAATCAGCAGCGCAGTTTGTTTCCGGCTCTCGATTGTTTTGAGCAGGTACTGCTGAGGTTTCAGCGTGTTGACGGCAGAGGCCGGCTCTGAACTCTCCTCGGCAATCGTCCTGATAAGTGCCCGGTCTTTGCGTCCGACCACAATCAAAGCGCCCGCCGAGGGCAGTTCTGCATCTGTGCGGACTATGGGTAGCATTTTGCCGGTGCGCAGATAGAGATATCGCCGAATCTCTTTCGCCGCCAGCTTTTCCGCCGGGCTTGCATCGGATGGACAGACGATGGTCACAGTCGCGGCTTTTGAAGAGGCTTGGGTTTCGGAGAGCCTGCAACCGACTGCGATTAGAAGGACTGAGGTAAGGACGAGAATTGTTGTTTGAGTGCATTTTCTCATTAGAGCGGCCTCCTTAATAGCTCTGCCAGTATTTCTTGCTGAGTAATCTTAGCGAATAAGCGGTTCGGCCGCAACTTCGATCCTTGCCTTTTTCAGGTCTATCAGTGGCTTCCCTAATTGCGGCCCTCTATTTTTGGGAAAAATTGCATTCTGCTGTAACCGTTAGGAGCCTTCGGCCACCAACAAGTTGAGGCTTGGGGTAATGCCGCATCGGCAAGCTGGTGCGGTGAGTGGCTTTGGAGTTGTCAGATATGGAATTGACTTTGGATAACAGGTTGCAGCGAGGAGGAGTCTTGTATGACTACGTCGCTTCGCGTGTAGAAGAGCTGCTTGACTATAAGAGAGATAGCCGAGTTGCGGTCCGAATCTATTGGAACGACGGCATCGCGACTGCACAGGGGACTTAAAAAGCTGCGAGGAATGATGGAGTAGCGGCGCTATTCAGAATCACATTCGCCAATGTGCTCGGCGGCGCCCCAATAGAATGGGTGTGGCTAATTTTTCTGGCATTCGCCCGCGGCGAATTGATAGTACGGCTTTACACTCATTTCCATGCCTTCGACTCGTTTGCCGATGTATCCCGTTTCACAGCATTACAAGCCCCGAGAAGTAAGGGAGGGGGTTTACTACCCCGGCGCTTACGCTTCGGGCTTGTGGGTTTTTATCCCGGCCCTTACGCTTTGGACACTGCATATTGCCGCATATATGCACACAGAGACACGCCCAAACAAAGTTTGAGCGTGCCACCCCTGGTCAGAATGACACGGGAAAATTGGCTGCGAGAAAATCCGGCCACACCCCATAGAACGAAGGCTGAAGACGTCTGAAGATTGCTTGCCTATCTCCTTGATTCTCGCTATAATAGAGTCTTGGGTTTTGTGACATTCGATTCTGTTATCGTGATGAAGAAAGAGTAGAAGTGGCGTCAAAGGCCCTTACAATCTATTGCCATTGTGCGTACTACGATCTGGTTCGGCCCGAGGTAAAGGCTGATGTGCTCGATGCGCTCCAGGCCGGCGGCGGCGAATTCGAGGCCGTGCCCGATCTTTGTCGGTTGTGCGCCGAGGGCGATCCTAGGCTCAAAGGGTGGGCACAGACCGACTCGCTGAGAATTTTCGCCTGTTATCCGCGAGCGGTCAGATGGCTATTCCATGCCGGCGGGGCGCCGCTGCGCGAGGAGGGGGTTGAATTCGTCAATATGCGGACCTGTAAACTCGAAGAGGTACTCTCATCCCTACAGGACGAGGGATGGGCTGGCGAAGCTCGAAAAGAAGTCCAATTGGAAAAGAGCGGCGACTGGGTCCCCTGGTTCCCGGTGATCGACTACGACCGGTGCCAGAACTGTAAGCAGTGTTTTGGGTTTTGCCTTTTTGGGGTTTTTCAGGTTTGCGACGGCGACAAAGTGGAGGTTCGCAATCCGGCCAACTGCAAGACCAACTGCCCTGCGTGTGCAAAGGCATGTCCGCACAGCGCGATAATCTTCCCGAAATATGGCGAAGGTCCGGTCAACGGTGACGAATCGGATACGCCGGCATCCGAGGAGAAGGACAAAGTGGACCTCGCCGATGTTCTGAGCGGCGATGTTTACGATACTATTCGCAAACGCGACAAGAGCAGCAAGAGATTCTCCGCCGATGCGAAGGCAGGGGCTTCGGGTTTCAAAGACATGCAGGAGAGGCTTGGGATTCCGGCTGATGTTCTGTCATCGCTTTCGCCTTCAGAAGTCGCCGACATCAGAAGAAAGGCCGGCAAGAAGGGCTCCAATTTGCGGCGCGACGACGGCGAGAGAAGCGAAAGCGGGGACAATGAGTAAGAAACGCGCCGAACCGGCAGTCATTCTTGTTGCGGACAGGACGCTCAGCGCCAACTACAAGGTCCTGTTCGAAGGCATCTTCGCAACGATGCAGACTACGAAGGTCCCGGAAATAGCGATGCGCAGATTCGTTTCGCCTCCGGTTGCGACGGATTCGCTCGGCCGCGCCGCCACCGCTGCGCTTGGGTTGCGACGTCTGGAATCGGCCCTTCTCAAATTCACGGAGTTGACTTGCGACGACGTTGTATGCACGACGCCCGAGGCCCTGCCCAGCCTTCTTGGGCCTTGGGTGAAGGTCGTAGCGTTTAGTTCGAGCGACCCATTAGGCAGGGGGATGAGCAATACCACTACAACGAATTTCTGGAAGGGCGAGTTGTACACGAGCTTCTGGACTCGGCGGATGCTCGAGCAGTTGGCCGAGCCGAAAAGCAAGTACGGCTTCAAGATAGTCGCCGGAGGAGCAGGCGCCTGGCAATGGGCCTACGACCCGGAGGAAAGGGCGAGATTGGGGATCGACGTTGTCTTCGAGGGGTATTTCGAGAGCACAGGGCCGGATCTTTTCACAGATATTATCAATGGCCGCAGCACGGAGCAGAACATCTGCGAAAAGGGCACCGTCGTCGAAAGAGCCCAGCCGATAACCGGCGCATCACTGTTGGGCATTGTTGAGTTATCGAGGGGTTGCGGAAGGGGATGCAAGTTCTGCAGCATGGCCGGCAAGAAGATGAAACACCTGCCGGTCGATACTATCCTTGCCGATCTGCAGACCAATGTCGCCAACGGCGTTACGTCGGTGGTCAGCGGCAGTGAGGATTTCTTCAGGTATGGCTCGGTCGGATTGAAGCCGGATTTTGAAAAGCTGCACGACTTGCTCTCGCAGATGAAGCAGATCAAGGGCTTGTCGTTCATGCAGATCGACCACGGCAATATCACTTCCGTAATGCAGCTTACCGATGAGCAGTTGTCGCAAATAAGGCAATTGCTTACCTGGGAGAAGAAGTCGGATTACCTTTGGGTGAACATGGGAGTCGAGAGTGCGAACGGGCGTCTGGTCGCGGCGAATTGTCCCGGGAAGATATCGCCGTTTCGCCCTGAGGACTGGGAGGATATGGTCCGCGAGGCGGCCGAGAAGATGACGAGGAACGGCTTCTACTCTGTCTTCAGCGTCATTCTCGGATTGCCGGGAGAGACGCCCGACGACATCGCCCGCACGCTCAAGCTCTGCACGGACCTGGGCAAGAAGCGGGCGGTCATTTTCCCGATATTTTACGAGCCGTTGTCGCCCGATGAAATCAAGGGCGGGCAAAGGTTCACCCTGAGCCGAATGAGGGCCGACCATTTGGAATTATACAGGACCTGCTACGAGATAAACTTCAAGGCCGTCCCACGTTTATTCGTTGATAATCAACGTGCAGGCGGTGTATCATGGACAAAAAGAAATATGATGCAATTGCTGGGCAAGGGTGAGGTGTTCTCTTGGCGACGAACCTTCAAAAGACTGCAAAGGCGACTGGCCGACGCAGCGCCCGGGACGATTGCGGAGGAGCCGAAGTATGCCGGATGATACTGCTGCTGTGAGGCCTCTGAGGCCCCCGCAGGACAATATACCGCAGACGAGACATCAGCGAGACGCCCTGCTGCAAGCCGTGCTCGAATATGTCGAGCGGGAAAAACCCGTCAGCCCCTTGTCTGTCGATGAGCTGCAGACGCACGCCCAAACCGTTCTAAAGGCCGTAAATTTCGACGATAAATACGTCGATTACACCGCTGTCCTCATAAGCAATGAAGTTTGGCGTCCGACGGTGGCGCGAATTCCCTATAAAAAGCGACTGTTGCTGTTGCCCCAGTGCCTTCGCAGCGCCGAGGAATGTCCCGCCGGGTTCGACGAGATCGGCCTGGTATGCGAACACTGCGGCCGATGCATAATCAACGAATTCAAGAGCCAGGCCGAGCGTTTGGGATACGCCGTGCTTGTCGCCGAAGGCTCGCCCGTCGTTATGTCGCTCATCGAGACGGGGCAAATCGAAGCTGTCGTCGGCGTTAGCTGCCTTTCGGTGCTCGAACGAGTCTTCCCGTATATGGAAGCCGGCGCGGTTCCGGGCGTCGCAACTCCATTGCTTCGCGACGGATGCGCCAATACTACCGTCGATGTAGATTGGGTTTGGGACGCCATCTATCAAAGCAATGAGGAGCAGACCCACCGTCTTAACCTCGATGATCTGCGAAATCAGGTCGATAGCTGGTTTACAAATGGGGCGCTTTCGGAAATGCTGACCGAAGTCGAAAGCGAAACCGAAGGGCTGGCGACCGAGTGGATGGCCAAGGTAGGCAAGCGCTGGCGTCCTTTCCTCGCCGCTTGCGCATATCAAGCCCTTGCGAAGAATAAGCAAGATGACCTGCCCAATTACGTTCGAAAAGCGGGCGTTGCCGTGGAATGTTTTCATAAGGCCTCGCTGATTCACGACGACATTGAGGATGGAGACGACCTGCGATACGGCGAAAGAAGCCTCCACACCGAGTACGGCGTGCCGATTGCACTTAACGTCGGGGACCTTCTTCTCGGTGAGGGATATCGCCTCCTGGTCGAAACCGACGTATCCGACAATCAGAAGACAAGAATGCTCGCGGCCGCCGCCCGAGGCCATCGCAATCTGTCTCTGGGCCAGGGCGAAGAGCTTTCCTGGATACGTCGGCCGAGATGCCTCAGAGTCGCCGAAGTCATCGACATATTCGCAAAGAAGACATCGCCCGCGTTCGAGGTCGCCTTGAGGATCGGCGCCATATTGGCCGGCTGCGGGGACGAACTCAACGACGTGCTCGAGCAGTACAGCCGGTCGCTTGGAATTGCATATCAGATTCGTGACGACATCGAGGACTTCCACTCGAGCGATGAGTCCGCCGCTCTAAATGCAGTTCGTCCGTCCCTGATGCTCGCGCTGGCATACGAACGCGCAGGCCGAGCCGAAAAAAGGCTACTCGAATCCGTGTGGGACAAGTCCGCCGAGGCGAGTGGGCGAATCGAAGCAATTGAGAAGGTATTGGCGGAACTGAAAGTCGAGAAGCTCGCATCCGATTTGGTGGAGTCGTACAAAGCCAGGGCAATAGGCTGTCTCTATCGGCTTACCAACTCCGATCTCAAGGGCCTCCTTCGACGCGTGATAGGCAAGATATTCAACGATTTTGAAGTGATGGGTTGTTGCAATGACCGTAAGGCGGGACATGATCAAAGCGGCGAGTCGAGCCAGGCATCTTCTGGGTGATTCGGCCGCTCTTGTCGCCGGCTTTATCGGCAAACAGTTCAACGAGGACGGCGGATTCAGGGGAAGAAGCGAAAAGAGCGATCTGTATTACACGGTCTTCGGTATCGAAGCCCTTCGGGCATTAAACGCCGAGATTGATTGCAGGCGGATCGCAGGTTACCTCGAACAATTCGGCCGCGGCGAGGAGCTTGACTTCGTCCACCTGGCATGTTTGGCCCGCTGCCGGGCCAACGTCTGCGAGCACCAAAACATTATCGTTGATCGGACTTTGCGCGACGACATTCTCGGCCATATTGAAACGTATAGATGCCTCGACGGAGGCTATAGTGACGAGACCGACGCTCGGCAAGGCACGGCTTATGCTTGTTTTCTCGCTTTGGGCGCATATCAGGATTTGAATGCGGACATGGACAATGTGACGGGCCTTGCCGATTGCCTCGAAGCCCTGCAGACGACGGACGGCGCCTATTCGAATGACCCGGCCATGCAGATCGGCGCCACGCCGGCAACCGCCGCGGCCCTGGCAATCCTGCACTACCTGGATGAGCCGATCGAGGAATCCAGCGTTCAGTGGCTGCTCCGGCAAGTTCATCCCAAAGGCGGCTTCGTTGCAGTGCCGGTGGCCGGTAGCTACGGCATGCCGGATCTGCTTTCCACCGCCACAGCGATGCAGGCATTGGCGCTCGCAGGCGTTTCAACCGGCCATATATCAGAGAAGTGCCTCGATTTCCTCGACAGCCTTTGGAGCAGCGAAGGCGCGTTCAGCGGCAGTTGGGCCGACCCGACGCTCGATTGCGAATACACCTACTACGGGATGTTGTCACTCGGGCATCTGAGCAAGAGCGTTGGAGAATAGCAATGAATTGTGACGAAGCTGCTCTCGACAAAACGCTCACGGCCCTCAAGAAACGATTGGCCCTGGCGAGGCGGCCGGGAGGTTGCCGGCGAGGCAGACTCTCCGGCAGCGCTCTGGCGACGGCCGTTGCTGTTTTTGCTCTCTCGCTCGTGGATAAGCCCAAATACGCTTGGCTGATCGAAAAGGGAATCGACTGGCTCGTCGACAATCAAAACTCCGACGGTGGATGGGGGGATACGGTCCGAAGCATCAGCAATATAAGCACGACAATGCTCTGCTGGGCTGCTCTTGCTGCGACCCAAAAGGCTCGCGGCAAGGAAGCACGAAATTCTGATATCGAAATACGAAACAAATCCGAATTACCGAAAACAGAATGTTCAAAACGGTCTGAGGAGGCTGTCCATAGGGCCGAAGCTTGGCTTGTTGGCTTTGCGGGCAGCCTTTCTCCTGGGGATTTGGCTTTGGCTGTAGATCGGAAGTATGGGCGGGACCGGAGTTTTTCTGTGCCTATTTTGACTATGTGCGCTTTGGCGGGGAGGTTGGGGGAATCTCGTGAGGCCTGGCGTCTGATTAAGGCTCTGCCGTTCGAATTAGCGGTTTTTCCGCATCGGTTTTACAGCTTGCTGAGGCTACCGGTTGTTAGTTACGCTTTGCCAGCCTTGATCGCAATAGGACAGGCGCACTACCATCATCGAAAGCCCGCCAACCCTGTCACCAGACTCATCCGCCGCCTTTCGCTCAAGAGAACTCTCAAAGTTCTGGAGAGGATCCAGCCGGCGAACGGAGGCTTTCTCGAAGCTACGCCGCTTACGGCCTTCGTCGTAATGAGCCTGACTGCCGCCGGACAGCGGGGGAATGAGGTAGTTCTGAAAGGCACTCGGTTCCTGGTCAATTCCGCGAGGGACGATGGCAGTTGGCCGATTGATACGAATCTCGCAACCTGGGTGACAACATTGTCCGTAAACGCCCTTGCCGCTGCCGACAATTTTGAACAAGTGCTGCCCTCGGATGAACGGGAAAAGATTCGCCGGATGCTCCTCGACTCGCAGTACCGTCGCGAACACCCTTACACTCACGCCGCCCCCGGCGGATGGGCCTGGACCGCATTGCCGGGCGGCGTCCCAGACGCCGACGACACCGCCGGCGCGCTAATCGCCCTGAAAAATCTCAGCCCCGCAGACGAAAATGTCACAAAGGCCGCCGTTGCCGGAATTGAATGGCTGTTGGGACTGCAGAACAGCGACGGCGGAATCCCAACATTTTGCCGGGGCTGGACCAACTTGCCCTTCGACCGCAGCGCGCCGGACCTGACCGCTCACGCCCTGGCTGCCTTCGCCGCGTGGTCGGATTCGGCGCCGGCGCCGCTGCAGAGCCGGATTCAAAGGGCAGTCAAATCCGGTCTTGACTACCTCAAGTGCTCCCAGAGACCGAACGGCTCGTGGGTTCCGCTATGGTTCGGCAATCAGCACGCACCGAATCAGGAAAACCCAACCTATGGCACAGCCAGGGTCGTATCGGGTCTGCACCGGCTGCCTTCGAGCATTACATCCGGATATGCGCCGATGTTGAACGGAGGGGTCGAATGGCTTTTGTCCGTTCAGAACGCCGATGGCGGATGGGGCGGCGACGAAAGGGTCGAGTCGTCTATCGAAGAGACGGCGCTGGCTGTAGATGCCCTGGCCGAGTCATTCGGCGCCTCGGACGGCGCGTCTTCACCGGCTGTGGGTTCGGCTCTTGCCGGCGGAGTTGCCTGGCTTATCGACAATACCCGGAACGCCGCGTCAATTATTGCTTCACCTATCGGCTTGTACTTTGCGAAGCTGTGGTACTTCGAGGAGTTGTATCCGCTGATCTTCGCGGTATCCGCTCTGCAGAAGGTCAAGAACCTCTTTTTACACCATTACAAGCCCCGACCGTAAGCTTGTCCCCTATCGGGGGGCAGGAATCCATTTTTTTCGGCGTGGACCCCTGCTCCCCGATCTGGGTCGAGGACAAGCTTCGCAGGGGTGACATTGACGATTCCAGCTTTCCGCAATAGAAACTAAATAGTACAGAAACGCTGCTTGGAAGCCTCCGACCGGCATAATCTGTCGTTTTATCCGGCTGGCTGATATGCTATAATGTCCACATCGTATTCGCTGTGGTTTGTTAGTGAGGCTATATGGAAGATACATGCAACGTTATGAAAAGCACTTTGTCGCGGACGCGCCTCGGCGTGGCCGTTTGCAGTCTGCTGATTCTTATTGCTGCGACCGATGCCGACGGCGCCGCACGGGCCGGGAAGAGGGCCGCGGCTAATCTCAAAAGGGTCCCTTCGGCCCGGAGCGCCCTGAATCTTGCAGATATCCCCTTTAGAATAGTGTACGAAACTTACCGCAGGACCGACGGCAAATATAACTGGGAACTGTTCATGATGAACGCCGACGGCTCCGGAAAGATCAATCTCACAAACACACCCGACCTCGATGAGATGTATGCCCACGTCTCGCCTGATGCAACGAAGATATCCTTCGTTGTCGATGAAGGCACAGGGCGAAGAAAGGTCCGCAGCGTCTATTATATGAATATCGACGGGAGCGAGAGGGTTAAGGTCGCCCGGAACGCCCGCCAGCCCTGTTGGGGCCCCGACAGCAAAAAGATCGCCTATGCAAAAGGCGAGTACGAGCGATACAGTACCAGGGAGTACGCCACTTCAGACCTTCTAATCTACGACCTCGAAACCGGCAGGCATAAGGCGCACCCGAACAAAGAGCTCGAGCATATCTACGCTCTGTGCTGGTCGCCCGACGCCAAGTGGTTCCTCTGCGCCGTGCAGGGGGGGATGGGCTATAGCGACACAATGCTCGCCTTCGAGGCGGATGGGACGAAGATTTTCGACTTGGATAAGTGGGGGGTCAAGGGTTGCCGACCGGATATTAGTCTTGACGGCAAAAAGCTGGCATGGGGCAAGACCGACTGGGAGATGTGCATGGGCGATCTCAACCTCAACTCGCCCGGCGAGCCGCGGGTGGATAACGTCAATTACATCCTCGGCTGCGTCCGCGCCGCGAAGATATATCACTTCGACCTCTCGCCGGACGGCAAGCACCTTGCCTTTAGCTACGGCTCCAAAAGAGGAGGCCAGCAGGTCGGCGGAAAGGCAAAGGGATGGAACATCTGCGTCTCGGACCTCAACGGAACCTGGGTCAAAATCACCACCGACGGCAACCACAACAAAGAACCGGACTGGGTCCCAATCCCATCATTAGCCACGAAGGCATCAAGGCACTAAGACTCCAATGCCACAGAGAACACTGTCCAAATTAGGATGGAGGCTGCCAACGCGGCCGGAAAGCGGTGAAAAACGGCCGAATCAGGCAGGCAGAGTACGCAATTGGGCGTTTAGATCCTTCAGCGAGGGGTAGATTTGCTCGAAGGTCTTGAAGGATTGGCGGTATTTTTTCGTCAGTTCCAGGTTCGGCTGATAGACTCTGCCGGGCTTATAGACCTTTTCGTATGCGTCCTGGACGTCTTTGTATAGGCCGACGCCTATGCCCGCCAAGATTGCGGCGCCGAGGGGGGTTGGCTCTTCGATTTGGGGGGTCTCGATTGGTTTGCCGATCATGTCGGCCTTGTTTTGCATCCAGAATTCGTTCTTTGTGGCGCCTCCGATGGCTACGAATTTCTCAGGTCTAACGCCGAGCGACTTTTCCAGGCCCTTAACGATCTGGACGAACTGATAATCGAGACCCTCGATGATCGCTCTTAGCATATCGCCCTTGGTTACGATATTTCGCAGACCGACAAAGGCGCCCATGGACTGATGATCGACAATCGGACAGTGGCTGCCGGAGAAGTGAGGCAGGAACATTACGCCGTTTGCGCCGGGCGGCGAGGCTTCGGCGAGCTTCATCAGGCGGTCCCAGTCGCTGTCGTCCTTTTCAGCCGTTTGTTTTTCCTCCAAACCATATTCCTTTCGGAACCATTCGAGCATATCGCCGGCCACAACCGCGGCCATGATGCTCCACAAATCCGGCGAGGCGACGTGCGAATGGACGGGGATGCCCATTTCCCTTACTTTGGGCGTCAGCACCGGCTCGCTCAGTGCGGTGACGACTATCTCCCATGTGCCGGTGACGTCAAGGATCACGCCGGGCTCGAATGCGCCGACGGGCAGCGTGCCGCAACAATAATCATGTCCGCCGAGGACGACGGGGGTTCCTTCGAGAAGTCCCGTAGCCTCGGCCGCTTTTGCCTGGACCTTGCCCAGGGGCGTGCCGCTTGGCTGAGGGTCGCAGAGCAGCCGGCGGTCAATGCCTGATGCTTCAATCAATTCATCCGACCATACGCGCTTTCGCTGGTCGAAGAGCAGCGTGGTCGAGGCCATTGTGTGGTCGGTGCCGTGTTGGCCGCAGAGCATGAAGCTGATGAAGTCCTCGATCAAAAGCCATTTTTCCGTTTTGGCGAGAATCTCCGGCTCGTTCTCGGCCATCCACAACAAGCGCAGGGCGGTATTGAAGACCCAGAGTTGATTGCCGCCGATTTCAAATTGCTTCTCGACTCCGATATTTTCGAGCCACCATCGGTGCTGCGGCTCGGTCCGTGGGCAGTGCCAACTGATGAAGGGATAGAGCCAGGCGCCGTCCTTACCTATCGGGACGCCGTCCATTCCCATGCCGGTGACTGCGACGCCTTTGATTTGGGCGGGGTCGTCGATTTGGGTGACGGCTTCTTTGAGCGATTCGCAGACGCCGCCCCAAATCTGTTCCGGCTTCCATATCGCCCAGTCGGGATGATCCGGGTAGGGATTGAAACGTTCGGTGGGTCGGCTGGCTTGAGACACCGCATTGCCTTGCAGATCGTAGATAACGGCTTTGAGGCTGGTCGAGCCTAAGTCAATTCCTATCAGATATGCCATCGGAACACCTCCAATGTGCAATGGTTGTATGTTATAAGCTGATCGGGTACTGGCCGAATTCCTTTAACGTATCGAGCATTGCGAGGTAGTTCTCCGGCTTTACGGAGGCATGGATGGAATTGCTCGATGAGAGTATGTAGCCTCCGCCGGGGGCGCCCTTTTTGATGGCCTGCTTTGTCTCTTCGACCACTTCTTCTACAGTAGCATAACTCAAAGTCTGCGCGCAATCGACATTGCCCTTCAATGCAATCCTGTGGCCGTACTTGGCCTTTACCTCGCTCAGATCCATTCCGGCCTGGGGGTCAATCGGATCCAGGCAGCTAATGCCGGAATCGACGATCATGTCGATAATGGGCCAGAGGTCGCCGTCGGTGTGTTTGATAACCGGCAGGCCCAACTCCCTGAATCCGCCGATGACACGGCACAAGCCGGGATAGAACAACTCCCGGAAACTGTTCGGCGACATCATCGGGCCGGTGTTGTAGGCGTAGTCGTCGCCGGTCCAGATAAAATCGACCCCGCGGGAGGCCACCTCCTTGGCCATCGCCAAATTGACCTCGACGGACATATCGACCAGCGCCTTTATCAACTCAGGCTCGGCGGCGATTGTCATAAGCAGATTCTCCATACCCATCAGCGAGCGGGGTATGGAGAAGACGTCGTTAAGATGCACGCCTATAGCCTTGTCATCCTTGAATTCTCTCACCGCCCATTCGACGGTTTCGTATCGGCCCGCTGCGTGAGGATCCGGGGGGGTGAAGCTCTCGAAGTCGGCCATGTCGTTAATCGGCGACTCGACCTCGACTCCGTGCTCCTCGTTGCCGTAGTCATCGACATAGCCCCATTCGCTGCGCCACTGCGTCGGGCCGACCTGCTCCTTCTTGAAATCGGGGCCGATGAGTATTGCATCGTGGCCCATCTTAACTGCAAAGTCGTTGTGGCTCGTGCAGCCGGGACATATAGCCTCGCGGACATTCTTGGCGAACAGCCATTCGAAATGCGGTATCCGATCGGGCTCCCGGCGATCTAAGACCCGTCTAACTCGCTCGGCGGATGTCAACTCAGCCACTTTTACTCCTGATGACGAAAAAAACAGATATATTACATTCCAACGAGTGCATCATAATGGCGAAGCCGGCTTGCATCAACTGCAAAAGACCGGGCGCCCAATGAAAGTGTGCGACCGGGCTTTGTAACGAAGAAGTTTCCTGGTGTAGTGTTCTCGCGCTGTCATTCTGAGGCGTTGCCGAAGAATCTGGGTTGTGGGGCGTAGGGATGCTTCATAGTCGAGCGGCCCATTTGCTGCTTGGCCAGATTCTTCGTTTCACTCAGAATGACAATGCAGGGTAGGAGGCTTCTGTTGTGGCTGAGATGGGAGATCACCTTGCTCCGGTAAAAGTGATTGACAGGTCGGGTGCGAAGTCGTTAGATTGCGGGGACTTGAATCAGGATCATCCGCTGCTCGGGCTGGATGCAGCGGCGGAGTTTGAGAAAGGGTTTTTATCATGGACGATACCGTTGTCGGGTTTGCTTTGTTGTTGTTAGGGGCGGTTTGCGGGGGTTCGTTCGGGCTTCCGAGCAAGTTCGTCAAGAAAGGCACGCCGTGGGAGACGCTTTGGGGGCCGTTCTTCTTATTTGTTACGATTCTCATTCCGATTACCATATTTCCCTTTATTGCAAAAGGACTTTTCGCCACATGCTCGGATGCCGGGTATGGAGGCATCATAATGCCGGTCGCCTTTGGATTCCTTTGGGGGCTTGGCTCGATGACGCTCGGCATAAGCTTTGGGCTCATCGGCCTGTCACTGGCTTATGCGCTCAATTACGGCGCCCAGATCGCTACCGGCGGAATGGGCCCCTTTATCATTCATAACAGCGATCAGCTTGCCACTGCCCACGGTTATACAATCATGGGAGGCGTAGCCATCTGTATAATCGGCGTGATCGTGTGCGGGCGGGCGGCGACGTTGAAGAGCAAGAGCCAGGCCGGCGGGAGCGAAGGGCAGACGGTGCTCACGGGCAGTAAGTTGACAAAAGGCTTGATAGTGGCCGTTCTTTCGGGAGTGCTTTGTGCGTGCTACGGCATCGCGTTCAGCTACGGCGGCAAAGTTACAGGAATTTCAGTAGAGGGATATGGCAATCCGGGTTGGCGTGCCGCGTTTGTAGTGACGGCTCTTATCCTGTGGGGCGGGTCGGTCTCGGCCTGCGGCTACTGCGTCTATAAGCTCTGCAAGAACAAAACCTGGGGTACGTTGGCCGGACCTGGGATCGGAAAAGTCCTCATTATCGCGCTGATCATGGCCTGTTTGCACGACGGCGCCATACTGCTCTTCGGCGTCGGCGCGTCGAAGCTGGGAACACTCGGCGTTGCTGTCGGATACGCGGCGTTCATGTCGTTCGCAATCATAGTCGGCAACATCAACGGCTTTCTAACAAAGGAATGGAAAGGCGCCAGCAAGCAAAGCATGCAGTGGATTGCCGGAGGCATAATCGTCCTGATAATCGGCGTGAGCATTCTGGCAAAAGGCAACTTCATGCAGGGTAAATATGAAAAAAGCAAAGCCGATACCGTCGAGAAAGTAGTCCTCGCCGAGCAGTACTAATTAGTTCCTGTTGCGGAAACAGCATTTGTCATTCCTGCGAAAGCAGGAATCCAGTTTTTTCGTTCTGGACCCCTGCTCCCCGATCAGAGTCGAGGACAAGCTTCGCAGGGGTGACATTGCCAGTTTCGGCTTTCCGCAACAGGAACTAATTAAGGTTTTAGGACGACTCGGAGGGCTTGGCCTGATTTCATTAGGTCGAAGCCTTTTAGGATTTCTTCGAGGGGGAGGATGTGGGTTGCGATTTTTTCGGCGGGCATTTGGGTGGTGCTTATCAGATCGACGGCGGTTTCGACGTGGGCGGGGGTCGAATCGCTGGAGCCTACAACACTTATCTCGTTGTAGTGGATTTTCCTGCTGTCGAGGGCGAGGATGCTGCTATCGGCGGGCAACGATGCGAAAAGGCAGATTGTGCCTCGTTTTCTGACCATATCCAGTGCCTGCTGCTGCGGCTCTTTGGCCGGGGCCGCGATAATCGCGACATCAGCGCCTATTCTGTCGGTGAAGTCGAGGACGGCTTCTCGCAGGTCTTCGGTAGCGGGATTCACAATCAACTCGAAGCCGAACTTGGCGGCATGGTCGAGGCGGAGGGGGTTTGTATCGGCTACTATTATTCTTTCTGCGCCGAAATGGCGAGCTACGCAGGCGTTTATTATTCCCATCGGGCCGGCGCCGGTGACGAGTACGGTGTCGCCTTGCTTGATATTGCTGTTGGTACATGCGTTTACGGCGCAGCTTACGGGTTCTGCCAGTGCGGCGTACTCCGGTTTGACGTCTTTTGCGACTTTGATGACGTGGCCGTTGTTTAAGGCTTGGGCGGGGATTGTGACGTATTCTGCCATTCCTCCGTTATAGGTAAAGCCCATAGGCCGCAGGTCGAGGCAGAGATTGGTGCGGCCTTTGGAACAGTAAAAGCACCTGCCGCATGAGACGGAGGTGGCCATTACAATCCTTTGGCCGATTTCAAAACCTGTTACGTTCTCTCCGATGGTCTCGACGACGGCGGTGAATTCATGGCCCATTATCTTTGGGGGCTTGATACGGGTATTTCCGTGGACGTAGGTTTTCAGGTCGGTGCCGCATATTGCGCAGGCATCGACCTTCGCGCGAATTTCGTCATCGGCGCATTGCGGCATCGGCACCGAGTTCACTCTGATATCGCCGGGGGCGTGATACTCAATAGCTTTCATCGTTTGCATCGGCGGGTGCTCCATCGAGGATTGCTTCGGTCGAGGCGGCGCCGAGTCTCTTGCAGCCCTGCTTTAGATAGCCGACAGCCGTCTCCCACGACCTTACGCCGCCCGAGGCCTTGACCCCCATTGTCTCGCCGACGGTCTTAATCATTATATCTATAATTTCAGGCGTGGCGGGGCCTTCGCCGAAGCCGGTCGAGGTCTTGACGTAATCGGCACCGGCGGCCCGGGACAGTAGGCACGCCTTGGCGATCTGTTCGGGAGTGAGGTTGCACGTCTCCAGTATCACCTTGACAATTACGTTTGCCTTCTTGGCCTCGGCGACGACGGCCTCGATATCTTCTTGCACGAAGTCGTAATCGCCGCTGAGGAATTTTCCGATGTTCATCACCATATCCAACTCGGCGGCGCCGTCTTCGATAGCGAGCTTCGCTTCGAGGGCTTTGGTCTGCGGCCTGTTTGCGCCGTGCGGGAAGCCTACGACCACAGCAACGGGCACATTGCTTCCCTTTAGCTGCTCTGCTGCAAGGGCGGCGTCCGTCGGCCGGACGCAGAAACTTGCGACCTGTCTTTCGGCGCGCATCTTGGCGCCGTCGATAATATCCCGGTCGATGGCAAAGGGTTTCAGTACGGCGTGGTCGATGGTTTTTGCAACTTCTTCTCTTGTGAACATTCGAGCGGGTTTCCTTCCTTCATCTTTTCTTGACACGGATTGACATAGATTAACACTGACAGATGTCTGGATTCCTGCTTGCGCAGGAATGACAGATTGTTACATATCGTTCTTCCATAATCTTCATGGTAAGGACCTACAGCAAAACGAGCGGGTCAGTGCATTTCCCGGCCGCCGGTTACGTTTATGGCTTGTCCGGTCATGTAGTCTGCGCCTTTGGAGGCGAGAAAACATGTTACCGCTACGATGTCCTCGACCCTGGCGAGCCTTTGAAGGGGCACTTTGGCGGTGAATTTCTCAACAATCCGGTCCATAGGCATATTGAGGTTCTTTATGTATCCGGAGGAGACATTGTCCCATACGCCGGTATTCTCGGTTATTCCGGGGCAGATGCAGTTGACGTTTATCGAATCGCCGGCCAGCTCGTATGCGAGCGACTGGGTCAGCCCGATTATCGCGGCCTTGGCGGCTGAATAATGGCACATCAATGCCGAGCCGGTCTTTCCGGATTTCGAGGAGAAGTTGACTATCTTGCCGCCGCCGCATCTTTTCATAACCGGGGCAACTTCCTTGATAAAGAGAAATGTCCCTTTGCAGTTCACGGCGAAAACGCGGTCCCAGGCCTCTTCGGCGATCTCTTCGACCTTGCCCTGGGCGACGATACCCGCGACGTTGACGAGGATGTCTATTTTGTCCCCAAACTCGCTCAGGGCCGCCCGGACGACTTCTATAACCTGCTTGTGATCTGTGACGTCGCCGGCCAGGCCTTTGCATCGCTCGCCGCCGGGGTCGATCTCGCGGCAGCACTGATCAAGCTTCGCCTGGTCGAGGTCGGTAATGAAGACTTTTGCGCCTTGATGGTGAAAACGTTCCGCTATACCCTTGCCAATCGACCCGGCTGCGCCGGTAACGAGGGCGACCTTATCTTGAAACTCCAAGTCGTATCTCCTTATACAAGGCGAAATTCAAAAGACACTTGCCGGCATGCCGGCGCAATATCTATTCGAGTGTCGGATAAACAATCTTGCCCTCAAGCTGTGCGATTCCGCCCTCTTTTTCATATACGCCGTAGAAGATCGAGCATGAATCCAGCCAGACTGTGATGCGGTGCATCTCCTCGTTGGAGAGCTTGACGTCGTTATGGCCTTCTTTGAGCATCTGATAGAGCTTCGAGGCGCGTGCGCCGAACTTGCCCGGTATCGTCCTGTGGCGGTCCCCGTACGACCAGAAGGCGTACTTCGGCGTGAGACTGTGATAAGAGGCATACCATTTCTGGCGGCCCTTGACGATGACCTCTCGGTCTAGTCTCGGCGCCTTATCGGGATTGTCCTGGTGACACTTGAGGCAATGCTTATCCAGAACAGGCTGAACGAGCCGCGGATAGCTGAACGGATTGGTCCCGTCCACGTCGGGCTTTGGCTTCGACGGTTCCCTGCGCATCGCAATGGGAATCTTCTTGGGCGATTCCGGAGCGCGGTGTCTGGGCTCGTGACAGCCCTGGCAGAGAAGGCGCTCGCCGGGCTGCACATACGTCGCCGAACGCATCGACTGGACCGCCAGCCCGTTTTCGTCGAGGGCCTGGAAGAACAGCTCTTTTCTCGCCGGGACGGTGAAATGTGCGCTGCCGTCTTCCTCCACCGGCACGGTCCCAAGTACGTAGCGGGCGAGAACGACCGAATCGCGTGCCGTCGGCTCCCTAAGAGCGGTCTCGTGCGGCGGCGCGCCCGAAGGAACGGACATCGGCACGATTTGATATACCCTAAGCGACTTGATCTTCATTTCCTCCGGCCAGGGCTTTAGCGTATCATAGACGTCGATCAGGCCAAGAGTGCCCTCGGCGGATTCCGCCTTGGCAAAACGCACCGATTTATCAGGGACTACAGGAGGCTTGACTCTCGGGCGCAGCGGGACGGGATTCTGGCAGGCGATTTCCGGGTCTCTATAAATCAACTCCTTGTTGCCGAAAATATCAACGAGATAAATGCCGTATCGTCCGGGGAGATGTTTTCCTCCCTGGCCTCCCATCCCTGGCAGCATCATCGGATCATAGACGCAGAGATAGTGCTTCTCACTTAGCGGCCAAGCCGTTCCGTACACCTGCGCGCCGCCCTGAGTTTCCGGGAAATCGACGTCCGGCGTGATACGCTTGATCGGGGCCATCGCATCATCATCCTCGATATGTGGATTGAAGATGACGAGCGAGCCGAATGCCTGCCCGTGGTGCGGGGCGCCGGTGGCGACGAATTTCTGCGAAGCGGGGATAGCGCGAACGTCAAGCTCCATGTCGGCACGCAGCTCGCGCGGGGCGAAATTGCCGTGGGCGGCCCTGGCGTCGCGGCCATCAGGCGTCGTGAACCAGGGCAGATGGGCCGTGCAGCCGTGCCGGTCCACATAATCCCAACGCGTATAGACGATCATCCCGTCGTTGGTGACGCTGGGATGCCATTCGTTTGTTTCGTGCGGGCTGAGGCAGCGAATGTCGCTGCCGTCGGGGTTCATATCGTAGAGCGTATAAGTCGGGCAGACCCTTCCGCAGCGGAGGTATCCGCCGCGTCGCTCGGTAATGAACGCCACGCGGCCGTTCGGCAGCCAGCAGGGGTCGAAGTCGTTCCAGGTCCCGTCGGTCAACTGCTCGAGCCCAGAGCCGTCGATATTGACCTTGAAAACATGATAGCTGCGCCCCCGATTCCAGTGCCCTTTTGATGGGTCGGTATGATAGCGATGGGCGGTATCGCCCTCGCACTCGACGTAGGCGAACATAACGGTCTTGCCGTCATAGGACAAATCCGGCGAGACAAACGAGCCGGACGTGAGCCTCTGACCCTTGAGCCTGCCTCTTTGCACAACGGAGTCGGCGAGAATATCCCGCACCTGTGGATTCTCGCCGAACGGATCGGAGAGGACGAAAAGGCCGCCGCCGGGCAAGGCATTGATGGCGTAATACTGATCGCACATGTGGTTGAAGGTCGAGCGGTGGCGCTTGAGAAAAAGAATCTTATCGAAGTTAAGCAGTGGATTTGAGAAGGCAATCCTCCGTCGAAGCCCATACGCCTGCTCGAACAAGTCGTAACGAGCCTCGACTTCTTCAAGACCGATCTTTGAGGCTTTGGCCTGCAGGCCCTCTAATTGCTTCTCAAGCCTTGACAAATCCGGCGCATCCGGCATTTGCTTCAAATCTTCGACAAGAACTTTTGTGCGTCTCAAGACGACATCAGCAGGGTCGCGGTCCGATTCGAGAATCAGAGATTGCCGGTTAAAGGTCTGCTCGGCATACCTGAGAATATGCCCGCGCCGCTGAACGTCCCGGCGCAGGATTTCATATTGCAGTTCAGTTTCATTCTTCGGCGTCTCAATCATCAGGCCGGCCGAATCTGTCGATACAAAACGGACGCCTTCTGTCAGGAGCTTCAATTCCGCGATGGAAGTCCAGGCGTTATTGTTGACTTCCGAAAGCGCCCTCAATTTGACATAGCGGCCCTTCGCCGGTTTGCTGAAATTGACAACATTCTCGCCGCTGCGCTTGGCGAAAGCGCCTTTGACAACCGGTTGGCCGAACTTCTTTTTGTCGTTGCTGAGATAGAATTCGTAGTCCTTGATTGTTCCGTTGTTGCCGCCGCTTACCCGCGGCAGATAGACGAAGCCGGATATTTCATACTCGCCGCCCAAATCCAGGACAATAGCATGAGGCGGCTTCGGATCTCCGGCCCCGAAGAACGTATGCCACATCGTCGTAGGATCGCCGTCCATCGCCTTGAAGCTCTCATATCCGGCGCTCTCACTATCCGCGGCGCTCTTGATCTTGATAATCTTGGCCTTCGCCATGACACTCGAACCGGCAAACAAGGCCAAAACCAAGGCTGACAGAATAATGAAATGAATCCGTCGCTGGAGATTAGTCCCGGTGCCGATGTTCATGTCAATGCCCTCGATGTCAAGTTAATGGACGATATTTTCAGTAGAATCAATTATAGTCTATCAGCCGGCGTTTAGCAACAGATTTCACTCAATCGAAATAACAGGGGGTGTCGATAATACTGCTCAGCCGGGTCTGGCCGTTTTCCTTGGCCACTATCTGGACGAAAGCCAAGACGGAGTATTCGTACTTCTCGATAGTATTGCCCGCCTCGTCGGAGATGGCGATCACGCTTCCAAGGGGAAATTAAAGGGGTGCCGCGATTTTACTCCGCCCTTTACAGGAAGGTACGCATTGGGTATGATTGTGAAATTGAAAGACAAGAGAAACAGGGAATACAAAGGATACCTAAATGAAGAAACTATATTATGTTTACTCGACGGAATGCCAGATGAAATATTTGAATTCTATTTGCTCGTTAAGGTTTTGGATAGTCGTTGGGATGGCTGTGTTTTCTTTTTCGGTCAATTGCACGATGGCTGCGACAGCGGCGCCATCGGGATTGATATGTGAATTGATGGGTGAACCTGCCCGGACGGTTATTACCGATTCGGCACCGGAGTTCGGGTGGGTTGTGAATTCGGATATCAAAGACGATATCCAAACGGGTTATCAGATTCTTGTTGCGAGCAGCCGGGATAAGCTCGACAAGAATATCGGTGATTTGTGGGATTCGGGCAAGGTTAGTTCCGGGGAATCTTCAAATGCTGAATATTCCGGGAAGCAGCTTTCATCGAACACATCCTGCTTCTGGAAAGTCAGGACGTGGAACAAGGATTTACAAGTAAGCGGTTACAGCGATGTCCAGGGGTTTCGTATAGGCACTCTTGAAAGCGGCAAGCGGGATTGGACATCGTGGGAGAATCGTTATCCGCTTGTGAAACGTAAGGTGGAGCCGGTAAAGATTGTCAGAAACGGGAAGGGGCACTATTTTGTTGATTTTGGAAAGGCGGCTTTTGGGACGGTGGAGTTGGTGCTGTCGAGTGATTCGGCGGGGCAGAAAGTTGAGGTACATCTTGGGGAAAAGCTTTCAAAAGAAAATACGATTGATCGTCGACCGCCGGGGACTATCAGGTATCGCAAAACAACCCTGAAGCTTCGAAAGGGTACTCATACTTACACGGTTACTATCCCACCGGATAAGCGCAATACGGGTTCGCGGGCGATTAAAATGCCTGGTGATGTTGGGGAAGTTTTGCCTTTCAGGTACTGCGAAATTGTTAATTGTCCATCTCAGCTTGACAAGTCAGACATCAGGCAGATTGCGGTTAATTATCTCTTTGACGATACCGCTTCCGATTTCGTATCTTCAGACAAGGTGCTTAACGCGGTGTGGGATATGTGCAAGTATAGCATAAAGGCGACGAGTTTTTGCGGTGTGTATGTCGACGGTGATCGCGAGAGGATTTCTTACGAGGCTGATGCGTATATCAACCAGTTGTGTCAGTACTGTGTGGATCGCGAATATACGATGGCGAGGTTCAGTCATGAGTATCTGATTGAGAATCCGACCTGGCCAACCGAGTTGATTTTGCATTCGGTGCTGATAGCGTGGGCGGATTATATGTATACCGGCAATATCGAATCGATGGAAAGATACTACGACGATCTCAAGGCGAAAACACTCATCTCCCTTGCCAGGGAAGACGGCCTGATAAGTGTCAATACCGGCTTGGTGACTAAAGATGTACTCAAGTCGATTCACTTCGACGGCAAGCTCAAGGACCTGGTCGATTGGCCGCCTGCTTCTTTCACTAAGGACCAGAAATATGGCGAAAGGGATCACTATGATATGGTTGCAGTCAATACTGTTGTTAATGTGTTTCACTATCGAACACTTGTCCTGATGAGCAAAATCGCAGATGTGTTGGGCCGAAATGATGACAGCGATGATTTTGCCAAACAGTCAGTTCTGGTAAAAAAGACAATCAACGAAAAACTTTTCGATAAGAAACGCGGTGTCTATCTGGATGGCGAGGGGAGCAAGCATTCTGCCTTACATGCTAATATGTTTGCCCTTGCCTTTGGAGTGGTGCCGAAAGAGCATATAGCTTCTGTTACTGAGTTTGTCAAATCGAGAGGGATGGCCTGTAGTGTTTACGGGGCGCAGCATTTGCTCGATGCTCTCTATATGGCTGGTGAGGATGATTATGCGCTTGAGTTGATGACGGCGACGCATGATCGAGGCTGGTACAATATGATAAAGTCGGGTTCGACGGTTTCGCTGGAGGCGTGGGATTGGAAGTATAAAAACAATCTCGACTGGAACCATGCGTGGGGTGCGGCTCCTGCTGATATCATCCCGAGACGGCTGATGGGAGTTATGCCACTGGAGGCGGGTTTTTCCAAAATGATGATCAAGCCGCAGCCGGGTACGCTCAAACACGCATCCCTTAATCTACCGACGATTAAGGGGGCAGTGCATGTTGATTTTGATGCAAGCCAAAATGGTGTCTTTATTCTGATTGTGGACATCCCCGCAAACACAACAGCTAAAGTATATGTACCCAGCTTTGGAAAGATAATTCGATTCGTTCTTTTAGACGGCGTTAAGCGTCAGGGGCTTGTAGAGGAAAAGTTTGTGGTGTTTACTAATATTGGTTCGGGCAAACATCGATTCGAGTTGAATGTGAATTAGTGAAATGACGGAGAAGTGATCGTTATGAAAGACCGACTGAATTGGGGATAATCGGGACACATTTAATTACACTCTTATCAACAATATCCTATGTTCCACTACTAATCCCCTAAAAGGGTCTATTCGTTCGGGTCTTTCTTCTCTGGAAGAGGTGATGAATACGAAAAAAAGAAGCCTAAGTCCTGGTAAAACTCTAATCGAGGTCGGCCCAGTAAAGTCGTCCCAACATAACCATTCCACAACCCAACGGTCTCAAATTCCCCCATCTCATCAAACCATTGGAAATTGGACACCTCAATCCGAGAATCGCCCGACTTCCAATGCCCTGTATTGGTCAACTCGCTCCCATCTGCTCGGACGATTCTTTGGGTATATGTACCATCTTCTCTCAACTCCAGGAAGTATTCATCCTTTGCGAAAGAAGCAGTGTATGCTCCGACAAGTGCTGTCTCGCCAGATGGCGCAGAAGTCAGAATAATCCAAACGTACAGAAGAGCTACAATGCAGGCTCCGATCACCTTAACTGGTTTCGACATCCCAAAGCTCCAAATATAAGTCTCCGTTCATCCAGATCGCTCTTGTGGCTTTCATAGTTTCTTAATTACACAACGTCGAGTACCGGGCGAATACCGTTGATTACGGGTATCTCCTCGACGCCCTTTACGGCGTTGCGAACGTGCCCGGCCATAAGTCTGACGCTGTTTTTGAAGGCATCCTTGGTGCTTCCGGCGAGATGGGCGGTTATCGTGATGTTGTCAAGTTCGATGAACGGATGGTCCGGGGGCAGCGGTTCGGTGTCGAATACGTCCACCGCCGCGCCGGTTATGCTCTTTGTCCGCAACGCCTCTATCAGAGCCTGCTCGTCAACCAGGCCGCTGCGAGCCGTATTGACCAGCACGGCGGTCGGCTTCATCATAGCCAGCTCCTTCTCGCCGATTAAATGATGGCTTTCCTCGGTTAGCCTGGCGTGAATCGAGACGATGTCAGATTGGCTTACCAGCTCATCCAGCGAGACGAGCTTTGCGGGGGCCGGGGCGCCCTTGAAGTATGGATCGAAGGCTATGACGTTGCTGCCGAAGGCCTGCAGATAACCGCAGACCAACTGCGCGACGGCCCCATAACCGACCAACCCCACGGTCTTTTCGTTAAGCTCGGGGATGCCGTCGCTGTTCGGGAACGACCTTGTCCAGACCTTGCTCTTGAGCTTGGCATGAGAACGCGCGATATTCCTGATTTCGGCCAGGATCATCCCCATCGTGCATTCGGCAACCGCCCGTGCATTCCTGCCCGGCGTATTCATAACCGATATGCCCCGCTGCGTCGCAAAATCGACCGCGACATTCTCGGCCCCGGCCCGCATCACTCCTATCAGCTTGAGGTCTTTGGCTTTCTCGATAAACGCTCTGCTCACTGGTGCAAACTGCACAACGACAATCCCCACCCCATCAAGATCGGCGGTTACATCACCGGGAAGCGGGACGGCGTCAGGCCCCTTCGCCTCTATCTTAAGATTATCCTCCTGCAGATCGATCAACGTCTCGTGAGGCCAATGCCTCACCTCGACATCGACGCCCAACTCCTTGAGCACCGACAGTTCCCGCTTCATAAGATCGGCCGGAAGATATGTATCACTGATTCCAAGCAGCTTCATCTGGTTGTCGCCCTTTCAGTTTCATACCCTGCCCGCAGAAAGCAGCAAGTCGATTTTCTCTTTGACCACCTTGGCCACTTCCTCCTTGAGCGGCCCGAAAAGCTCCTGTGTCGGCGGGTCGAGCCTTGTATGAGACTCGGCTGATATCTTCAGGCCCTTCGCCATCGCAATCCTGTTGTCGGCGTAAACATTCATCTTGCAGATACCGTTCCTGACGGCCTCCTGAATCTGGTCGGTCGGCGTGCCCGAGCCGCCGTGAAGCACTAACGGCACAGAACTTGCCGCGTTCAACTCTTTCAGCTTGTCAATATCCAGATTCGGCAGCGACTCATAGACGCCGTGAGACGTGCCGATAGAAACGGCCAGAGCGTCGAGCCCGGTCATCGAGACAAATTTCTCGACCTCTTTCGGCTCGGTTAGAACGGGCCGACCGGTGCTTCTCGCCTGCAAATCGAAACCGCCCACCCATCCCAATTCGCCCTCGACGCTAATGCCCTTCGGATGCGCGATCTGAGCGGTCGCCTTTGTAATCTCGACGTTCTTCTCAAACGGGTGCATCGAGCCGTCGATCATCACGGAGGTGAAGCCGGCGTCAACGGCCTTTTTAATAGACTCCAATTCCGTCGCATGATCGAGGTGCAGCACAACCGGAATATCGTGGAAATCGGCAACCGCCCTGACCAGGCCGGGCACATAAGCCCAGCCGTTGCCGTCCAGATCCGCGCCGACCAGGCACATAAGCACAACCGGCGAGCGCAGCTCCTCGCACGTCTCCAAAATCGCTCTAACCATCACATCTTCAACGCAGTCAAAAGCCGGCACAGCGTATCCGTTCTTTCGGGCGTCAGCAAGGACGTCTTTCAAAGTTGTAAGCACTCATTTCCCTTTCACTCGGTATCTAATCAACATAACAGGCGCAGCTTGAACTTACCAGAGCGGTTGATTGTACTATCTCGGCGTCTCGAATGCCATAGGCAGACATCGCAGGAGGGATTTTCCGATTGGAGATTAGTGAATCAGAGATTGTGTGAATTGAGGTTAGTCTAACTTCTGTGGGCGGGTTCAGGCCGCAATTCGACAATCAAGCCCAATCCGAGTCCGCCCTTGCTCGCACTCAAGCTTATCGCAACAGCACGCTCTTTATGCTGCTGTCGCCGCTTCCCGCTCTGGCGGCCTCTCCTGCCTGACGTGATCTCTCAAATACGCCTGAGAGGATTCGGACCTCTAACCTTCGGTTCCGTAGACCGATGCTCTATCCAATTGAGCTACAGGCGCAACTGACGGTTATTTAACGAATTCCCCCGCCTGATGTCAACCTTTTTCGCCGACAAAACTCGCACGCATGCCGCAATGCGCCTCAAATTCTTCCCGACAGCTTAGACTTGTTGCGGAATCTCTCGGACCGGCCATTTAGGAAATCGCCGCGAATGGGGACCGGGCCTCCGCGGTTGCCTTTCATCGGCAGCAATTCATTGAACATCATCCCCTCGTCGTACTCATTCAGCGGCGAGCCGACCGTGCCGGTGAGTAGCCGACGGGCTGAAAGAGGCTCTTTATGACGGGCAATTCGCAGCGCATCGTCCTTCGAGATGAGGTCGCTATTCTTTTCTCCTCAGATGCTTGTCCGCCAGGTCCATGTACCGTTCCCAGTCGTAGTCGGTCACATCGTGTTTGCCGGGACGGATGTGGTATGCTACGGCGCCCATCGCAGGTTGGCTAAGGCCCGGCATCTCGTCAACGGGCAGGCCCTCCGCCCCCAGCAGTTCATAAACGGGGCTGGCGCCCTTGGCCGACAGAAACTCTCCGCGTGGATCCGCCCATCTGTCCTGCTCGGCACTGGCCACGTACACGGGTCGCGGCGCCATCAGTGCGATGAGCATGTGCTGGTCCACCGGTAGTTCGTCTTCGTTGTCATTGTATTTCTTGAAGTTGCCGCAAAACCAGTGGGGAAACGATGTGTTGATGCGTTTGACAGTCTCGCCGAATCGCCTGCGGGAAAGAGCGGCGCCGCCGCAGCCGGAGTCGTTGGAGATGACCAAGGCGAAACGCTCATCTCGGGCCCCGGCCCAGAGTGACGTCTTGCCGAGCCTCGAATGACCTATCACCGCAACGCGCTTATGGTCGATATCGCCGTCGGTCTCAAAGCAATCCAATGCGCGGCTCAGACCCCAGGCCCAGGCGCTGATTGAGCCCCACTCGTCGGGGGCGGGCTCGGATTGACCTTCCTCGTAAAACGCCGGATGCACCCCATTCTTGAAACCATCGTCGAAATCAGGGTCGATATCTCCGTAGTAAATCGTCGCCAGCGCATATCCCCGCTCCAGAATGCGCTCGACAGGCCAGCGGCTCGCACTCTTCCCGCGAGACGCCTCCGTCGCTCGATTGTTCACAACACCGGCTCCACTTCTGTCCCGCATCCATTGCTTTGACAAGGTAATGCCGGGATCAGAATGGATTGCATGGTTCCCGGAGAAGTTCAAGCCGAGAAACGCGGGAACAGGTCTCGGCCGATTGTTGGGAAGATAGACGAGAATACTCATATTAGGGTCCTGCTCTCGTCCTGTGAAATAGACGGTGATCTCTTTGCGCGTGGCTTTGCCGTTAAGGGCTTTCTTCTCGACCGATGTTGTTACATAGGCCATCGTCTTCGGCTTACCCGGCGATCTGCCGTAAACATGCTCTCGAAACAAGTTCAGGATTTCAGGACGGCGTTTCTCTCGCCACGTCTCGGCGTCCTTCACCTTCGTCCCGTCGCAAAGCAGCAGCGGGTCCGGAAGCGCGTACTCCGGCACCTCGGATTCGTCGTAGATCGCCCCCTCTCCCGTAGCGTTCAACGCACAGATAGTCGCCAATACGATCATTACCCTCCGCCACGCTCGATTCGTTCTTGCCCGCATATCAATGTTCTCCTTATCATAGTCTTTGATCTGACACTTGCCACATACGAAATCTAACAGCCCAAATGAGTCTCAGGCCATATTAGATTACCAAATCCATCCCCAATTCTCCAGAAAAAACCCCACCCTTCAATCCCGCCTCGCGCCTATCGAACAACTCTAACCCAACTTCCGCTCTTGGAAGATAATTTCAGGAATTTCCGCAAAAAATCGCCTCCTCGACACAGAATCTCGAAGCGAAGCGTAGATCCCGGTGCGCCGGGGCACCCCAATTTAACCCCCACCCCACGCGGTGGGGGTCTTCTCTGCCATCCATTTCCACCCTACGCGGTGGGGGTCGCCTCAAATCGCCTGCCCCGCAGGCGACTCCTCCCTCAATCTGAAACTGGTGCCCCTCATGTAGCATGGGCATCCTGCCCGTGTGTCCCATGGGTGTCCTCGCCCATGCCTCACTACCGCACCCCAAATCGCCATTTCTTAATCAAAATCGCCGTTCCCACAGACGCCCAATGCTTATACAACGCCGTAGGGTATGAAATTACTTTCTGGCATAGACCATCGTCACCCCTCAAAAAGCGATTTGACTTTTTCGCTGCGACGGGTTACTTTATGATAGTAGAATAGGCTTTGGTTATGGATTTTTAATCAGGAAAGCAGATGCCGAGATTTCCTAAAAGCCAAGCCCCAATCGCCGCATTGGCTGAACAGTTATGGCGGGGACTGCTGGACAATAACGCTATTTTCTCTCAGCCACCGGTTCACCCGATGGCGATAAGAATAAGAAAGCTCATCGGCTGGGCGGGTAAAAAAGCCAAAACCCCATTAGCTCCGCCCGGCCAGACCCGCCTGCTCGAAGCTCCCAAACAAGGGACTGGCTGGCTGTTTCTGGACTGGAAAGCCCCTGCCGATGGCGGCAAACCAAAGGCATATAAAGTGCAGCGCCGTGTCCGCGATAGCGGAGATTGGAAAGATGTTGCAACGGCGATACTCTCTGAAATTACACTCGATGGTATAGGAATTTGTTATTTAGGCAAAATGGGCAATATGGAGAATCTGTCATTCCTGCGAAAGCAGGAATCCAGTCTTTTGTCCTTGGATCCCCGCTTTCGCGGGGATGACAGGGTGAGGCTATTGTAAAAGTCCCGGGCGAA
>JAUVXL010000357.1 GCA_030603595.1 Sedimentisphaerales bacterium | reverse complement strand
CGAAAGGGTCCTTCGAGTCGGCAAATGCCAATGTCGTACTGAATCGCTCCCTCAGCTTCATCCGTTCGTCAAGGACCAGCGAAGCCTGGATGCGGCTCGGCTGATTAATCACCCACAGCAACAGAATCCAAAAAGCCGTCCCGCCGAAGAAAATCCACGCACTGAGAGGACTAATAAGCTCAGCCGCCAGCAATTGCTCCGCCAGGACAATCAACCCCGCAACAACACCCGCCGCAGCAAGTATCCTGCCGGCCCATCTTATAAGAAGATTGATGCTGCACCGAAAACGAACCTCCCGAAGCTTCTTATCGAATGCCTTCAACATGACAGTCCCTTTCGTTTAGACTTATGCCCCTGCGCCCTACCGGGCGGCACACCGTCCGCACCCTCCCTCACCTAATTTCCCCGTATTATAACGGATAGAGCCTATTTGGCCAAGTCTTTTTCTCACAAACTTTCACCATCTACAGCATTCTCATTAGTGAGAATGCCTGCGCAACAACACCTTATACATAGACGTCCCAAACGCCGAAACGTTACAAAAAAAACCGGATTATTCCCCCCTAAACGCAAGCCGCCAACAAATCCCGACTGTCAGCTTGTCCCTCAGGGGGGAGGGGATATACCCCAATCATACCATCCCAATCCGCCGCCCCTACCGCTCGACAATGAACGTAACGTCGCAATTGTCCTTATTCTGTTCATTCATTTCCTGCCCCCCGTCGTCGTTGCCGTCTTCGCCCACGCTATAGACCACATACCCCTTCTCAAGCCTCCTAAACCGCATTTCTCGCCCGTCAAAGGGGTCCTTTGGCACAGCGTCGAGGTAAGTCGGGACAAGATCAGCAAGCGTTTCGGGAAGCTTGCCCCCAGCCAAACGATAGCGCTCGATCGCAAGACCTGCGCGAGCAGCGCGAAACAGAGCACTGATTCGCAAGTCCAAGGCCACTACACGTCCGTAGGCCGGCACAAACATACGCACCATCATAGCCTGGATTCCGGATATCTCCTCGAGTTTCGCCTCAAGAGCGGCAACGGCTGCGGGACGCTTGTGTTCGACCAGTTTATTCGCCTCAAGGAATTCCTCTGCGAAGTCAAGGTACAGCATCGCCCCCTTGTGGGTGAGTCCAGCAGCCTTGTAGCCACTCAGCAGCACCCCCATAATCCGAGGGCTGCCAAATACCCGTGGATCCATCTTTCCCGGATCACGAAGAATATCGAGAATGCCACACCGCTCCCCCGCCGCCGCCCTTACGAAGCCTGAATTGTTCTCAGCACCGGCAATGAACCGACTAAGCTCGCCCAATTGCATATCATCAAGCTCGGCCCGGTTGACAATTCGCTCAATCGCAGAGAGCCCATTCCCCTGGCAGCCAATACGGACAAGCTGAGAAACAATTACAGGCTCTTCCCTTAGCGAACGCGCGACGCCGAACAGCGATGCAACGGATTCGACCGCCTGGGCGGCCTCATTGGCCTCGGCATGCATAACAGCATCGATCTTCAGCAGACGCGCCATGTCGCGAACGCCACGCAAATAGGGCATTAAGGTTTCAAACCCGGCAGTAAGATCGATGGGATATCGACTGTGCTCAATTCCGGCCGCCTTACCAACCAACTCCAGTGCCTGTTCGTTGGCGGCAAGATAGTCGGCGATGGCCTGCGCCGTTTCATCGGATAGTGCCTCGCCCCGCCCCGGCAGTTTCGTCCGCCCACCCACCGGGACGAGGTCCGGCCGGTTGGGCTCGCGATAGTATGAGATGGCATTTAGGATCACATCAGCCGCGTTGTCAACACCATCAGGTATGCTGTACCAATCATCCAACTCGGCACAGGTAACGG
>JAUVXL010000086.1 GCA_030603595.1 Sedimentisphaerales bacterium | reverse complement strand
TTAACTTCCTGTCGTTGATTTCCGGCAAATTCATCTTGTCCATAAGCATCTCCTGTAGAATGTGGTTAGTGAAACAAAAACTATATTTCCTATATTCTACAGACTACCTATTTTTCGCGCCAGAAAAATTTGTCACACCCGTCTGCACACAATCCGCCGAATTCGGAAATGATTGGATAAGGCTCGACAATCACAGTGAGTTTCCCGATACGATCCGCAGCACCGTGGTTAATGTGGAAAGGCCGCCTTCCAATGCAACGTCTCTGGCGTTGAAGGTTGCCTGGGCCAACGATTTCAACTGGAATGCCATCGTGGATGCTAAAAGCCAGTTCGGCGCGATTGGAGATGGCGTGGCGGATGATACCGCGGCGATTCAACGAGCACTGGACCAAGTCAGCGCCGATGGAGGCGGTGTTGTCCGACTCGCCAACGGAACATACAGGGTCGGTCAACTCACACTCAAATCCGGCTGCATCCTGCAAGGCGAAAAACGGGCAGATAGCGTTCTGGAGGTATCGAGGACCGGCGATGCGGCGATCCGTCTCAAGGGACAGCGGCATGGCCTTTCCACCCTGACGCTGAAATATCGAGCGGATGCTCCGGCCGATGTCCAGTCAACCGTGCTCGGCGGCGATGCTAACATACTCTTTCTTCACGACCTCACGTTCGACCTGCTGAGAGCACCTGATGTAGCGGTTCATCACTCGCCATACTACGTGTCGGGAAGTGGTCCCATGCTGGTCGCGGGCTGCCAGTTTTTCATTTCATCGAGGAATCTCTGGAATCACCAAGTTAAACACCGGGTGACCTTCCGCGATAACTTCATCGATATGCATGACGGTCTGGGGTTGTGCATGTCGAGCGAGAAGCTGCTTGTGCTGAACAACGAACTGGTCTTCCATCCTGCGCCCTACGCGGGACAGATGAACGGCTTCTTCCTCAACGAAGGCTGGATGGGCTGGAACATCTACAACGCCTACATTGCTGAGAACAGCGCCCACGACCTCAATGGTCCCGGTGATTGCCAGCCGTATGCGGCCGATTCCGCGTGGTCCTGCTTTGCCGGTGGAGTTACCGCTGCAAGTGGCGATACGGTCGATGTGCGCAATGACGTCAGCGCTGATTTCAAAGGACTCGACACTCATGAATTAGAGGTGGTTGTCGTTCAAGGACGAGGTTTGGGGCAATTGCGCAGGGTTTCGGCTAAACGTAATCTGGGCGGCGATCCGACCGTTGTGCGTTTGACGGTGTGTCCTGCCTGGGACGTGTCGCCAGACAAGACCAGCGTCGTCAGCGTGGGCTGTTGGCATGTCAACAACGTCTTCTTCCGTAACACGGCAAACGTCTCAAAATCACCATATAACATGTATTACGGCGGCAGCTATGACTGCGTGGATGCCGACGCGGTCTCCATCAACACCGAGGGTTGGTACAACTGGGGCCGAATCGGAGAATATCCCAACGGTCGCTGGCATACGCCCGTCTATTTTAGTCAACTCAGACGCAGTACATTCAGCGGGATGTCGCCGGCCTACTCAACCATGGGCATTACACTGCGCGTCGAGAACGAAACGAAGAACTATCGCGGTATCGCCGATTACGGAACGGAGATACGTGATAACACGATTGACCGGAGCGTTTGTTCCAACAAGAACCAGCGTCTGGCGGGGAATGCTGCCATCGCCACCTACAATCAGTCCTGGATGAAAGTCACCGGGGAGACGCCGTTGCTTCTGGGCACGCTGTGCGAGGCAAACACGATCAAAAACAGCGAGGTTGGATTCGATCTTAATGGCAGTTTTGATTTTGCTATCCGTGGGACAAACTTCGAAAACTGCCCAAAACCCGTGATGGATCATGGTTATCGCACGGCCATTTTACCGGGCACCCCGAATTCGATGAAGATCGCCGCGGATTCAAACAAGGAGTGACTTTTTTTGTGAATTAGCAAATAATGCCTATGCGGGTTGTGGCTGGGTTGTAAGGATTTGCCTGCAGAAAGAGCCTCTTTGTGGGCATGAAAAGGAGGGCTGCAGGTTGTTGGCCACAGCCCCATTTTTCTGCTCGTGGGGTGCAATTATTGTTTTGCGATAACCATTTAAAGCATAGAGGTTTACAGTCCTTTATGTCGAAATGATTGCCTCCAAGCTCCAAGCCTTGATATCCGAATTCCGACATCATCCTCGCCAAATTCTCTAATGGCATATCGCCCCACTGACCAGTGACAATTGTGATAGGTCTACTCGGGGAACCGAATGAGTCTTGTGTCAATGTCTGAAATACTGATTCCTGCTCGTAGCGGCGGCTATGCCGTTGGCGCGTTCGAGGTTTGGAATCTCGAGGCAGTCCAGGCTGTGGTTGCCGCAGTTGAGGGACTATCGCAGCCTGTGATCCTGCAGATAGGACCTTATGAAGCCATTCACGCTGGGTTGGATGATATTGCCCATATTGCCGTCTTTCACGCAAGGCGGGCAAAAATACCGGTTGCAATCCACCTCGATCACGGCGATACCTTTGAACGGGTCATGCAGTGCATTAGTCACGGTTTTACGTCCGTCATGCTCGATGTTTCGCACTTACCTTACGCTGAGAATGTTGCCGCCACAAAGGAGGTGGTTCGGGTGACACATGCCTGCGGCGTAAGTGTGGAAGGTGAGCTCGGCAGGATTGGGGGCGAAGAGGCCAGCATCGACGTGACTAATGATGACGCCTACCTCACCAACCCCGATCGGGCCCTGGAATTTGTAAACGAAACGGGAATCGACGCCTTTGCCGATACTTTCATCAATGAACATAAGGAGCAGGATTTCAGATACAATGTCCCTGGTGTATTCACCAGACCCAGAGTAGCAGCGAAGAAGCTGGTTGAAGAGAAAATTAGGTTGTTTGCCGGCCTGTAGCAGCAGTCTTGGGGAAACCCTAAATGGACCACAGTAAGACTTTCAAGATTCTCATCAAGCAGATTGGTGAAATAGAGGCTATCGATGCACACACGCACATTAACTCCTCTCACATGGCAGCGAGGGGACTGCACGATATTATGCTCTATCACATGGTAATCAGTGACCTCTACGCCGCTGGTTGCCCAAGCGGCCATCGTCTGTCAGATGATCCCAATAAAAACGAAGTCGCTACTCGGATAGAAGAGGCGATACCTCTGCTTGAGCATATTCAAAACACCTCATGTTTCTGGCTGATGCGGACTATCCTTTCAGACCTGTACGATTGGAATGAGCCCATTGCGCTCAGGAGCTGGCGCGAGCTGGATGCTCGCATCCATTCCAGAAACGCCGACCCTGATTGGCCAAGAGAAATACTCAGACGTGCGCGTGTGGAGAGACTGTGCACGGAGTTGCCGTTGCGAGGGGACGGAAGCAACGATGATATCCTGTTCTACTCTCTTGAATGGGCCTTCTTCATGCGGAACCAGTGGGGAGTGTTTGATGCACCGCTGTATGAGCTTGAACACGCGCGGCAGTTTGACAAGCCTGTCAGACCGCTGCCGGTAACAATTTCTCAGCGCGAGCCGGTAAAGAGACAGATTGCAACTGTTTCTGACGTCAAGGAAGCAATGGCTCATTATTGCCGCGTGATACCCTACGACCAGATAGTATCCACCGCTCATCATGTCTCTACCGACATAGACTACTCTCTCGTATCTGATGACCAAATGCAAAAGGCATTGGATAAGAGGAACAACGCCGGCCCCATGGAGCGGGACACATATGCTTCTTACTTATTTGAAAGTCTATTGTTGGAATTGGAAAAAGAACATGCTGATATTGCGTTTCAATTCTCGCTCGGCGCCGAACCACTTCCCTTTAAAACTGACAGCAGACTCAGTCAAGTTGCCATAAAACAACTCGCCGAAATAATTTCGCGTCACCCAAAGATTGAGTTTCACTGCTATCTCTCCAGCAAGCATGCCAATCAATCGCTGTGCACTCTGTGTCGGGAATTACCCAATTTGTCTCTTGCCGGTTACTGGTGGCATAATTTCTTTCCCGGTGCGATTGCTCAGGTAATCGACGAACGGCTGGATATGCTCCCGACGAATAGGCAAATAGGATTCTTCTCCGATGCTTATTGTCTCGATTGGCTTTATGCCAAGTCCAAACTGGTAAGAATGGAACTTGCCAAAGCGTTAGCTAATAGAGTCAAACGTGGGCAGTATGCACCGGATGGAGTTGTCGAAATTGCCAAGAAACTTCTGCACCAAACGCCTAAGCATCTGTTGCGATTGAATTGAATTGCTCACGCAGAAGTGTATATGGACGAGTGAAGTTACTGTCGTTTCTGTAATGTTACGGAACTGAGAACCCTAAATTCCATTAAAGGCATGGCGTAGAACACAGGCTTGCGTTATAGAAAGATATTTGGCATATTGGGGGTAAGGATATGCTGTGTGCAAGTGATGTACGTTTGGAATGATTTGGTTATTCTCGGGAGTTGTTATGGGAAAGGTCAGTTGTGATTCATCGTCTTTTTTGACGCGGCGCAATTTTCTTCAGGCCGGCTCGGTTGTGGTTGCATCGATGGGTTGTTGCCAGAGAGTTTTGGCGGCGGTTGGCGATTCGAAGAAAAAGCGGATACCGGTTGGAGCCCATGTATGGGTGTATGCGGCCAAGCAGCCGGAGTATAATGTGACACCGATATTGCCGGAGATTTTTCCGGATTTAAAATATGCCGGGATCGACGGGGTGGAACTGATGCACAATGTTTTGCGGAAGCGCGAGACGGCCGAACGTATCGGGGAGCTTTCGCGGAAACACGAACTATCGGTAATCGGGACGTCGTTCAGCGGGGCGATGTGGGATCGGGATCAGCATGCGGCTGTGTTAGACGATGCAGAGGTTGTGATTGGGAACTTAGCGAAGCTCAAGGGCAAAACGTTCGGGGTTTCGGTGGGATCTGCACGTGGGAAGAAGACGGTGCGGCAACTCGATGACCAGGCCGATCTGTTGCGAAAGATTATGGCGGTTGCCGAGAAACACGGTGTGGTCGTTAATATTCATAATCACACGTATGAAGTTGTGGACGATCTGCATGATCTTAGGGGGACGCTGGCGCGGATTCCCGGTGCCAAATTAGGGCCTGATCTTAACTGGTTGGTGCGCGGTGGTGTCGATCCGGCGTGGTTCATTCGAGAGTATGGCGATCAGATCGTATTTCTGCATTTACGAGACCAGTACAAGAATGGCCGATGGAGCGAGGCGCTGGGCGAGGGGGATATGGACTATGCGGCTATCGCCAAGGCGTTGCGTGATGTGAAGTTCAGTGGGATTGCGGTTATTGAACTGGCGCATGAGGGCGACTTTAAAATTACGCGGCCGTTGCGCGAGAGTTGGAAGATCAGTCGACAGTATGTGCGGCGGGTGCTCGGTTATTGATCCGCTTAATAAACAGAGGAGACAAAAATGAAAAGAAGAGTAGAAGTATTATTAATTGCACTCGCTGCAATAGTATCTGTTGTTGGCGATGCTCAGGCAGCTTCCTGGTATATTGATAATGCATCGGCGTCTTCGGGGAACGGTCAGTCTTGGGCCACAGCATTCAAGAAATGTTCCAACATTGTATGGTCAAATGTTCATGCAGGCGATGTTATATACATTAGCGGCGGGCCATCCGGAGGAACGCAAACTTATACCGAGTCATGGTCAATAGTCGGTGCAAGCGGAGCCGCGGGCAATCCGATTACCATTGCCGTGGATTCGGCCAACGCGAGCCATAATGGAACCGTAGTGTTCGATTATGATGCAAAAGGAGACACTGCGACTGCAGACGGGGTTTTCTTTGCCAATAACAGCTACATTACTTTGACTGGGAATGTAGATGGACAAAATCACATCGTCTTCAAAAACCTGCACAATATTGTAAATCGCACGGTTTCACGTTGCATCGTTGGTTACAATAATACAGGCATTATCTTCGATCATATAGATATAACCAATTGCAATAACGGCATATCGGTATCTTTTACAGGCACGGGCAATGAAATACGGTTTTCAAACTTTACGCAAATTCGAGGTGATGCGGCGTTGTCGGTGGGAGCGGACGGAACCGGTTGGGATGAAATAAAGATACATGATAATTATATCGAGACGCTGGTCAACCACACCCCGCCCCCGGGCCAAAGCAATTACGGCGGGCCTGACGGCATCCAATGCTACGGCGGGATGTCCGCTTACAAAAATGTCTTCAAGGTCAGCAACACGTCAGTGTACACCTCGTCGCAACACCCGGATATGTTTCAACTTCAAGGTAACTACCTCAAGATATACGGCAATGAGTTCGTCAACGTGGGGGATTCGCATATCGATTACGACTGCTATAACAACAGCACACCGCACGACGTGTGGATATACAACAATCTTTTCCGCATCGTGCATCAACGGATAATGTGGCAAAGGATGCAGGAGTCTCACTGGGCAGTTATTTCACCACCGATAAGGACGGTATCACCCGCCCACAAGGTTCTGCATGGAATATCGGTGCGTATGAATAAGATTCTGGAACCAGTGCCCAAACCCAGACCGTTCCAACGACCTTTACAGGAGAACAAAGGTGAATATCAAACTCCTACTGATTATCACGTTTCTTTGGCTGGGGGGAGGGCATGCTCTTGCCCAGGTGAACCTGCTTCCCCAGGGGAGTTTCGAACACCCTGGTGTCAATACGGGGTGGGCTGAGGGATTCAATATCCCGAACAACCAGGAATTCAAGGTCATCGCCGAGGGAGGTAAGCACTGCCTGCGCATCGAGAATCGCGACGCGGGACGTCAACTCGACTACGTACACGCTTTCGTGAAAGTCACCCCGCAGATCGAGTCCCTGACCGTCTCGGTTCACATGAAAGCCACGAACCTGAAGGTAGGCAAGGAGGGCTGGCACACAGCCCGTGTTGCATTGATGTTCGAAGGAGGTTCATTCGGCTTCCCTGCGGAAGTTCCTGAACTACGGGCTGACTCGGACTGGGTCACGAAGTCGGTGGAGCTTAAGGTCCCTAAGGGTGCGACGCGTCTGAACATCCAGCCCGCCATGTTCTATTGCACCGGCGTGTTCGAGATCACCGACCTCACAGTGACGCCCCACATGGTCGCAACGACGCAGTTGGGGGACGCCGTGCTGCCGGCCGGTATCTCGCTCGGCTGGGACAAGACGAGCGTCAAAACGGTCAATGCCAAGCGGGCACAGGTTTCCCTCGACGGCATTTGGCGTTTCACACCAGCAGCCGAAGCAGAGGTGGATCCTCCGAAGTTGGGGTGGGCCTACATCAATGTACCTGGTAACTGGCAGGATCGCCCAGGCCGACGTTCGGCGTTCCTGGCCCTCGGTGGAGGGCCACGGTGGGATCTCTATGACGGAGCATTGGTGACGCGCGCCTGGTACGAGCGTCAAGCTCCCATCCCGGCCCAATGGCAGGACCGCGCGATCAGTCTGCGTTTTGACCGCGTGTGCACGGACGCGATAGTCTATGTGAACGGTAAGTCGTGCGGAACGATCGCCTGGCCGTGGGGGTCCGTAGACATCACACATGTGGTAATGCCCGGTCAGACGGCCCAGATCCGGGTGCTGGTGGCAGCCATTGCTGACCCGGAGAAGGTGGGCCAATTCTGGCAGAGCGCCTTGAGCAACGTCTCCTATACCTCGGCCGGGCTGGAGACGCGGGGGTTGACCGGTAGCGTCTTCTTGGAGAGCCGTTCCTCCGAGGTCCGCGTGACCGACGTTTTTGTGCAGGCCTCAACACGGAAGAAAAGCATCTCTCTGGACGTGGAGCTTACCGGCGTCAAGCAGGCCGGCCGTGCCGAGTTCATTGCGGAGATGCTTGATGAGAAGGGAGCAGTTGAGAAGACCTTTACTGCCCAGACGGACCTGGAAGTAAAGGAGGTTCAGACCGTTACTCTTTCCTGGCCCTGGGCGAACCCGCGGCTGTGGGACGTGGGTCTGCCCAACCTCTATACCCTCCGGCTGAAGGCACGGGGCGCGGGACTGGACGACGAGTACGACCAGGAATTCGGCTTTCGTGAGTTCTGGGTGGAGGGACGCAAGTTCTTCCTGAACGGAAGCGAGATACGCCTGCGCCAGGGATGTTTTTACTGGGGACAGCGTCCGCAAGTTGGAGAGAACTTCTGGGAATTCGGACACTCCACTGTAGATACGCGCGGCAACGCCACGGATTCGAGGCAGGCTCTCGACGATGCAGATCACAAGGGATTTCTGGTGGCTCAGTACATCCTCAATGCCAATAAATACATGATGGATTCACGCTATCGGCTGGTTTGGGAAGAGAACCGACCACGTGCTATGGAGCGCGCGGCCGTGTGGATGCGTCACTACCGCAATCATCCCTCCGTGGTCATGTGGGTTGCCGGCATGAATTTCTTTAACAACGCGGTGGACGCGGACCCGCGTCACCTTGGCCGCCGCGCTTGGGGTCAGGATAACCGGCGCTGGCAGCGTCTCATGAAGGACGCCGGGGACATGTTTGACGGGCTCAGGGCTCTTGATCCCACACGAATCTATTACAGCCACGCCGGGGCCTATACAGGTGACGTGTATACCATGAACTGCTACCTGGATTTGCTACCGCTCCAGGAGCGCGAGGACTGGCTGAGCAAGTGGACAAAGAACGGCGAGATGCCGATTTCCATGGTTGAATTCGGCACCCCCATGGACTGCACGTTCCGGCGAGGGAGGCACGGCTTTACCAGCAACATTACCAGCGAGCCATTATTAACGGAATATGCCGCCATCTACTTTGGCAACGAAGCCTATGCCTCGGAGGAGCCGAAGTACCGGCAGTATCTCCACGACCTGTTTCGCAGCGGGATGCTCTACCACAGCTCGGAAAACAAGTTGGATGACTACGCCAACATGCACGCGATCCAGCGGCTCTTTCGTTTTAACACCTGGCGCAGTTGGCGCACGGCCGGCCTGCCCGGCGGTCTGCGCACCTGGTCGTGGATTCAGGACACGCTCAAGGAGAACAACGGCCCGACCCTGGCGTGGATCGCGGGCCCTCCAAACGCCTACACGGCAAAGGACCACCATTTCCGATCAGGCCAGACGATCGACAAGCAGATCGTCCTGATCAACGATACACGCCAGCCTCAGGATTTCACCGTAAACTGGACCGCCATGGTGGACGAAGAGAAGATAGGCGAAGGCCAATCGCACGGCAGTCTGGCGGTCTCGGAGACGCGTTTCATTCCCATCCAGGTCACGGCGTGTGCGCTGGAGTCCGGTGCCAAGGCCGACGGTCAAATCACGCTCACTGCAACCATAGGCAAGACCAAACACCGGGATACATTTGCGTTTCGGGTCTTTGGACAGGATCGACTCGAAAAAGGCGAGATCGCTGTGGTTGATCCGGACGGTATGACCCGCGAGATGCTGATAAACCTCGGTTATACCCTACGCGCGTGGGATGAAGAGGCCCCTCTCGTGGTCATCGGGCGTAACGCCTTACACCAGGATCCGACAGTGATGGCCAGGCTGAAGACCTGGGTGCGTACCGGAGGCCGGGCGTTGATCTGTGCTCAAGAGCCGCAGTGGATAACACAGGCCCTCGGGTGGCGTATGTGTCCCCATGTCAGCAGGCGTGTGTTCCCCATGAACGACCCCGTCACCCCCATTACCCACGGCATCGACGCCCGCGACCTGCGCGACTGGACAGGCAGCAGCACCTTGATCGAGGCTTATCCAATCTATCAAGGAGATTACCCCAGGGGAAACGAAAGAGAGCAGCCCTATGCGGGCTGGCATTGGGGCAACCGCGGTAGCGTCACTAGCGCAGCCATTGAAAAGCCCCACCGCAGTGGTTGGCGTCCCCTGCTGGAATGTGAGTTCGACCTGGCCTACACGCCATTGATGGAACTGGACTATGGCAAGGGACGGTTGATCTTTTGCACGCTGGACTTGGAAGATCATACGACGCTGGACCCGGCTGCGCAACGTATGGCCGGGCGCATTGTTGATTACGCGATTCATGCCCCATTGTCACCACAGGCCGGCAAGGTCGTGTACCTCGGCGGCGCTGCAGGCCAAGCGTGGGTGGACAGGATCGGGGTGAGTTATCAGCGATCAGCAGTATTAGACACAGACGCCGGGCTGTTGCTCATCGGCCCGGATGCGGATGTGGACACAGGTGCGCTACTGGCCTATCTGGAAAATGGCGGCAAGGTGTTCTTCCTACCTCAATCGCAGGCAGAGGGCTGGCTTGACACCACCTTGAAACCGGCCGCCCCCCTTTTCGCAGGCTCTCTGTCCGTGCCCGATTGGCCCGAAGCAAGGGGCCTGAGCGCGTCCGATCTCCGTTGGCGCAGCACCCTGGACACGCCTGCCTGGATCTTGAGCCAAGGCGCGGATATAGGATCAGACGGCCTGCTTGCTCGCAAGACCTTAGGCAAGGGCGTGGCCGTTTTCTGTCAGGTGGACCCGGACCGTTTTCATGCGGACGAGAAGACCTATTTCCGCTACACACGCTGGAGGTCCACACGTGCCGTGGCGCAGGTCCTGGCCAACCTGGGCGCCAGTTTTGCAGCAGACAACGGGCTCTTCGACCGCTTCAACGAAGGAGGCTTCACGGGTCACGGAGGTCTGGCAAACCCGCCTGCCGACGAGCCGGGACCTCAGGCAACAGGCGTGGGTAACAAAAGCGTGTCAATGTCCCAGACGCTGGAGCAGGAGCAGGCAGGAAACGCGGGCTACTACTATCCTGATTATCGTACGGACTTCCCCATGGGAGATAATCCCTACAGGTATTACCGGTGGTAAGTTCCGTTCACGACAAACTGCTGCATCACGGGCCCCACACTCTCATAGGTTGTGCTCTTTTCGTATTCATTGCCCCATACAATGTTATTCTCGTCGTGCACCAGCCGGTGCTCTTTAGTAAGAGTCACGCTGACGATCACCATGCCCCCTTTGCCGTCTGACGTGCCTGTTATCAGCCCCGTATCAGGGTCGATGCTCATCCAGCTCGGTTTTTCCATAAGCGAAAATGTAAGCGGCTCGATTTTCCAGAATTTGGTTCCGGGCTTGGGCTTGGCATTATCTCTTCTCCTGAGATCGCCAATTGAACGAATTGCCTTGACCTGATAACTGTATGCCCGGCCTGCAGGAGCGTTCGTGACCGGCGTGCTGTAAATGAATGGCCTCGGAGCTTCAACATAATCCGAATTTCCGCTTCGTTTACCATTGCCGTCCACTACGACAACACGGTAGTAGGCTTTGTTAGCGTTCGGAAGCACATTGCCCAGGCCTATCACATCCAGCGAAGTTCCTGCAACTTCAGCCACGAAGTTAGCCGGAAACGGGCTGGTCAGTTCCGTCGTCTCGCCAAGTTTGACATCGTATGGAGCGTCATGAACCGTGAAACCCTGTTCATCGCTGCCGTATATCCTGTACTTGACAGGCGTCCTTCCCACTGGGTTGGCGCTCCACGTCAATGTGCCTATTCTGATATCCGCATTATGTTTCATCGCCACGTTTATAGGATATGCGGGCCCCTGTGCGGTGAAACTCCAGGTGCCACTCCACGGCCCCCAGACGCTGTTTGAATCCTTCGCTTTCACATGCCAGTAATATGTCTGGCCGTGCGTCAAAAGGCCGGGACGCGGAAGTGTGTAGCGAACGTTGCCTTTGTCAGGCGTCTTTGATATGTATTTGTCAAAATTAGGCGACATGGGCCATCTCATGTCGGGGCGGTCCGAAAGTTGGAAGTGATAGTCCGTTACGGCATCGCCGTCGGGGTCTGTCGCGGCGTTCCACCTGAACACTATATCCGTGCCGTCGCTCTGGCCGCCGTCGGCCGGGTAGATGGGAGATTCCGGCGCTTTCGGAGGATGCGTTTTCGACCTTTCAACCCAGTTGTGCGTGATCCTCACATTTCTGCCGGCATTCTTGCCGGTCTTATCGTCAGTGTGTTCCATGTACGTGAAGCTATTGTTCCCCATGGTCATAGACGGCATCGCGAGCGGCGCCATCTGGATGTCGTTTTTGATTTTTACGCTGCTCAACGAGGCTTTGCCTGTCAAGGTGCATCTGAGCCAGTACTCGTACGCCGAGGCTGTACGGCCTTTGAATTTGCCGTCAAACTCGGCCAACGTAGCCAGCGGTGTGTATGCTTTCTTCCTCCAATCTTTCGGGTTTAGGAAACCAATCTCGAAAGCATATCCGTCGCCCGAGGCCGAAAGAGTGCCTCCGATGAATTGATAAGGGACTTTCATGTGCCAAAGGATGGCGCCTGCACCTCCCTCTGTGGCCGTGAGGACACCGTCTTTGTTGGTGATGTTCGTCACAGTCGCTCCGGCCCGCCACTGCGAATCGTTATGGAAGTCCGGAGCGTATTCCCAGTGGCCGTTATAGATCGTATCCGGGACTATCGGGGGATATCCCGCCATGTCGCCGTGATATTTTACCGGAGTCTCATGCCCCCATCTCCATTCAATCGCCTCGTGCGGACGGAGGATCATGCCCATTGTCCACCAGGCCCAGCCGTCGAGTTGCACGGTCGTGTCCCCCTCCCATGTGTAATACTGCGCATAGTCTTCATTATTCCGAATCGGATTCATGGTGCGCATGATTCCATACTGGTGCACCCGTTTTATCAGGTCGTGGTCGCGCACCAAATCCAACTCGTTTGCGAGGGTGTGGTTGTCCCGCATGAGCATGAAGGTGGCCATGTCCCCGTCAAGCGTGTTGTACTTGCCGTCGAAAAAGGCCTGCGGGACGACATGGCCGGGGCAATGGCTGAATATACAATCACGCATTCCGACTTTGTCGAGCAGATCCGATATGCACAGCGTGCTGTTTCCGCAGGTATTGAAACCGAATACGTTCATCGCCTGCGAAACGTCGCCCTGCGCTCCGTTATCACCATTGCCCTTGTGGAAACGATGGGTGATATAGAAGTAGAATATGGCAAGAGCCTTTTCCCTGTCGGTCGAAAGCCCCTTGACAACCGAGTCTGCTATTGTCTGCTGGGAGTAGAAATCAATCGGGCCTATTTTCAGCCACGGATTTATTATCTTTGACGTACCGACATTCTCCATGCGTATTGAACGGTTTGACTCCCAAATCTGCTCGTATGGTTCCCATACGCCAGGAAGTGTGGTGCACATCTTTCCGTCCATAGTACCGCCCTGAGTAATGCTGTAGGTGAAAGGTGAGGAAGTAACGTTCTGGACATGACTTTTCGGGACGTCCGTAGGGTCGGTGTTGGACGCCCATGGCGCAAATGCTCCCTCAATCGCGGACGTAGAAAGAACCAGTGAGAATACAAACATGTACGATATGGAAACTCCTTTGCGACTCATCCGAGATTTCCTATTCAACTTCATAAGGGATGCTTGTGCACGCTACGGTCTCAATAATGCCGCCCCAGTATATCACCGCTGTCAGTCTGGCGTGCATGATAACATTCTTGACCATCCTCGAAGGACCAACTTTGTCCCGGGCATTGCGTATGGTCCACCTAAGATCGCATCGTACACAGGACGCCCATCGTCCGGTATATCAATCTCCGCCTGGACTGCTTTGAGCCCGAGCATAGGATCGCCCAATGGATCATGAGTAGCGTTGACGGCGAAAAGATACTCGATGTCACTTGTGGCCTGCCGTGTCGCGACAATCCCGGGTTGATCGCACTCAAACACGGGCTTGATACCGGCCCCTTCCAAATGGGGCTTGACCGCTGACAACAGGCAGACTCCGAGCGACATTGAAATAATACCCGTCTGTAAAAGCCGAGAAAGCGTATTGGCTTTGTGTTACGCTAAGATAGTCGGGCCTTACATAACTGACGCCGAACTGAGAATCCTGCCACGCCGCATCCATAAAGCCCAGCTTCGGCCTCGCCCAATGTTCCCAAATGGCCACCCTGCTGTAAAGGATGATCTTGTTGACAGGCCCAGGTCGGAAATCTAACATGCTTTGAGGTGAGAGATGGTTCAAGTGAGGTCAGAATGAGCAAAGTTGGGAATAGAGGTGAATTACGAAGACACTATCATCAAGCTTGCTGCTGTGCACAATAATGACAAACCTTTTGGCGGCCGTCGGGAGCAATTCAGCCGTCGTGCATTCGGAAGATACGGCAGAGGCGCCGGCAAGTGGCAGTATCGAGGAACCGTACTCGACGGCGATCCCAAGTATATCCGGGGCAACCACGGCGTGATGCGCTTTATCGAATTTGGGCAGAGTGAGTTTCTATATCAGTGCTACGGCAATCCGGTTTATGACTGGGACAAGGCGCGGCAAATCATCTCGGCGGATAGCTCGTCTGTTAAGTTCGACCCGCTGATGGCCGATGAATACCACCACACATTTCATAAATAGAACTCCTCCTAAGACAGTTGGGCATTAAGTTCAACTATTCGGCTCATTTGCCAAGAGGTCTCTTTTCGGTTATGATGTCGCATTGTTCTATACTTGAATCGATGGACGATGCGCATAATAGCCGCGTCTCGGAAACCCTGATATGGACCGGCTCCGCATATTCGGCACCACTGGGCTCAAATGGCACAAGCTGCGCGTTGGTCGAAAGCGCCAGAATTATCGCAACGGAGAAAATGAACATGAAACACATTGCTGTTCTTACTGCCATACTGCTTGTCTCGCCGTGCGTGCGAGCCGCCGGCGCTCCCGTCTTCCTGCCGGCCGGTGGCGCGAACCTCGACCAGGCCGCTTTTTCCCAATGGGTGGATGGAAAGGAAATGCCCATTGCCGAAGACGGCCCATACTCTGTCATGTGGACCACGCAGAAAAGGCCCGATTGGCGTGGCGTAAAGTTCGGGGAAGGGCGGGCTGTCGGTATGCGGTATTTGCGCATCGCTTTCACAGAGCCCATCACGGTAGGCAGTGTGCTAGTCCGCGGCGGCGGTTCGCTCAGCGTGCTGAAACCTGAGGCGGCCTATCCGGGCGATCTGGCGGACGATTCGCAGTGGATGGCCGCGGACCGCTTGCTCGATGGCAAACCGTCGCGCAAGGAAGTGGGCCGAGAGGACTATGCGTTCTGGATTTTACCCGCCGAGATGCAAACGCGAGCGATGCGGTTCAGTCACTTGCCTTCGCCCGGCGATCCAGAGATGGCCGGTTGGCTTGGTGGGGTGTGGGTGAATGAGCAGAGACTCGGTAATGTCGCGCCTCAGGCTCTTGCGCAATCGGTCGCGCGCGAGGACGTCAGCGCGAAGCTCATTGATGAATCGAACAACCGCACCTGGGGGACTTGGAGCAATGGCGAACAAGGAGCCGCTCTGCCCGTATCCCCGGAGCACCCGGAGATCATTACCCTGACGTGGCCTAAACCGGTCAAGCTCAGCGGGCTCTGCCTGTTGTGGACCGGACTTTCCTCCGTCGAGGTCGATGCCTTCACCGGCGGCGCGAGCGAGAACGTGCGCGAGGCGGCCGATTCCCGTTGGCAACGAGCAGGGAGCCGTAGCGGCATGGATGCGCTCTACCCCATGGCGTTGGGACCGAACTGGGTCCCCTTTGAGAAACAGGTCGAGACGCGAGCCCTGCGGTTGCACATCGTTGCGGGCGCCAAGTCACGTCATCCGCACCTTCAAGACAAAGTCAAAGGAGGCCGCCGCGTCTGGCTCGGCGAACTGATGGCTGTCGCACCACTGGCAAGCGACGCGATACTAATACGACAGCGCAACTTAGCCCTGAAGAAAAAGGGGTAACACCTTGTTACGTAAGCGGTTATGCTAAATATGTAAACTCGAAATCCGAATATCTAAATACTAAACAAATAAGAAATTCAAATTACAAAACTCTCAAACGACAATGCCAAGCCTAATCGGTGCTTTTGTTTTGAAAAT
>JAUVXL010000005.1 GCA_030603595.1 Sedimentisphaerales bacterium | reverse complement strand
CTGAGCGGCACTTTGTTCGGATAGGTCCTTCAATATTCCGCGCGTCTCGGCCTTCTTATCGGGAGGGGCAAGTATCAGGCCCGCCGCCTCTTGGCCGACATCGCCCAGCAAGGTCTTTGCGCCGATGGCGTCGGTATCGGCGTCATGAAGGATCATGTCTTCGGTCGTGACTTTGTCGGCCTGCTGCTGGAGGACCTTTAGGCGCTTCTGGGATACTTCGAGCTCTTTTGTGAGGCGGGCTATCTGCTGCTCTTCACCCTGTCTGATGAATTCGGGCTTTTGCTGCAGGGCGTCATTGCGGAGGTTCTCGGCGAGGCCGGGGTTGACTGCCTCGGCGTTGATCCATACGTTCAAATCGTAGCGGGCCTGCTCCTGCTGCTCCTGGATGTACGAGGTATTGGCGCCAATGAGTGTGACCTGTTTTAGCTTTTGCCCGCCTAATTTTGTGCTCAGTCGCCTGTAATCGTCCTCGCTGACCTGTCCTCGGTTGGCTTCGAGGAAAGATTGGGCCTGCTCGATGTCTATGTTGAGCTTTGTGTTGGAAATATCCCAGTTATGTCGGGCGATAAGCTCGGTGCGGCTGGATGAGCCGGAAACATTGCGGTAGGTCTTATCGAGGCGTTTGAGCTGGTCGAGCCTGGCGTCGATATTGAGGCTGAGCATTTCGACCGTGCCGGCGACGGGCGACATATTTCCGCCCGGGCGCATATAGCGGTAACCGGCGGGCAGGCGCAGCGACCAGGTGGTTCGCATGACGGGGATGCCTGCAATTGAGATGGCGAGCGGCTTGAGATTGGTGATTCCGTTCAACGGCTCAATTAGAGGCTGGGCTTGCTCGCCCCCTGGGGGCTCGTCGGCAAAATAGAGATAGACGTCATAGGGCAAGCCGCCGGGAGAAGTCTTGACCAGTGGTATCAGGACCTGACCCCGGGTCGAGGTTGTGACCGGCTTTACCGGCTGGGAGGCGACTGTGGCGCTCCAGAGGCGCAGGCCCGACGGGACTTCAACAGTTAGGAATTGCTCGCTGCGGTTCTGCAGGGCGAGCCTGGCCTGGTAACGGCATCTGCCGTTGCGGTCGATGACGGTGGTCAGGGCCAGTAGGTCGACTACCGCCTGAATGCGGGTGGCCGTCTTGGCGGGGGTGAAGTCGAGGGTGAGGAACCAATTGTCCTCGAACGATTGGAAGACGTATTGTAGAGATTCGGTCATCCGGCGTGACATTAGTTTTCGCTGTTCGCTGACGGCAAGCTCGGTGAGATTCGTCTTGTTCTCGTCCTTGACGTTTATGTCGTGTCGTGAGAGGTTCTGGACGGCGATGATCGCGCGATAGCCCGCAGGAGCGTCGGTCTCGATGCGCGGGATCGAGAGCAGCTTTGTGGCTGCGTCGATAGGCAGGGCGAAATTGACGGCGATATCGACTTCGCCGGTGACTTCGTTTACGAGTACAACTTTCCAAGTTGTTCGGCCATCTGCTTGCGATTTGGTGATACTTCGCATAGCCGGCGAATTGACTGCGACGAGCGGGGCATATTTAGTTGGCAGGCTGAAGCTCAGATTGTCGATTGGCGAGCCGCTGATGTTGTATCGGAGACGATATGTGTAAACGGCGGCGGTGGTCTTGACGGCGAGGCCGGCAAAGGCCTCGACGCGAATGCGCGTAGGCTCGGGACGAATATCCAACTCCAGCGACGGATCGGCCAGTTCATAACTGTAGGCAAATTGGACCGAATTGATTTGATTAGAATCGAGCCAGTCTTTCAGCGTGCCGGGCACGATGGCCTTGAGGTTTTTGCTGCTGAGGGTCTTTGCCTCCAGCGACGCGGCCAGTTGAACGGCAAGGCGTCCCTGCTGCTTCGGCGCAGGGGCGGCGGAATCAATGTAGGTAATCAGCGGGACATCAAAGTCTTTAGGCGGGGCGTTCCTGCGGACCAGGACCATCGCTATCTTCGCATCTTTTCGTCCTCGGTCGAATTTGACGTGCAGAAACCTTCGGTCGTCGCTCGTACGCTCGTAGAAATTCTCGACGGCAGGCCCTACGACGCTGAGCAGCTCGTAGCCGGCGGGCAGGATGAAGCTTGCACCGAAGAGCTTGCCCTGCTCGGTGGTAAGGGCGGCCTGGACGAGCAACTCGGTCCTGTCGGTGCTGATACGCACGAGCTGATCGAGACGGACCTTGGGGCTGAGAGTCAGGCGAGACAGTTGCACGGACAATGCGAACGGTCTGTACGGCCAATAGTAGCCAGCTACGGGCCTGGCCTTGTCGGCGGTCAACTCCGCAGCGCGTGAATCTTTCGTGGCGGCAACGGCTGTCCTTCGACCGCCGGAGACCTTAGCGACCTTCACGGCCATGCCGCCGGCGGAATGCAATGTAACCGCGCCGCTCTCACGGCTAACATCGGCTGCCCTGACGAGGAGCAACTGGACGGGCTCATCGGGCGGCGGCAGCTCGCCCAGCCAGCGAACTGTGAGGTCGTATTGCTTTTTTGCGGGGCGGTGGAGACGGACTTCTATCAGGTTGAACGTCTTGCCGTCGATAGTTCTCTCGCCGAGGGCGCGATAATCGCGGATGTTTGTGCCTTTGACTTCGGTCAGGGTTGTGCCTTTGGGGGTGAGCAGTGCGAATCTGTCGTGTTCGCCGCCTGAGAAGCTGTAGGCAATCTTGCTGAGACCTACGATGGCCCAGTGGAATGCATAGACATCGTGTGTGGAGGCGGCGGAGAGTGTGCTGTCGGTTGCGCCTCCGCCGGCTTCGGGCAGCCATCGCAATGTCAGTTCTCTGGTCATTCCCAGCGGGACTATCCACTTAGTTTTCCCGTTTGCTTTTTGGGGGGAGGGGGCGCTTTCGAGTCCATTGACTTCGAGTTCGAGGTCTTCGGCGGGCAGAATGACGTCCATCACGGCGCCTGGCAGGGGCGGCAGGGAGAATTTGGCAGTGCCCCTTCGTCCGAAGTTTTTGGGCTTTGCGACGGCCTTGAGCCTCAGTTGGCCGGACGTCTTGGCGGGAAGCATTAGAACCATACTATTGGGGACGGCCTTTTTGCCCTGAGGTTGTGGTGGGCTGTGGAATTGTGCGGGTTTGCCGTCAATAGTGGCTTCTACTACGGCGAGGCCTGATATGGGCATGGGGAGGACGACCCAATCGGGCCCGTAAGTCTTGATGTCGGCTGTGAGCAGCAGGTTCAATATCTCGCTTTCGACTCTGACCTCGTAGCGCACGGCCGCGAGGGAGACTTCCATCGCCGGGGGCAACTGCTCAATAATATCGTCCGGATGGGCCTGGTTCCATAACTTGATGAAACGCGCGTAGGGGATGAGGACTTTGTTCGAGTCTTCCGCCGCGGTGGGGTCTTCATCGTAGGGAATAATGAGGGGCTCAGATTGCTTTGGTTCTATCGGTTGGGGTGTTTTTTTGGCCTGTTGAGTGGGGAGCGGCCCGCCTGGGGCGGGCTGTATTGCCGGGGCGGAACCGGCCTTGGCAGTCACTGCCGCCTGGGCCGAACAGCCGAAGCTCAATATGCAGGCAAACAGTACAGCGGCCGTTGCAGAAGCGCCGCCCGGAACGCCGGTCTGGTGCAGCTTCGACCATAACAACCGGATGAAAGCAGCGAACACATAGAGGGGGATGAGACAGAGGCCCGCGGTGAAGGCTCCGTTGGCGAAATAGACCATGGCGGGTCGCCAGAGGGCGAGTAAGGACGCGACGGATAGAATAACGATTACCATCGTCGCCTTGGCCTTTGGCCGTTGCCGGACAAGCATGATTCCTATAACTGCTATCAGCGCAAATCCCACGGCCCAGCAGGACGACATCCATGCGGTTCTTGTCAGGCCGATAGTCAAGGCGGCCGTGCCGAGCCCGGCGAACGTAGCCCGGCGACCCGCGCCGGCGGTGGGAGCCAAATCGACGGGCAATGTCGAGCGGCCTTCGGCGAGAAGCTTAACTCCCAAATCCTTTTTTGTAGGCGGTTTTGCGGGTTTGGCCTTGGGCTGCGGGTCCGTAGACAGCCTACGCCTATACGACTCTTCTGTCTCGCGTCTCTGCTTTTCAGCCGGGAGGGCCGGGATTTCTGCGTCCTCGGCTGCGACTTCGATCTCATACTTCGCGAGAGCGCGGTCACCGGCAATATCGAAATCTTTCTGATGTGCTGTAGTCAGTGCAGTCATCAATAATGGCGAGCCGGCAAAGGCATTTTCTGTCAGGAATTCGTAGAGTTTTAGATAGGCGGGGGTGGGCCGGGGTAGGTCGTGTGTTAGCATTTTTGTATGTTGTGTGGTTATGCGGTAGCCGGGCGGGGGGACTACGGTCCAGTTCATCTGGTTTATCTCGACGCCTGGAAGCTCGATGCCGCCGAGATTCAGGCGTTCGAGGCTGGACTTTGGGGGTCGATAGGAATAAACGATTTTCACCGGGACGGGCTTGCCCAACCTGCCGAGAGATACCTGGTAATCTCCGGCGGCGCTGCGTTGGGGCTTGACCTGCCTGTCGGCGACTCGCAGGGACCAAAGCTCGGCACCTTGGGGCAGGCGAATAGTGAGAAACTGGCGACCGGCATTTGCGACCGTAAATTCCGCTTCGCTTCGCTGGCCGCCCTCGGTGTCGAGATACGTCGTCAAGTGCGCCGAGACGGCCAATGCCGATGGGATTTCGTAGCCTTCGTGAACGTCCGTCTCGAGGGTAAGAGTTGTTTTGGCTCCATCCGGCGTTGCGGGGGCATCGAGTCGGAATGCCCATAAGATTCGTGCGGCCTGGGCCGGCAGCGGGGGTAGGTCCACTGCGTCAATTTCCTTTGCGCCTCCTGCATCGGCCCTAAGCGCGAGTTCTTCGCTGGCCTGGATGGCCAACTGCTCGCTTACTCGGCCCCGGTCGCGGCATATCGGTCGCACGAGGGGCAGTTCCAGAGCATCGTCGGCAAGCGGCCTGTCATAGCGGATGTCGATTACGACGTTGCCGAGACTGGAGTGGTCGAGGTTCAACAGCCAGAGATTGTAGCGATTGGCTAATTCGGGCGAGAGCGGAATTGATTTGTCATCGGGCGTTAGAATGCTCTTGGAGTTTATGGGTACTGTTGCGGATGCGATGTTGAACTCGCGGCCGAGAGATTTGTCGGCGAGCAGATAGAGTCTCTTGGCCGAGGCCCTTGAGATGTTGTATGTAATTCTCCAGTCTGCTGAGAATTCGCGTGGTCGAACGCTAATCAGGCCGATGGCGTCGGCGGATGTTCGCGGCCGACGCCGGGAGACGAGCAGTTGTATGTCGCCTATCACGGGCTTATTATGGCTGTAGGCGTGTTGGACTGCTCCTGTCATTCCGAGCGAGGCCATCCGGCCGACTGGGACCGGTTCGAGTTGGTCGGGAACCTCTTTCGGAACGGCGTCCAGATCGCCCTCGGCCCAGAGCGAGACGTGTCCTGAGACAGTCTCGGCCTGCGATTCGATAAGCGGGACCGTGATGCTGCGATCAGGGGCGTCGCTGGGCCAGAGCCATTCTGCGGGGACGTGCTGGGTAACGATAGTAACGTTGGCGGTCTTCTCCGGCTGTATCGGGCGAGGCAATTCGATCTTCAGCAGTCGCCGGGACGGCTGCTCTTCAATACGATACTCGAAGCCGGTCTGTTTGTTGTCAATTAGGACTGTTCTTAGCTGCCATTGAGAGGCCGAGCCGCGGAGCACAAAGGACAGGTCAAAAAGCTCGCGTTCGACGGCCGTTACCTCGAAAAGGCCGGTTAGGGTCACCTGCTGCGGCGAGACAACGAGTTTCTGCTGTTCTTTAATACTTCGCTTGAGTTCGACATCGGCCAGTTCCAGATTCACGGACCATTTGTCGCCCCAGTGAAAGTAGAGCGGTCCGGTTGAACCGCCGACCAAACCAGGTACAGAACGGGCAGCTAAAGCATCCTCCCGGCGGGCTCCGACGACGTTTTCGCCTCGCACACCGAGGGCCTGGTCGGTGTTGACCATCAGGAATCCCCGCTGGAAAGCGGCGTCAACAAGGGCGATTCGCGGGGCGTTCCAAGACTGGCCGGTGCGGATCGCGGTCGCCTTGATGTGCAGCGCCGTTGTGCCGACCTTGCCGGATCGCATGCGCACGCTGAGCGTTTTGATTTGCTCGGCCTCCTCAACAGACCACTTGACAAGGTTCGGAGAAGTGACTTCGGTTATGGTCCATTGATTAGGTAATTGGAATTGGAGCTGCCTTACGCCGCGACGCAGGACCTGCACGGTATAGAGACAACTCAACACCTGGTGCGATCTGGTCAAATTCACGGTTGCGGCCGAGTCGCCGAGCAGAATGGCGCGATCGTCTTCCTGACGGCCGTTTCCGAGCAGGACGACGGCCAATTCGTCCATGCCGCCGATGGTAAGCTCGACGCTCGTCGTGTCGGTTGGCTTATCGTAGGAGGTCGCCGAGGCGGGCACGGTCGCGTGAATCTCCAGATCGCCGGCGGCGGCGAGGTTTACGCGCCCGGCTACGGCCTGGGGCAGGGCAATGCTGAACTGCGTGCCGCCGCTTGCAAGCTCCTTGAGCTTGGTCGTGCCGGCGATTTCGAGTTGGTGGTCGCCTTTGGTCTGTACGATAAGCGTCAATCTTCCGTCCTTGTTATAGCCTAACGGCGCGGGCCTGCCGTCGAGGACCACGCGGGTCAGCCCTACTCCGCCAAAACCCAAGGGTACGGCGACGGTGCCGTTGCCAATGGAGAGGACCTCCAGTTTGCCGGTCAAAGTCAACTCTTCGCCTGAGACTTTTGCGGCGTATTCGGCGAGCTTTACCTGTCCGAGCTCGAGGGTATCGGCGAGGGCGGCGTTGGCCTCGGCGTCTGCGAGCAGCTTGGCGAATTTCGCGCGGTCCATGAGGACGGCTTTATCGACCGGTGCAATCAAATGGGCCAGGTCCTTATAGGGAACGTACAGATTTGGCTTGAATTCATCGGCGCGGGTCGGAGAGATGAATCGCCCCGCCGCGACCGCAACAGTTATCAAGGTCGCTATCCTGATGAATCCGGCCAAACGCCTTTTTCCGGTTCGTTGTATGAAGTATCTCATGGGGCTACTCCTGATCCTTTTTTGACTGCTCCTGTTGCTTTTGGTCAGGGGCCTGCGGTTTTTGAGCGTTTTTTGATTTTGGCCCGCCTCCGGCGGGCTCTTTCTTCTTGGCGTTGCCAACTCTGAGCGAAGTGGTTTGTCGCAGCGCCGCCAAGCTCGATTGCAACTGTGGGATTTTCCCGAACACCCAGTACGCCATCCATAGGAGCAGCACAAGAATCGCGGCGAATATGCCCGCCTCGAGCACTTTACCCACCAGCAGCGGCAGGTACAGGTGAGTAATCCCTGCGATCAGCCCCGCGGCCAATATGACGATAACGCGGTGGAAGCCGGTAAGTTTGAGCATCAAAATCCCGGTGCCTATGATCACAACCCAGATGACTATGCTGAAAATCTCCTTGCCAACGAGCAGGACCGACAACTCACCCGGCGCTCCCTGCCGGACGAAATGAAGCTCCTGGCCCTGACCGGATAGCTTGAAGGCGACGGCGGCGGACTGATTTTTCTGGAAAGTCTGCAGCATGTTGTGCCCCTGATAAGGCTGGAGACGTGCAAAGACACGGTCGTACCCCAGGAAAGAAGTATCTTCCGGAATCCACAGCCGCCAGAGGGTCTGCTGGACCGGAATTTCCTTGGGAAGCCGGGGCGCCGCCAGATTGGAGGGCGAGGCTCCGTCGAGACTGTAGGCGATTTCGAGGACGAACTTCGATACCTGTCCGGCCGAGGGGGGCAAGCGAACGATGCGCTCGTCCGGCTTGAGGCCCATCTCCGTGGGGGCCTCGTTGCCGTTCAATAGCACGGCGGTTAGTTTGTGGTTCTCAGGGAGGGTTATTGGCAGCCTGTCGCCCTGGCTGGTGGCGAGCAGGTAAGTCGCGTGCGTATTGAGCGTTCCGTCGCGGGCCAGGACCTGCTCGATAATTGCGCCGCTTACGATTGTGGTGAATACGGTTGCCTCCTTCTGCGCGACTACAGGCAACGACAATGCGAAATCGGCCGAATCGTACTTGAAGGCCAATGCGGCGAGGCGGCGATGGGACTCATAGGGTAGGTCGGTCGCGCTGCTTGGGTCGGCGGGTTTTAGGTTCTTGATTGTCGGCTGACCGATGGCGAGTGTCTCGGCTTTCGCTACGGCGATGTGGCCGTTCTGGTCGGAGAGGCGTCCGGCCGCGAGGATCGGCTCCAGTGCTACTACGGCAGGGGCGCCCACCTTGCCGGCCTGGAAGGGCTTACGCGACCGTACGCTGAGCTGATAGCTGCCTGTTACCTTGGATTGGAGTACGATTTTGTAATACGCCCAGTCTATCTGGTCGGGGGCGGGCTGGTTTGGCTCGGCTTGCTGGTCGGGTGGAAGCTTGTCTATGCGCGGCTTTTCCTTGATATTGGCGCCGGAAATCTGCACGCCGGCATAAGCCAGTTCGGCGGGCATTTTCAGATAGAAGGTATCTACGGGGGCGTAGCGAATGCGATACTGCACTACGGCTTCCTGCTCAACCGAGCCGGGCTGAATGTTCACGAGACGATGAACGGTAGCGGAGATCTGGACGGGCTTGACATCGATTTTGAACTTTCCACCGGCGGGTTTGTCGCGATCAACGGCGCGAAACTCGAACGCCATCGCCGGGGCGAGGCCGGCCATCTTGGTCCAACTCCGGGCCTGCTTGAGAGGAATGGCCTGCAATTGCCGCACATCATCGAGTTGGGCCTGAAGCTGGTTGGGCAAAAGCAGCATCAACTGGCCCCGGTACAAGTGGAGATCGTTGGCGTCGGCGAGCGGGAGGGTGAAATCGACGGGGCTATTCGGCTGCGGGCGGTCGGCTCGAGCGGTTAGCGTCAGGTCAAACTCGCCTATTCTCTCTTTCTTGAGCAGTATATGGAGCAGGCGACTCTTTCCGGCGCCTTTCAACTGGAAATCGTCCACGAGATCCGGCGGCTCTACCGATTCGAGCTTCCATGGCTCGGGCAGGTTCATATTAAGTTCGAAAATGCCGGTTCGCTCGACCTTGTAATGAAGCCTGCCTCGCAATTCAAGGCGGTCGCTATCGACTCCCAGCATCCAGGACTGATCTACCGTAATTCGGGACGAGGCGGTTTCAATGGCGATTGTGCCGCTGTAGTCCGAGGTGATGAAGCGGTAGGCCGTTACGCCGGGCCTATTCTGGAGATTCTTGGGCAGTTGGCCCGTATCCACGCGGGCGAGATTCTTGATATCTTCAAGGTGGACCGAGCGACGGGGGGAACTGGTGATTCCTATCAGGCCGCTTCGGCGGAATACTTGCTCTGTGGTAATCGGCGAGAGCGGAATCTTCGCCTGGGTCTCCTGGAGGAAGCGCTCGGTCTTGATTGTGAGCGTGTATTTGCCTTTTGCGGGGGCGAATAGCTTGACGCTGAGGGTCTGCGCGTTGGCCGCGGGCTTGATCTCCCATTTGGCGATATTGGCTCCGGCGACGTCGGTTACTCGAAACTCGCTCGGCAGCTTTATTGTAAGCTCATCGACGCCTCCGCGATGGATACTGTAGTCCAGCTTCGTTTCATAGTTTATGAGGGCTTCGTCAATGTTTATATGCTGGAATTGCTCACAGATTAGGACCGGCTCAAGCTCGGCGACGGCCTCGGTCTTCGGCTTCCAGCTCAGGCGGACCTGCCTGGCGGCTCCGAGAAAGGCCTGTAGCTTTGTCGATTTGACGCCGTCGGCCTCGACCTGGGATGTCGTGGCGGCGAGCATGGGCTGAACGTCCACTTTCAGGTTTTCTTCGGGGATGAGCAGCTCGAGGGTTGTGATTGCGGCGGATGGTATGCGGAAATCGACTACGGCCAATCCGGGCTGGGTCTCGAGCTGGCGGACAAAATCCAACGCGAGCACGTAACGGCCTTTGCCCTTGGTCACGAAGATGTACTGGCCTTTGTCCACTCGCAGCAGTGGCACGACCTTGGCATTTTCAGTCTCGATCAAGGTTGCTTGCGCCACAGCGACTCCGCCGAGCCCTACGGGTATCTGGACCCAATCTTCGGCAAGGACGTCAATTGTCAGTTCCAGGCGAATAGTCGCAAGTTCTTCGACGACCTTGCCCTGAAACTTCGCGGTGCTGACGAGGTACTCAAATGGGGCCTTGGCAACGCCTGCCGGCTTGCCTTGAGCGGACCGCCAGAGCTTCTGGAAGTCCTTGTAAGGCAGGAATACGCCCTGATCGGCCTTCTCGAAAACACCCTTTAGGTCCTCATAGGGGACGTAAACCTTGGCGGGGGCGTCTTTGCCGGATTCGCCCTCGACGGCAATGCCCGGCGACGAGAGGGCAAAGCTAATGGCAAGAAAGACTGCAATTATGGTGGAATGTGGACTGTTCATAAGGGTTCTCCTTGTAGAGAAGAGATTGTGACGATAGCGGGGATATGGTTGCCGCGACGACACGGTGCGACGGATACGAAGTATTATTTTTTGATACGCTAACAAAAGTCCGGCTCCAGGTAAACGAGTCTTCCAATCCCAGAGAACACTGCGCTTCAATGCCTCTATTATGGACGATAAGCAGGGCGGAACAAAGTAAAAGATGTGTAAAAAATCAGATCGGCGCCACTGCCGACGAGGGGTGGTCAGTTTTTGAAGGCGAGGGCTCCGGTTGGGCAAGACTCGACGCATTGACTTGCGGCTTTTTTGAGGCCTTCGGCGAGTGAGCGGTCGAACGGGACGGCGACTCTTACATCGAAGCCGCGGCCAACAAATGCCAGGCCCAGTTCTTCGCCGGCCTTGGCGGCAGTCTGAATGCAGATGCCGCAGTCGATACACTTGCCCGGCTCGTAAATCACGTTCGGGTGTTCAAGGATTTGCGAAAACAGGCGTCGAGGGCCCTGGTAACGGCTGGGCTTGGCGTCATATTCCTTTGCGTATCGTCTCAATTTGCACGTTTGAGGCTTGCGGCAGTCGCAATGGAGGCATCGTGCCGCTTCGTCGCGGGCCTGGTCGTCGGAGAATCCGCCGTCATCGGCGGTCGGCTGGACGCGGGATTTGTCGCTGACGTTATTGAGGAAGATTTCGATCTCGTCTTCTTTTAACCTGCCGATGCGCGTGTTGAACGGTCTCTCAGGCCCCGTTACCGGTTGGCCGAGGATGTATTGGGCTATGGAAGCTGCTGCCTCTTTGCCGTCTGCGACTGAGCGAACGGCGAGCTTGCGATTGCGCACGGCGTCGCCTCCTGCGAAGACGCCGGGCAGCGAAGTCTGGTAAGTCCCGGCCTCTATAGCAATCCCATTCTTGCCCGCTTCCAAGCCCATCGCCTCGACATCGGCTTGCTCCAACTTGCCGACTGCGATAAAGACGGCGTCGGAATCCCTTTGCAGGTCCTGTATCGATATCTTATCGCCTATTCGCGTTTCGGGGCGAAACTCGACGCCCAATTTCATAATCGAGGTAATTTCTTTGTCGAGTACATCGCGAGGGAGCTTTGTGGCATCGGCATCCTTGCGATGATTGCAAGAGACGGGCAGGATGCCCGTGCTACATAGAGCATAGCGCAGCATCCCGCCGGGTTCATCGTGGTCGTCGAAGATCGTGCAATCGAAGCCGTCTTGGCTCAGGTAGTAAGCGGCGGCCAAGCCGGCCGGTCCGGCGCCGATTATCGCGACTCGCTTGGACCTGCTTGGCTTACATTGGGGCAGGTAGGGCTTGTCGGACTGTAGATCGACATCGGCGACGTAACGCTTCAACAGGCAAATCGAGAGGGCCTGGTCGTGGACCGCCCGCCTGCAGGACTTTTCGCAAGGCGCCGGGCAGATCCGTCCGAGGACGGCAGGCAGGGCAATATCTTTTTTGACCGTGACAATCGCGTCGGCAAGCCGACCGGCGGCAATCTGTCGAATCATAAGGGGAATATCCATCCTGGCCGGGCACGTCATCTGGCAGGGGCCCATGCAATCGCCGAGGTGATCGCTCAAGAGCAACTCCAAGGCCGCCCTTCTGGCCTCGCGGACCTCTTCTGAATCGCTCTCGACTTGCATGCCGTCTGTGGCAACCGTCGCACAGGCAGGAACAAGGTTGGGCAATCCGTCGATCTTGACCACGCAGACCATGCAACTCGTCGAAGGGTCACAACCCTTTAGGAAGCAGAGGGTGGGGATATCGATTCGGAGCCTGGCGGCGGCGTCGAGAATGGTCGCGCCGGCGGGGACTTCAACTTCGCGATTGTCTATTTTCAGTTTCGGCATTGTTGGTTCACTTTAGCCGGGATAAAACCCCCTCCCCCCTTGGGGACAGGCTTACGGTCGAGGCTTGTTAGCTCACTTTCAACTCTGTGTCTTTGTGGCGGAATTCTCCTACTCAACTTTAATGGCGTCAGCGGGACATATATTCTTGCATGTCCCGCAGCGGATACATTTTTCGTTGTCGATCTCATGCTTTTCATAAGGCTTACACTCGATTGCGTCGGCCGGGCAGTGCTGAGCGCAGAGGGTGCAGCCAATGCAATCGTCCGTTACCGAATACGTGATTAGCGCCCTGCATTTGCCGGCGGGGCAGCGTTTTTCGATGTGGGCCTCGTACTCGCTGCGGAAATACTTGATCGTGGAGAGGACGGGATTCGGGGCGGTCTTTCCCAGTCCGCAGAGACTGGAAGCCTTAATTATTTCAGCTAAGTGCTCGAGTTCGTCGATATCGGTTTTCTTTCCTTGGCCTGCGCAGAGTCTTTCGAGGATATCGAGCATTCGCCGGGTGCCGACGCGACAGAATGTACACCTTCCGCAGGACTGGTTCTGGGTGAAATCGAGGAAGTACCTTGCGATATCGACCATGCAGTCGGTTTCATCCAAGACAACGAGTCCTCCCGATCCCATCATTGCTCCGACGTCTTTGAGGGTTTCGTAATCGACGGGTGTATGGGCCAGTTGGGCCGGGACGCATCCGCCGGAAGGCCCTCCCACCTGCACAGCCTTGAGGCGCAGGCCGCCCCCTATGCCGCCGCCGATGTCCTGGACAATCTCGCGTATTGAAATACCCATCGGCACTTCTATCAGGCCTCCGCGAGCTATCTTGCCTGCGAGTGCGAAGACCTTTGTTCCTTTGCTGGCACACGTTCCGAGGCGTGCGAATTCTGCGGCGCCGCTGCGAATAATCCAGGGTACGGCCGAATAGGTTTCGACGTTGTTGATAAGGGTGGGCTTTCCCCAAAGCCCGCTTTGGGCGGGGTAGGGAGGCCGAAGACGGGGCATGCCGCGGCGACCTTCGATGCTGGCCATCAGGGCGGTCTCCTCGCCGCAGACAAATGCTCCGGCGCCGGGGACGATTTTCAAGGCCAGCGAGAATTCACTGCCGAAAATGTTGTCACCCAGCAAACCACGCTTTTTGCAAACATCAATCGCCCGGGCCACCCGCTCGATTGCCAGGGGATATTCGGCACGAATGTAGAGATAACCTTCATCGGCGCCGACGGCGCAGGCAGCTATTGCCATACCTTCGATGATACGATATGGGTAGGACTCCATCAGCATTCGGTCCATAAAGGCGCCGGGATCGCCCTCGTCGCCGTTGCAGACTATATACTTCTTTTGTGATTTTTCGTTCCGCACGGCAGTCCATTTTAGATGCGTGGAAAATCCTCCGCCTCCCCTGCCGCAAAGTCCGCTCTCTTCAATCTCAGCGATAATTTGCTCGGGTTGGATTTGCTTTACACACTTTTCCAGCGCGTCGAATCCGCCGTAGCTGGAATACTCATCGAGGTCAACGGGGTCTATATGTCCGCAGTGCTCGGTAGCGATATGGATCTGTTTGCCCAAATAATCCGCTACCGGCTGATCGCGAACATCCACCGAATATCGTGTGACGGGTTCCCATGCCTTGTCGGTAAGTATTTTATCCAACATAGTCGATATAGCATTTTTGATTTTGGGCTTGATTGTCTTCGGCTTGAAATGCCTAAGCACAATAGCTTTGGTATTCTCGGGCCGGACCCCTGCATAGCGAAACGAAGCGCCATTGGCCGGAACCACTTCGACAAAGGGGGCCAGGAAAGACATCCCCGAACAGCCGACACTCTTGATCACGGCCGGAACAGCGGTTTCTTTGACAGCCTTTTTCAATGCCTCATACACTTTGGCGCTGCCGCCGGCGACACAACTGGAACCAACGCAAATACGGATTTCGCCATACTCGGCGCCTGCTTCTGCGCGGTCGGGCGCGCCCTTCTGCCGATCGCGAGTTCTTTCCTGCTCGAGGAAGTCCCTCAAGACTGCGGGTACCTGCTCCACAACCAAGTGCCCGTAGGTAACATCCTCAATCTGTATTACCGGTGCAAGCATACAGCATCCCAGGCACGCCACTTTCTCAACAGTAAAGAGCTTCTCCGGGTCCGTATCTTCTCCCTCCGGGATACTGAGATAGCGTTGAAAGGCATCATACACCTGTTGGCCGCCCTTGACGTAGCAAGCGGTCCCGATGCAGACTCGAACCATATAACGCCCTGCCGGTCGATGTCTGAACTGGTCGTAGAAAGTTGAAACACCGGTAATTGCCGCGGGAGTTATCTCGGTCAGTTCGCAGATGCGCTCGAGGGCTTCTGTGGGCAGATAGCCGAACTCGCCCTGAACAGCCTGGAGTATCTCGAGAACCTTCTCTTTTCCGCCGCCGATTCTCTCGATAGCTTTGTCAACAAATGTCAGATTCAGTTCACTCATAAATTGTATTGCGCTGCGATCGCTATCAAGGCTCCTGCCGTTATTGTTTGCCTATGCAATAGAGGTTTTCGACGCCTCGTATGTAGATGCGTCCGTTGGCAAATGCCGGCGAGGCGTGACATCTCTCGCCCAGTTCGCATCTTTTCAACTCCTTGTACTCGGGCATAGCCTCGGCGATTATCATAGCGCCCTTCTCGGTCAGCAAATAGAGCTTGTCGCCGACGAGGCTTGGCGAAGGGAGAAAGTCCTCTCTGATATCCTCTTCCCACAGCTTTTTGCCGTCCACCGTATTGAAACAGAGCGCCAAGCCGTCTGAGTTGAGGATGAAAACATATTCGCCGTTGGTTACAGGGGTGCAAATATCGGGTCCGGGCTCATCCACGCTCCATGCGATGTGCGTTTTGGTCACGTCCCCTTTTCCGTTGGTTCGTATCGCAAGGATCTTACTGTACGGCTCAACGACGAAGGCCAATCCTTTTGCATAGATCGGGGATGGGGCGATGTCTCCGGCGAGACATTCGGCCCGCCAGATTTCCGCCCCCGTATTCGGGTCAAACGCCATTACGTTCGGGTCGGCGGCGGTGATTATCTGAATACCGGTTTCTGTCTGCGCTACTATTGGCGAGCTCCATGAATTGGCGACGGGCCTTTTGGCCTGCCAGACGAGCCGACCTGAAGCTCCGTCGAAGGTGAATAATCTGGATTTGCCCGATTCGGCGTCGCCCTGGTCGTACTGGACAATCACCATATTCCTGAAGGTCTCGAGCGATGAGGCATAGCCGTACATGCTGTCCGGTATGCCGAGGCTCTTTGTCCAGAGGTTTCGCCCGGAGAAATCAAAACAGGCCAGATCTCCGGTGACGAAGATCGCATAGATCCGTTTGCCGTCGGTGGCCATAGTTGATGCGGCGAAGCCGGTATCCTCCATCACCTCGAATTCCTCTTCCTCGGACTTAGGCAGAGTCCGCTTGACGTCTCCGGTCCAGAGGAGATTTCCGGAGACCGCATCGAAGCAGAATACGTTGAGGCGGTTGGGATCGCCGCCTGAGAGGAAGACACGGTCGCCCCAGACGATAGGCGAATTGTGGCCTATCACGGGCACCTTCGCTTTCCAGAGAATTCCTTCGCCGGACTTGCCGTCCCAGTTGTCGGGGATGTTGGCGTCGGCGGTCACACCTGCGCCTTCGGGCCCGTGGAAGCGATGCCAATTTTGTCTGATTTCCTGCTGAGTCGGATAGGAGGCGTCCTCGGCATCAGTCGTGCTGAAATCCACGTGTGGTATTATTACCAGAAGCAACACAACCAGGCCCGCCAAGGCCAGGGCGGCGGCCACGGACCACCGCGCCAGGGCGGCTTGACGCACTTGTTCGCCGGTATCGTCCTGCTGCAGCTTTGGAATTTGCGTCTTCTTCTTGAGAGTATCGGCCCACTTAATACCGAGGACAAAGACCGCCAAGGCGGCGAGGAGCAAGTAGCCGCCCGTGCGGGCGAAACTCGGCCTTGGCAGCCTGGACTGCCTGAACTCGAGATCCAAAAGGCGAATTTCATCGATCAAAGCCTGCTTATCGACGGAATCTTCACGGATTTCGATCTTCAGATTCTCCAGCCTCTTCTCGATTCGGATCTCGTGGACACGGCCCTGGACGTAGTTTGCCACGATAAGTGTGAGAATGATTATCGAGAATATCGCGCCTATCAAGGCGGTGGCTACGGCACTTCTGCACCAAGGACTCGCAATCCGAGCGTTAGGGGAATTGTTGTTATTAGGATCAACCATAATCTTCAGCAAACCTCCTGCTTTGTCTTGCTCAGCCTAAGTTGTTCTCTGGGACAGTATTTGAAGCATCGTCCGCAGGCTATACAGCCAGCCCTGTCGGCCTCGTAATCGGTCCTTTTTCGCCAGACGGAGACGGCGGCGAGTTTAACACCGATCACAAGGCCCATAAACCCGCCGAGAAGCCAGCCGCCGAGAATGAACTTGTTGCGGATGATCGAAGCCCTCTCATAGAGGCTCTCAATTGTCTCGCCGGTAGCCCGAAAAACCGTGCTGGGGTCGGTGATATCCTCGACCTCGCCGGCTTCCTCCAAGTAGATACGCTCGGCCAACCGGACCGTTGAATGCATCCGGGATGTCACGTTCTTGAGGCGTGAGCCGCCCCATCCGCACAGAACAATCAGAACGGGCAGCAGGAGTATTAGAAATGCCAGTCTCTTTTTAGCTTTAGCGTACTCGACGGCGGGCCACTCGACGGCGGGGCTCCTGATAGCGCCGAAGGGGCAGGCATCCTCGCACAGCCTGCATTGGATGCACTCGTCGGGCGTGATAGTGACGCGCCATTTCGAGAGGCGCGAGACCTGCCTTAGAATAACGCCGTAAGGACAGAAGAATCGGCAATATGGACGCCCTATGAATAGCCCCACCAATAGAAAGCAGACACCGATTATCAGGATGTTCACATTGCCGCTGAAGCGGAAAAATGCGACAAACGGATCGTATCGACATATCAGAAAACCGCTGCCCGTTGCGGCGAAAAGGACCGCGAGGGCTAAATAGAGATAAGCGAGGGCGCGCAGGCCGGCAGCGAGCCAGTATGGCACCGAGACCGGATGCAGCAGAACGAGGTCCTGAATCGCGCCGAGCGGGCAGACGGCGGCACAGAAGACGCGACCGAAGAACAACGTAAAAGCAAGAGGTAGCAGGAAGAAGAGCGAGACCGTTATCGGCACGGCATAAGTGCTGTCGAAAATCGAGAGGACAACGTTCTGAATCGCGCCTATCGGGCAAACGCAGCCTTTTCGCCAGAAGCCAAAATAAATCAGCGAGAGTATCATCAGCACGAATGTGGCTCGTCGGCTGCGTTTCTTCAAGACCAGGTATGAAGCCAGCGAAAGCGCAATAAAGAGCACCGCAACATCGACGTATTCATAGACGTCTTGATGTGGATGAGGCGTAGTGGTGGTGGGCATCACGTAGTCGCTCTCGAATTCGGGCGGAGGAAAGAGCAGCTCTGCCGATGCTGCTGCGCACAGGTTCAGAAGAACGGCTATCGCGATTACTGTATGGGCGAATCGTTTCATCAAGCGTTTTCCACGTTCTTAAGCAAGTAAGGTTTGTCGGCGGGGACGCGCTTGAACGCCCCGGATGGACAAGCGGCGGCGATGGAGCATTCGTTGCAGTTCAAACAGCGGTCGTGCCGGACCTGTAGGAAGAGCGAGCCGTTGCCGAAGGCGGCGCAGCCTTTGACGCACTTGGCGCAGCCGATGCAGAGAGGTTCGTCAATCGTGTAGTCGAAGTAAGGCTCCTCCACGAACTTTCGTTTTATCGCCCCGGTGGGGCAAAGCTCGTTTTCGGCGCCGGTATCCAGTGCCGTTGCTCCCGGTTCGTGAAAGCCGGGGCAGTAATCACAGTATCCGCATAGCTCATAGACCTGGACGCATTTGACGGCGGATTCCTCCAATACGCAATATGTCTCACAATTGCCGCAGGCAATACACTTGTAGGGATCGATCTGCCAGACGGTATCTCCGGGCCTGCTCTTGGCGGCCAATAAGCCACCGAGAGCACCCAGTCCGGCTAAACAGCCTCCGCAGCAACCATTCTTCAGCAGTTGACGCCTGGTAATAATGTCCTTACTCTCAGCCATTGTCTATTCCTCTAAAGTCTTCTTTGCCGATAAGGCTAGGGGTAAACGACACTTCTCGAAGACCTCACAGCCTCTGCAAAGTCCGTCGTTAATACAAACGGCCTTTCTTCTGAGCCGATATCTCTTGGCGGCAAGCAAGCCCGCTGCCGCGCACAGCACACCCAAAGCTGCATATCGCATCATGCCGACAAACAAACGGCGGCGGCTTGTGAAATTTGCAGGGCTATTACGCATTATCCAGCCTTTTTCTTAGTATAAAACCTAACGACGCTCTTGATTCTATCCAGAACTAAAACACGGCCCTCGGGATCGACGGCGACATCGAACCCCCCGACACGGTGCTGCTCAGGCACTTCAGCAATGTATGGCGTGCCGCCTTCGAGCAATTGTTCCGGCCCCGCAACGACACCGACAAACGTGCCCTCAGCATCATAAACCTTTACCCTTGCCAAGCCCTTTTCCGAGGTAACGAAGCCGCCGCCCGGCAGCAGGGCAAAATTTGCGGGATTACAACATCCGCAGAACCCTTCCACGGCCACGGAGGATTTGCCCCACGAGAACTCAAAGTCGCCGTCAAGAGTGTACGCCTCTACTCGCAAGCGACCGGGATTAACCACTCGAAGCAGTCCGTCCTTTGAAACGGCCAAATCGAAATAAGCACTCGGAACCGCAAAACCGGGGACGTTTCGCTCAAGGTCCTTTTTGCCGATCCTGTTGACGACTTTCCCCGAAAGGTCATAACGGACAACAATTCGATTGCCGGCATCGGCAACAAAAACATCGTCCCCCGATACAGCAATGGCGGTCAAAACGGCATTAAGACCGTGGCTTTCCCATCTTGCGATTCGTTGGCCCTTGTCATCATAGACCTCGACGCGGTCCTTTGTGCCGAGATATAACCGGCCGTCATCTCCCGGTTCCACACACCTAACAATCTCCGAGAGACTAATCCGGTTAATTGCATCGCCGTTGGGAGCTAAAACTCGAACGGCGTTATCCCCGGCCACGTAGATGAGCCCCTTCGAATCGACGGCAATAGCGTGTGACTGCTCAAAGCCGGTGCTGATCCTCACGGACGACTCCTCGTACAGAATCAAATTCGGGTCAATCCGCGCCAATTCGGTGATGTCGTCTATGAACTTTCTACCGACGCCGCTGCCTTGCTCGCCGAAAGGATCGAGACTTACAACGGAGATAACGGCGGATACTGTGGCAAGAGCGATAAGCACGCCAACCAATATTTTGACATTTGCTGCTGCTGAGAGTCTGTTCATTCGGACACCTTAGCCATCTTCAGAGACAATGTATTATAACGTAAAAGTCTTCCCGCTTCAATATGGCGGTATTAGCGCTGAGAAACATCAAGACACATCATTCTTTTCAGGTCGCGCACGATCAATCGGCCCGATGTAATTGCCATTGGTCCCCATGTTTCATGGCCGTCGATCACATCGGCCTGTGCAAGCTGCACATAGCCGGAAGGACCGAGTTGCACTAAAGTCAGCTTGCCCGAACTGTTCATAACGTAGATTAGTCCGTCGGCGACGGTATATGGGCCGAAGCCGAATTTATTGGCGCTTGTGCTGGTCCAGACAACGCTGCCGGCCAGGTCAAGGCAGACCAACTGTTCATCCGGCCTGACTCCATAGATATAGCCGTCGTAAAAAATCGGGGTCTGCTGTATCGAGCCGAACACATCCGTTGAATAGAGAAACTCTGACTGCGCTACTATTTTACCGTCAGTCTCTGTGAGTCGCAGCATCGTGCATCCCTTGGGTGTCTGGCTGTAGCCGGCGGTCAAAAATATCCTGTCCGGGCCGACAACAACAGGCGTTGGGACATTAAAGCGGACTTTCCATTGATCGTACCGCCACAGAACGCTGCCGTCCTCGGCCGAGACGCCCACGACTCCGCCTTTGACCTGGTCGCCGCCGCAGTATATGTAGAAGCGTTTGCCGTTAAACTCCATTGGGACAATTGACGAATGGGTCATCACCCAGCCATCCGGATTGGGAGTCTTCCAGATTATCTCGCCGCTGTTGCAGTCCACGGCCATCATGAGGACGTCGCCGGCCGGCGCAATTATGGCCTTGCCGTCCTCAATCAGCGGAGACTGCGCGGTGTACCATTCGGGTATTTTCGTCTTGAACTCTTTGACAAGATTAAACATCCATCGAAACTCGCCCGTCATCGAATCGAGGCAGGTCACGTGACATTTAGGACCCATAGCCACAAGGTGGTTATCCGTCACCGCCGGGACGCCACGACTCATGCCGTGCCAGCGTTTGATTTTGATTGGATAGGAATATCGCCAGATTTCTTTCCCGTCCGCAAGCGATAGACATCGAATCGCATCGGCATCGTTTTCTTGGTCGTAGTCGATGATATAGACTCTGCCGGCGAATACGGCGGCGCCTGCGTAGCCCTCTCCGAGAGGTATAGACCATAGAACATCAGGCCCCTGCTCGGGCCATGTTCGGGCGAGTTTGATCTGCTCTTTGCTTATTCCATCGAGGTCCGTCCCCCTGAATCGCGGCCAGGCGCCGGGCAAATCAGCCGGTACGCCATCGGACGTAAGCAGCTCTCCGGCTATCTTGACAGGCTCATTTGCATCACCGACGATTTCCGGTCTGCCGTCGGCGCCCGGCAATCGCGGATCAAATTCTTCGATCACATCGCCGCTGAGCCAGGCGTACATCGCTATCACGCCGACAACCGCTAATACTACGGGCATTGCCCCGGCGATATACTTCATACTGTCCTCGTCACTCGTTGTCCGAACCTACTCACTTCGCAACGCATCCAACATCTTGCCGCTGAGTGCTGCGGTCGTGGCAATCCATATCCATAGGACGCCGCTTAGGGCTATCGCCGCAACCGTCAGGGCCAGCGAGAGATAGCCGCCGTGGCTGGCCGCTCCGGGGGCCTTTAGAGCGGGGGCCACTGCCGTCAGCGCGGCGATCACGCCGCAAGCAAGGCCGGCCAGCATAAGCCCCGAATGCTCGTAAAAGACCATCCGTTTCAGTGCCGCCTTATTAAACCCGACAGCCCGCAGCATTGCAAGCTCGTTTCGGCGCTCGAGCATATTGCGAAGCACTACAAGGCCCAGACCGATACTGCCGAGGACAAGCCCGAGACCTCCCAATATCTGGAAGATCGAGACGTATGTATTCTCAACCTGGCTGAATGCGGCCAAGCGTTGTTTGGCCGACGAGACGGCCAGACCAAAATCCGTCAGCCGCTCCGAAAGATGGGCGGCCACTGCATCGACCTTCTCCTGCGGAGCATCGATGAGCAGCATTCGGTATCCATCCTCGGAGGGAAAACGCTTAACGAATTGCTCCTCTGCGATGAGCAGGCTGCCCTGGAGAATTGAGTTTTCGAGCATCCCAACGAGGCGGACCTTGAACTTTCGCCCCTTCTCGCCACTGTACTCGATATCATCGCCGAGGGACTTGCCCAGCGCCCAGGTAATAGTTGCGTTGTCACCGACGGCGGGGATGATATCTTCACCCTCGCAGTCGTTCAGCATATCCCAGGCGGTTTCCGCCTCGGCGCCGACTTTCGTGGCGGCGAAGCTGAACGACCCGCGACTCAGCATTTCAGCCGAGCGAACGCCCAGCAAACGGGGCGTCTGCGCCCGATTAAGGTTAAAACAACTGGCGTCGTCGCCGTCGCGAACTCGCAACTGGACGATCTCGACGCCGTCGAGCATGTTGGGATCGAGGAGCATTTTTCGGCGTCCTTCGTCGCTGTTCAAATCGTGGAGGATTCCTATTGCCGACTCGCCGAAGAGGGTGAAACCACCGGTGCCCGAGTCCCGCTTCTCGGCGTGTTCGAGCGGGTCGTGCCTGAACGCCCCGACCGCCACAACGAGAAAGACCCCGCATGCAAGCAGCGCGACTACGGCCAGACTCCGCCCTCGGCGGCGTGTCGAATTGCGCAACCCCAGGCCCGCCAGAGAAAGCATGGGCCTCTTCCAACTACCTGCGATTATTTTCAACAATGAGCCGGTAAATGCGATGGCGGCGGTGAGGAGCAATGCCCCGGCGCCGAAAAAGGCCCCGGCCATGGCGCCGCTCTTCTCACTGCCGACCAGGAGCGGCAGGATCAACGCCCCGGCCGTGGCAAGCGCCGCAACGACCAGGCCCACCCTGCCCCGCGAGAGAAGGCCGGCGGCGACGAACTGTCGCTGCGCCACGCCGGCAAGAAGCTCGCGGGCCGTCCTCGATACCTGCCTGCGCAGAGTCAGCCATATTGCAAAGAGCGATATGACGACTGCCGAGAAGGCCCCGGCAATCAGGGTAAGCGGCTTGGCGTGGAAATACGTTGTCGAGCCGGTCGTCACCGCGGAGAGCACGAGGATCATAATCTTGGTATAAAGCAATGCCGCCGCAGTTCCGGCAATTGACCCGAAAAGAGCGACGAGTCCGCCCTCGACGAGCAGCAGCCGTCTTACAAGTCCGGGCGAGAATCCCAACGCCAGGAGCATTCCGACCTGCTCGCTGCGTCCTTCGACGCCGAATACGAACAACAGGCCCGTCAAAACGACCGCCGCAACGATTAGGAAGAAGCTCAGTCCGAGAAAGAGCCAGCCGAAATAGGCCGATTCGCCGCCCGCCTTTGTGCCGCGCTGGCGCACGGGCTGGAAGAACAGACCCACCGTAGCGGGATCGATCTCGCCAAGCAGCTTTGCCGCAACGGTTTCGGCGGATACGCCGCCCTTGGGATAGCGCACGGCCGTGGCGTCGCCATAGCGATTCGCCCACATCCGCCGGCCCGCTTCGAGCGTGACAATCGCTTTGGGCGTGCCTCGGTAGCCGTCCCAGTACGCCTCGTCCTCGTCTTGAATTTTGTCGAGATCGACGGCAATTCCCGGCTCCCAGTCCCTGCAATTATTCACGTCGGCCAGGCCTGGAAATTCGGGCATCAACTCGCGGTCGAGGCCGGGCGTATTCATATCCAGAATCGCTCGAACCTCGAAACCGTTCTTGCGATCTTCGAGCTTGCGCATGGGCCCGACAACCGAATATGTCAGTTCCAGCGTATCGCCCACCTTGGCGCCGAGGTCGTCGGCAAGCCACTGGGTGATCAATATCTCGTTGTCCTGCATCTCGGCGGGGACCAGACTCTTGCCGCCGGGGGTCATGGCCGCGACCGTCGAATAAGGGGTTGTCTTCCCGGCGACGCACAATTCGTTGACGAAATACGTCAGAATCCCGACTGCACCGTCACCGGCCTTAATCGCCGGCCCCGACAAGACCCGGTCAATGAATATCCGCCTGCTCCGCATCTCGAGCACGCCCTGGTCGGTCAGCTCGCGAATCTCCAGGCCCGAATCAGCAAGACGCCATCGCTTGCGGACGGCTGTATTGGCCCGGTCGGCGGTTAGCTCACCGGTCTTGCCGCCCGTTAGCAATATGACATTCGCCTGCCCGGTCTGGTCGAGATTCTCCTGGAGCCATCGGATTGGGACGAATACGTTCAGCGGCGCAACTTGATTGGCCTGCAGGCTGAATCGGCCGAATTGCGATTCGCGTGCAACGGCCCTGACGATTGGGCGAGAGAAAAAAGACAGATCCGAATCGGGCGTTAGCGGCACCTCGCGCGGCATCAGCCCCGGTTTTTCGATACGCAGCTTGACCTCATCGCCGGGGCCGACGCGGAGCCTCTCGGCTAATGGTTCGTTCAGGACGACGCCCTCTCTCCAATCGCGCCAAAACGGCTCGACGCCTGGCTGCGCGCCAATCTCGAAGAATCGCTCATCGACGCCGATCACCTCGACTTTATTGGCCAGGGCCGTGTCGTCGCTGTTGGCGATCAGCCCGCGCAACTGGAGCACGGGCGCGGCCGGCGTTTTCAACTCGTCCGAGAGTTCGTCGGCCAGGTCGGCCTGGAAGAATCTGTTCTGAGAGACAAGGGCAAGCTGCGTCGCGCCTAACCGGGCGTCCACCATCTTCATCAGGCTGTGGCGCACCGAATCGCCCACGACCAAAGCGCCTGTCAAGACGGCGGTGCTTACCGCCACGGCGAGCAGAACGCCCAGATTCGTCCGCCAGTAGAAGCCGAGGCTTCTCTTGATGAGTCTCCACAAGGTCATGCCCGGCTCCTCTCGGTCAACATGCCCTCTCTCAACTCCAAGACGGGCCCGATTCGCTCGGCCAGGCTCAGCGAGTGCGTTACGACGATTAACGCAACCTGCTCGCTGCGATTCAGTTCGACGAGCAGGTCGGCTATGTTCTGCGAGGAGTCCTCATCCAGCGAACCTGTCGGCTCGTCGGCGAGGAGCAGGCCGGGGCGATTTATCAAAGCCCGCACGACCGCTACACGCTGGCGCTGGCCTCCGGACAGTTCGCCGGGTCGATGGAGCAGATGCTCTGAAAGCCCTACACGCCCCAACATATCAACGGCTCTTTGGTAAACATCCTTCTTCGAGGCCCGGTCCTTGTCCACGAGCGTCGGCACTAAGACATTCTCGAGCACGGTGCACTGAGCCAAGAGATGATGCAACTGGAAGACGAAGCCGATATCCTGATTGCGAAGATGCGCAAGCTCGGCGTCGTCCATTTCGGCCAGGTCCCTGTCCTCGAACAACACGCGCCCCGCCGAGGGGCGGTCGAGTCCGCCGATGATGTTGAGCAGCGTGCTCTTGCCGCTGCCCGAAGGCCCGACCACTGCAATAGACTCGCCCTCTTCGAGCTTGAACGTTATATCTTTCAGGACGCAAAGGCCCTCTTTGGCGCCGGGCGATTCATAGTTTTTGGCTACATCAACAAGTTCCAGCATAATTATCCTCGCGGAAATTGCTTTATAATTCCTTCGTATATACGCACCGCCCCGACTTTACTGTTTTCCACGAAAAGCATACAAATAGCCGTCGTCGCTGCCGACAACGACCATCCCTTTGGCGACGGCGGGCGAAGATGTTGCGGGCCTGCCTATCTCGTAGGACCATATCTTGCCGCCGTCCGAGAGCCTGACCATATAAATGCGCCCGTCTTCGGCGCCTACGACCACCTTATCTCCGCAGATCACCGGGGAGCTATCGACCTCGCCCAATGCCTGAAACGTCCATACCACTTTGCCGTCGTCACGCCCGATGCAGTGCAGGAGTTTGTCCCTGGCCCCGAATACGACGACATCCTCGCCCACGGCCGGAGAGGAGAAAACGGCGTCCTCGCACTGGTACCTCCAGACGATCTCACCGACGGCAATGTCGGCCTTGATGAATTCGTTGTCGTAGTTTCCGACATATACCTGGCCGTCGAGAAGGGCCGCGGACGCGGCGATGTAGGCGCCTGTTTCGATTTGCTTGATACGTGAGCCGTCGGCCATGGATACGACATGAATCAACGCATCGCATCCACCCAATACCGCCCTGCCGCCGCCGACAGCCGGGGCACCGTTTATATAATTGTCCGTTTCGTACTTCCAGACCACTTCGCCGTCGGTTGATTTGAGGCAATGCAGGAAGTTATCGTGGCTGCCGACGAGTATCCATAAGTCGCGTCCGTCCGGCGAAGACGTCCAGTTGGCGGCGCCGGCTATCTGTGAATCGGTCTCGTATTTCCATCTAAAAGAGCCGCTGTTGGCGTCGAGGGCGAATACGAAACCATCCAGCGCCCCCACATAGACCGAGCCGCCAACCACGAGAGGCGCCGCCTCGATGGCGTCGCTGGTATGGTACTGCCATATCTGCTCGCCGCTTTCCAAATCGATTGCATATACATTTGCGTCTGCCGAGCCTATATAGACAATTCCGTTTTCGATTGCCGGCGAGGACTTGATCTGATCGCCCGTCTTGAATTTCCAGGCAAGCGACATAGCATCCGGCAGAGCACCCGCGGCCCTTCCGAGCAGACCCTGTCCGCCACGAAACATAGGCCAGCTATCCCCGCGCGGGGCCCATGGGGCCTGGGCCGGAACCATTACCTCGTGTTGCTCCGGCGCCGCAGCATCCTCGGTCGAACCAACGTCGCCGCGGCGGTTTAACAGCACGGCATAGATTATGCAAGCTGCGATCATCGCGGCAACAGCCGGACCTCGCTTGACTGCCTCAGCCATAATTTAGCTCCATCGTGAGAAATCAGTTTCATTCCAATAAGACGCAGGGTCAATAATAACGCATGGGGTCGCCAGAGGCAATAGGCCCGGCGCTGTTATTAAATGGATAATGGCGATGCCGGGCCGGTTAGCCTGCATTTTTCATTAACCGCCGAGAAAGAAATGTAAAGCAAACAGGGGCGGCGATACAGCGCCGCCCCTGTTCGTGTTTTGTTATAACATCGTTATGGCGTGCCGGGGCTGGGGAATGCGGCGCGCCAGTTCTCGGCTTCGTTCCAGAGGTAAGGATGGGCTGTTGCGTCGTTGATGTGCAGCGAATCGCCGCCGCCGTCGGTGGTCGGATACCATGCGTCGCTGTATTCGAACCTCATTACCGCCGCCTCCAGAGGCCAGGCCAGCGCAAGGACAATATCCTCTCCGCCGCCGCTGAGACCGCCGGTATATTCGCCCGCGACATCGGCCGTGTAGCCATACTCATTGCGAAAAGCCGTCAGATTGCTCACAACAACAACGTACTGACCCGCGCCGAGCAGCTTGGACCCGAACTCAAAGACAATCCCATCGAGAAACCGCACGCCTTCGAGTTGGATCGGCGTGCCGCTGATATTCTGCAGCTCAACGTAGTCGAAGTTGCTGCCGCCCGGTGCGTTGTACATCAGCTCGGTTATCCGCAGGCCGGCCAGAACGTCCAGGTCGTCTTCGTAAGGAAAGCTCCCAGGGTCGATCTCCGTGATCGAAGCCTCCAATTCAGCAGAGATAAGGAAATCGGAACTGTCGGTGTCGTCATTTATCCCCTGGATGGCCAGTATGTTGTTTCCATCCTCAAGAGTCGATATATAGTCGAAAATATCTATCTCCACGTCGAAATCGCCTCTGCCGGCCTCGTGGTCGCCGTTGGCAGTGGAGTCCCAGGCAGGCGTGCCGGTGAAATTACGCCTGGCTGTCACAAGCTCGACTCCGTTTATGTAAGGCACGAATCCGTCGTCGTAGCGCACCTTCAACTTCAGACCCGTATAGTCGCCAAACTTGCTGCCGTCAACCGTAAAGGGGGTCCGGACATATACGGAGGGATTTGCGCCGGGATTGACGTCGTCGTCCATTAACTGCCGTACATCGTAAGTGATGAAAGGAAGGTAATCGGATCTCTGGTCGTAGCCGACGCCGCCGGCCTTGCCGGAGATATAATCGCCGTGGTTCCAGAGCGAGTCGTCAAAGGGTCCGCCGCCTCTCCAATTATCGCTTGTACCGGGGCCTGTCGGGACGAACACTCGCTTAGCCGCGTTTTCAGGCGCGAGAACGGTAGTAGTAGTGATCAGCGTGGGCGGCTGCGGGTTCGAGGCGCCGGGCGTAGGAAGACCGAAGAAGTCATAGTCAGCCGAGCCGTCCGGCGCACGACCCTGAGAAACATCCGTAGTCTGAGGACCGTACAGAACCTGGTCTATCATGTTCAAGTCGCCGTTAAACAGGCCTATCATCTCGCCGTCCGCCGAGAGCTTGAAATCAAGCTCCGAGGGGTCGTTGCCGTCGTTGACCTGGAAGACTGTAAAGCCTTGGGGTGGTATGAAGCTAAGCTCAACAATTCTGTGCTTGCCGGGCTGGGTTACAGGATTATCGGTAAGGTACATGCCACCCAGGACCACGGGCTGCGGATGGGGATTGTACAACTCGATAAAATCGTCGTCGAACAGGACTTGGCCGTTGGCAAGCCACTCGTTGATCTTCAATTGAGCCGGATCACCCAATGGCTGGACAATATTGGCTGTGCCGAAGGTGAGTTTATTGAGCTTCCATTCACGGTCATACCCGACCCGGCCAATTGAGTAGTCGTTTATCTGGGGCCCGAACTCGACCGAATCGATCAAGTCGCGGCTCCCGTCCGGGTTAGCCTTATCGTATAGATACAAGCCCTCGCCATCGGCCGACAGGGCAAATCCCAGGTGGTTCGTTGTTGTGGTCAGATCGCCATAGAGGATCATATAGTCGCCGGGATTCATAGTCGTAGCAAGGATGCTTCCGGAGTTGAACTCAAACTTGGTCGGTTCGTCCGGGTCGTCGGTCAGGCCCATACCGGTCAGATCAATCGGCGCCGGACCGTCGTAATACAACTCAATTATATCGGGATCGGTTCCATGCGTGTGTGCAAGCACTTCGTTGATGACCAGTTCCGAATGAGAAGTGTCGATAGTCCACGTGTGGGAGGCAACCGGGCTCTCTTGACTCTGCCAGACGCCCGCCGAGTTCTTGCCGAATGCGTAGACGGTATAAGACTGGCCGTTGGTCAGGCCGGTCAATTCTATCGGCACATCCACCGAAATCTCCGCACTCCACGGGCCGGTCGGACTGTTCACCGAATACTTGTAACTGACGATTCCAGGCCCGCCAACGGTCAATGTGGCGTCCGTATGGTAGGTAACAGCATAAGGCTCGCCGGAAATCGCCGCCCCGGCAGGGACTAGTGCACCCATATCGAGGCCCCAAGCTCCGGCGCCAATGGCCCCTGAGTCGGGCTTTAGAGTGAAATCGCCGCCATCACCGTCAACGAAAAGCGGATCGCCGTCAGTGTTGCCCACTCCGAGATAGTGCCATTGCCAGGGCAGCATCGAGTAATCGACGACAACCTCACCCGTCGGGCCGTAAGTGGGAAGCGGCTCCTCGAAGAAGTACTCGAACATCGCCGCGTTGTTCCAGAATATGTTGCCTTTCATACGTGCGCCTTTGCCTGGATCTCTGGGCGGGCTCCTGTACGGCTCACCAAAAACGACCACTGCCACGTCGCTACCCGTGACAACATTGTTCTGAGCGTGCATAAAGCTGTCTTCCTTGAGCAGCACCGCATGATCGTTATCAATAAAGGTGTTTCTCGCGACGTATATTTCTGAGGGCCAGCCCTCGTCACCGGTGGAGACAGCGTTGGAAGTGCCGTCGCCTCCTCCTCCATGGAAATTCATGAAGACATTACCCTCCACGTGAGCATCCACACTGTCGAGATCAACGCCATCGTCCCCACCGCCAATGAACAAAGAGTTGTATATCTGGAAAACCGGGCCGGGACGCTGAGCATGTGTAAAGTCGATTACGTCGTTGTAACCGCTCGCCGTGCCAAATAGGCAGCCGTCGAAAATTATGTACTCATCGTCCTCAAGGCCAACACCATGCACAGGCTCGGTGCCGCTGATGGACGGAAAAACAGAATTCCGGCAGATCACCGATGGATGGTCTATGTTGAGTATTCTCGTATTGGTTCCGGACCAGGTCACATTGTCTATTGTGACCCGCGAGTACTGAACGTCGGTCGATTCGCCCTGGCCGTCGCCGAATTCGTGGTCGAGATACGACAGTCGATTATCTTCGAGCGTGTCGTCGAACTTCACTCCGTCCCAATTGGAGCCGCCGGGCACGCTGGTAAGTCTTATGCGGTTGTACTCGGTCCCTTCGGCGACGAGGCGCCCGCCGGTCTGAACGGTAATGCCTCTGCCGGCATCGAAGAACATAGTCGTCCCCGGCTGGAGGGTTAGTGTACGGCTGCTTGGCACAATGATGTCGCCCGTTACATGCCACGGGCCGGATGCAGCGTCCAGGATTGTGTTGCTCGCAATCGTGCCGGAAATCGTCGAGACGTCACCATCGTCGCACCAGATGTCGATGTGCCCGCTGTCGGCCTCGTCGCCGGTCCCGTCGGGGCCGTCAAAAGCTCGCACGAAGATACGGTTGATACCGGGATTGAGACCAAGGCCTTCGTTGAGCACCCAGGTGCCGTACCTTTGCGACCAATTGGCCATCCGGCCGTTCACCAAGACAGAGGATGTTTCAATCGCGTTGGCTCTGCCATGAATGTTGTCGCTGCCGACAACGCCGCCGGTCGTCCGGTAGAAACCGTCGGCCACAGCCAAATCACAGTCGATCGCAAAGCTCTGCGGTATCTGGGGGTCGTCGGCGACCCCGGGATAGCCACCGTACAATATGCTCTTGGAGCGCTCGATGACAAACTGCTTGATGCCGTTTGTCCCTTCGATTTCCGACTGAGGCACCCAACTCGCCAGCAATTGGTCAACTACCGAATTAACGTTCTCGGGCGCAAAAACCGTCTCGGCAAGCTCCTTATACTGACCGTAGTAGGCCTTCCACATCTCATCCTGATCGAACAAACGCCTTAACCCGGCCACGTGGGTGTAACTGAATATCTCCCAATCGGGCCGGTAAGTGTGATCGCCCTGGCCGAACAAGGTATCCAGGTCGTGCGGCAGGAGCCGGAATCTCGGATCTATTACGCCGCGATACATCGCGTAGTCGTCGCCTTCGCCCTCGTACAAGCCGCCCTCTCGATTGCCCGCGAGGGCGTCGGCGGCCATGTATCTCATCCATTGGTCGAGATTGGCGACCCGGCCAACTTCCTCAAGTAAGTTTGCATCGGCAATGCCGCTGTTGTTCAGTTTGTCTATCAGATTGAACAGATCCGAGTAGTCGTCCTGAGACTGGTTGGTTTGCTTGGGATAGTTGTCGCGGTAATCGTCGGGATCGGGAGTCTCGCCGGGGGGCTCCTTGTAATCGAGGTCTCCATAGGTTGTGCCGCCCGTAGGGAGTTTTACATAAGTGCAGCGGTACAGGTTTCCGGCATCGTCATCAGGAAAATGATTGTCGGCCCAGTCGCTGTCATACACCTCCATAGCAACGTAAGAATCGTACATGCGGCTATAGTCGCTTTTCGCCAGGTTCTCGCCGTTGACCCTAAGCTGCACGGCGGTAGCCTTGGGCGCGGGCAGGCCCGCCAGTCGGAACATTGCACTGCCTATCACCTGGAGGTGCGGGTACTTGCTGTTGATAGTGAGCGCCGTCACGCCCTTCCACGGGCGGTCGTGTGCAAAGTTGACTCGATGGTTGTTCGGCGGTTGGGCGCGGGTCCGATTGCCTCGGTTGCGAACTCCGGTGCTATAGCGCACCTTCGTGTCCACGCCGTCGACGCTGATAAACGTGGCGTTCATCTGGGCGTTGCTTCTTGCCTCTCCAAAGAACGGATCGCCGCCGTCCCCGATATCCTCCAGTTCCGCGCGTTCGGTCTCGATCATAATGATGTAGTAAACCGGCTGGCTGCCCGGTACCCACGCCGCATCAGCGTTGTAGGAATTATCCACCTGATAAAGCGCATTGGTTACCTGGTGCGGCGTTCCGTCAACATCACTCGCCGCGGGCCACGTGCGGGAATTCGCGGCCGCATCACTGGCTCTGACGTAGAACTCAACGATTTTGCCGTCCGTCTGGGCCGGTATTTCGCTGGCATACACCCCGTCATCCGCGCCGCCATCACCGTGCGTCCCGTCGTCAAACATCGTCACCATGTTGAAAGTCGGCTCGCCGTCAAGCCGATGATGCAGCGTCACTGTAACGCCAGTCGCCAGTTCATCTATTATCCGGGCCGTTACCGTCACCGGGGCACTCGGACCGGGGATGATCGGAAAATGCTCCATGTCCAGGATCAAAGGCGCTATGTCTGAAGCGGCTACCGAGTTAGTTGCCCCGGGCGTACCTCCGCTACCGGTGCTCGCCGCCCAGTTCCGCCCGTACTCATTGGACACGCCGGGATTGATTAACTCCAGAGAGTCGCCGTCGCCGTCGTGGTCGTCCGCCCACATCCAGCCGCGGTGCTCGTGGTCCACCGGACCCAACTGACGAATCGCCCAGTCGCCTTGGTCGGCGTACTGCACTACATCAACCAACACGCCGGCATGGTCAACCAACTCGATCTTCTCGCCCGAATTACTCAATCGACCCTCCCAGCCGCCGACAACGTTCGTAACGGCCGGATACTTAGCCTTGAACGCATTCACATCGGAGGCGATCACGTAGTACCGGCCGACACCGAGTGTGATGTCATCAGTAACGGTGTAGTTAATGCCGTTCGTGAATCGCCAGCCGAGCAGCGCGACAGCTTCCTCGCCGTCGTTATACAGTTCGATGTATTCCTCGCGGATGTTCTCCGGCGTGTTCTCCGCGTGGTCCGGGTGATACATGATCTCGCTGATCAGAATCTCGACGGGCTTGTCCCTGTTCTCATAGCCGGGCGTTGCCCCGCCTATCTCGAAAGTCACCCAGTTATTGCTGCCGTCCGGCAGGCGACCGCGGGACATATCGTCCACCTGGTTTGAAAAGGGGACGACGTCTATGGGATTTCTATTCTCATCATATATTCCGATTTCGTCGCTGCTCTTTCCGAGTCCGAAGCCAACATGAAGAGGACCCGCTGGAAGACCGCTGTCAGCCCAGAGCAGCAGGTGCCCGCCGGCCTTAACAGTGGTCTGCGAAGAGTAACCCGTCGGTATCAGGTGCCAGTGGGAGTCATCCCTTACATACATGCCTCCAATGTCGATATCCTCTTCGCCGTAGTTGTAAATTTCGAACCAGTCGGGATAGTTGCCGGAGCCCTCCGGGTACTCGATCATGCCGTCATTGCTGGCCATAAACTCGTTGATCACCAACGTAATTGAGCCGCTTTGCCCCCAGTTCTCCGCCAGGACAGCAAAATCCCGCATGTTGACCCCCGGCACACCGTCCAAATCAGCCCTGCAATCGGGCGCAGAACAGCCGGAATTGAGCCATTCCTCGGCAAAATCCTGCAGGTCCAGCCAGTTGACCTCGCAGTCTCCGTCCTGATGCACATCCCCAACCGGGCAACCGGCATCAATAGAACAGACAAAGAGGAAAATTAGTGCGGTTGCGCACAGCAAGAGATTCTTCGGCCTGAGCATCTTCTATCTCCTTGCGGCCTTCCTTACGCCACAATTATCCGGTTCCATCACCCAACTTACGAGCCCCCATGGAAGAGGTGCTCGGACAAACCGTTATGTATTGTAACATATTAACTGCGGCTCCGTCAATGCCTTTTGGGCGGAAATAATCGGGCGATTTTCGGTCGTCCTCCAGTCCACATCGGCAACCTGGCTCCTCGTCATAAGCGAAAAACCCCTGCCGGACGGCTCAAATCCACATCGCACACCATACCTCGATCCAAAAACGTTTCAGCAATGAGAGCATGTCCGCAACATGAAATTAGATTTTCCACCGTAACTCCATATAACCACTTGACTTAGCGATCACAACGTCGTTAGCCCGTTTTTACTGAGTATGTCAACCGGGCGGGAATTGCCGCTGGCACATCCGGCAAGCTGCACATATACTAAATGAAGTTCTTTTTAGGAGCATAGAATGTGCCGTCATTTAACAATCGCGTCTATCATAGTTTGTGTTGTCTCGCCGTTGGCCCTATCACAATCGCCGCCGGCGATTCCCCGCACGGGTTACGCCTTAGTGGACTCGCTGGCGTACTCAGAGCAGGTCGCCCAAGACGCATGGCGGCCGATGGCGAGCGGGGAAAAGGTATCCATAGTTGATATTGGCGGCACGCGGACCCTTCGATTGCCCTGTAATTTCAAGGGCACAAAGATTGAGCGCGCCTCGTGGGACCGCAGAATCAAACTCGACCTGACCATGTGCAAAGGCGTGCAGTTTCTCTTCTACTGCGCCGACGCATCGCCGGTGTCGCATTTTAGCTTCTACTTTCGCAGCGGCGAGGGGTGGTATGCGGGCAGCTTCGATGCGCCGGCCTCAGACGGATGGGGCGCCGTCAAGATTGACAAAACCGAGATGCGCATCGAAGGACAACCCGCGGGATGGGGTAATGTCGATACCGTCCGCATCTCCGCATGGCGAGGGCAGGATAAGAACACCGAGTTTTACATAACGGCCCCGGGACTGTACGGGGCAAACGTGAAGATCGTAATAGCGCGAGGCGACTCGGACCCCGGCGAGGCAAGAGCGGCCGGCCAATACGCCGATATTACAGCAGGGCTTCTCGACCGAGCAGGCCTGCCATATATCGTGGCAAGCGAGCGGGACATCAAGGCCCAAAGACTCAAGGCAGCCAGGCTTGTCATCCTGCCCTACAATCCGAAAATGCCGGACGAAGCTGCAAAAGAAATCGCCGCGTTTCTTCGGGCGGGCGGCAAGCTGATCGCCTGCTACACCCTGCCGAACTCCCTCGAACAGATTGTCGGCATCCGAAATGGCCCGCACATTCAGCAGAAACACGCGGGCTGGCTCGCCTCCATTCGCCCATCGGGCCGGGGCCTCGAAGGAATGCCTCGGACAACCCAGCAGGCCTCTTGGAACATACAGCAGGCCTCGGCTATCGACGGGCGAAGCCGGATCGCCGCCTTGTGGCACGACAACAAGGGACAATCCACCGAACAGCCCGCCCTGCTTCTCAGCGACAACTGCGCCTTCCTGACGCACGTCCTGCTCGCCGACGACCCGGCTAATAAGCTGCAACTGCTCTTGGCTATGGCAGGCGATCTCGTGCCACAGTTCTGGCGTGATGCAGCGCAGAACCGTATCGACGGGATCGGCCAATTCGGCCCCTACGACAATTTCAAATCAGCCGAAAAGAATATAACAGCAATCGCCTCCGGCGCAAAATCCGCCCTATTCGCTATCGAGAAGGCAGTCGAAAATCGAGGTCGAGCGTTGCGGTTTGTATCGGAAAAGAAATTCTCGCAGGCGATCTTCGCATCAGAAAAGGCCCGGGAGTCTATGATAGATGCGTATTGCCTCGCTCAGAAGCCCCTGCCCGGAGAGCACCGCGCGTTCTGGTGCCACAGCGCCTTCGGAGTATCCGGCATGACGTGGGACCAGGCAATCAAGGTGCTTGCCGATAACGGATTTACCGCAATCCTTCCCAATATGCTTTGGGGCGGCGTGGCTTTCTACGAGAGCGACGTCCTGCCGACGTCGAAGACGGTTGCCGAGAAAGGCGACCAGATTAAGCTGTGCCTTGCGGCCTGCAAGAAGTACGGCGTCGAATGCCACGTCTGGAAGGTCAACTTCAACATGGGCTGGGCCACGGATAAGGAATATATAGCCCGGATGAAGGCGGAGGGCAGAACGCAGGTGAATTACGACCTCTCGCCCGCTCCGCCGCTGGCGGACTGGCTGTGCCCATCCCACCCGGCCAACCAGCAACTCGAGATAGACTCGATGCTCGAAGTCGCCCGCAAATACGACGTCGATGGCCTCCACTTCGACTATATTCGGTATCCGGGCAAAGACGGCTGCTTCTGCGACGGTTGTCGGCAGCGGTTTGAGAAGACCATCGGCAAAGCCGTCAACAACTGGCCGAGCGACGTGCGAAATAAGGACGCCTTCAGGGACAAATGGCTCGATTTCAGACGCCGGCAGATCACCACTGTCGTCGCCGCGGTATCAGAGCGTGCAAGAAAGGTAAGACCCGGGATCAAGATATCCGCCGCGGTATTCAGAAACTGGCCGAGCGACCGGGACTCCGTCGGCCAGGACTGGAAGCTCTGGTGCGACCGCGGATACCTCGACTTCGTCTGCCCGATGGACTATACCGCTTCGAGCAGTGCGTTCGAGCGCATGGTCGGCCGGCAACTGCCCTGGACCGGCAAAGTGCCCTGCTATCCCGGCATCGGCCTGAGCGTCTGGCCCGACCAGACCGATATCTGCAAACTCATCGAGCAGATAAACATTACCCGCCGACTCAATACAGGCGGCTTTACAATCTTCAACTACGGGCCCGAACAGGCTGCCAAAGTCCTGCCGCAACTCGGAAAAGGCATGACGCAGAAAACCGAACGATAAACCGCAAGCCCTGCATACCGGAGATAAGACAATGTATCCCGACAAGTCACTGATGCGGATTCTAAAAAATTCTCAGGGAGCGTTGAGTTGTCATCCTGAGCCGAAGGCGAAGGATCTGGCTTCGGAATTAGCGAGCCCTCAAGCATACAAGCCAGATCCTTCACTGCGCTGCGCTACGTTCAGGATGACAGATAGGGCGCGAGAATTAGTTGGAAAGCGTATGACACCCGCTGTGCTGCTTCTGTGTACAACCGCGATTCTGTACGGCGGCAATTTGCAGCTTGAAGCAGCCCACGAGCAAAATACAAATACCATACCGGCCTACGAAGTGTTCGAGATCACATTCGAGCATGAGAACGAATATGCCGACCCATTCGTCGATGTCACTATCGACGTCGTTTTCACCTCCCCATCGGGCAGGCGGATGAAGGTGGGCGGGTTTCACTACGGCTCTTCCGCCGGCCCGGCAATACATAAACAGAAGAGCGGGCAGCGCCAGCGAATTATTTATGAATTCGACAAGCAGGATTTGTGGAAGGCCCGATTGTCGCCGGGCGAACTCGGCGAATGGACCTACACCTTCACGTTCACCAATGCAAAAGGCCAAAAGGCATCCGGCAAAGGCGCCTTCTCGTGCATCAAGGGAAGAAAACCGAATCCCGGATTTCTTCGCCTGCACCCGACGAATCCGTTCAGGTTCGTATTCGACGACGGCAGCGCCTATTTCCCCATCGGCGTCCAGGACTGCTGGGGCGATAATTCAGGCACCGGCTCGGTACTCGACCAGTGCTCGATGGAAGGCCCTTTCCGCACAGACCTCAAGGATCCGCCCCCCCTGCCTAAGGGCCCCGTGTTCGTCCGCAGCCCGGCCAACAATCCGCAAAACGCCGACGTCTATTTCCGCTATTTCTCCCAATGCGGCTTCAACCTCTATCGCTACTCCCCGGAAAACTGCTCTTTTCCCCTTAACCGCAACCTTGAGAAGTATCTCGTTCAGGAAGCCGTGATGACCGATGAACTGCTGGTATATGCCCGCAAGTACGGATTCGGCATTTGCTACGGAATCTTCGGGTTTCAGAAGGCCTTCAACAACGAAGCCGACAACAAAGAGAACATGGCCAAGGTCAAGCGGTTTATCAAGTACAGCGTCGATAGATGGGGCGCCTATGTGGACTTCTGGGAGTTCCTCAACGAGCAAAAGGCCGACGATAAATGGTACGAGATAACCATCCCCTACCTCCAGTCCATCGACCCCTACCATCATCCGATCACAACAAGTTGGGAGCGCCCGGAGTTGCCCGGCATCGAAATCAGCGCGCCGCACTGGTATCAACGCGAAAACGAGCTTCAATCCGATGCCGTTACCGCGTCGCGCGCGAAGAACTGGAAAAAGCACGGCAAGCCCGTTGTCGTCGGCGAACAAGGCAATCACGTGGACAGGAATAACCGCCCGCTCGGCGTCGGCGGCGTATGGGACGACCGCTCGGCCCTGAGAATGCGCATCCGGAAATGGACCGCCTTCTTCAACGAGATTGCATTTATCTTCTGGAACACGAGCTACGCCCGCGACGGCCACTTTATGAATATCTGGCTCGGACCCAAAGAACGCGAGTACGTTCGAGCGATGCAGGACTTCGCATACCGCCTCGATAAAGACGTCCGCCCGATTGACGTAACGGTCTCGGACCCGCGCGCCGTCCGCGCCTACGCCCTTGCCTCGAGGAAAAGGGCCGGAGCATATCTCCACCACTTCACCGACCACACCAACAAGATAAAGGGCCTGAAGATTACCTTAGACATCCCCAAGAGCGCCAAGGGGTACTGGTATTCACCCGAAACGGCCGAGATACTCAAAATCATCGACGCGCCGAAGGGAACGCACACATTAGAAGTCCCTGAATTCACCGTCGATCTTGCCCTTCTCATCACGCCTGACGGCCCGCCCGATATCGACAACGACGGACGACCAAACAATCTCGACAACGACGACGACAACGACGGCGTACCCGACGGCGCCGATGCCTTCCCCCTCGAACCGGAAGAATGGAAAGACAATGACAAAGACCTCATCGGCGACAATCTCGACGCCGACGACAACGGCGACGGCCTCGCCGATGATAAGAACAACAACGGCACGCCGGACTGCGAAGAACTGGACTTCGACGGCGACGGTTTCGATCGCGCAAAGTCCGTTCCCTGGGACGCATTTCCGTTCGACCCGAAGGAATGGCGAGACACCGACGGCGATGGAACGGGCGACAACGCCGATACCGACGACGACAACGATGGCTGGACAGACCAAGAGGAGAACAAGGCCGGCACAAATCCGCTGGACAAGCTCAGTTTCCCATCCGAGGCGCAGCTCACACGATACATGATCATCGTCACGGGCGGTGAGTTGCTCGCCGGCGCTTATGCAGACGGCCATACCTACTTCCTCACAAAGACGCTCACGCCGTTGGGCCTTCATTGCGTCGGCTCGATGTGCGTGGACGACAAAGAGGCGGACATCGAAGAGGCGCTTCGCTTTGCCGCGGCCAAGGCGGAGTTGATAATCGTCACCGGCGGTCTGGGCCCGACCGACAACGACGTTACCCGCGAGGCTCTTTGCGGCTTTACGAAGATTCCCCTCAAAGAGAATCCCGATGTGCTGCGGGAGATGGCGAGGCGTTTCGGCGTCTCGCCAGCCAAGCTTCGCGAGAACCTGCGCCGTCAAACGCAGGCACCGACGCGCGACGCGTATCTGAAGAACCGCAACGGCACGGCCGTCGGCCTGGTATTCGAGCAGCCGCATACCACGATTATCGCCCTGCCCGGCCCGCCACGCGAATTGCAGCCTATGGTAAGCGACGAACTGATACCGTACCTGGGCCACCGGTTCGGCACGCGAAAGCCCGGCTGCTCCATGACTCTGCGCTTCGTCGGTCTCGGACAATCCCAAATCGACCAGACCATCGAACGCCACGTCCCTCTGCCCAGTGATGTCACGACATCCTCAAGGTTCGATGGCGGCCGGGTCGATTTCACCTTCACCCTGCCCAACGACACCCCCAAAGACCGCGCAAACCTCGATGAAATAAAACAGAAAATTGCCGCGCATCTCGGCGAAAACATGTATGCAACCGATGACACATCTTTAGAAGAGCATGTAGTCAAACAGTTGGCCAAACGCGGCCAGACTATTGCGCTGGCCGAAGCAGCCACCGGCGGCGGCTTGACCGCCGCGCTAAGCGCCGCCGCCAACGCAGACCGGGTATTGGCCGGTGCATACGTCGCCCCGACCGAAGAAACCCTGTACCGCCTGCTCGGCGATTCGCAAAATGCTGCCGCCCGGATCGAACATCTGGCCGATGCCGCCGCCGACGCGGCCAAGAGCAAATGCGCCGTTGCCGTCGGTCAAACGCGGAAAGATCAAAACGGAGCAAGCTATGTAGATGTCGCCTTCAAGCTGCCGGACGGCCTGACGAGCAGCCAGGTGCGACTACGCGGCACAGGAGAATCGGCCCGGACGAGACTTGTAACACAACTGCTCGACGAACTCCGCCGGAAATTGAGGTGAAGCCTTATTCGAGAACCTAAATTAAGGAGGTCTTTCTACATGCGAATCAGAGCCTTTATCATCACAGCCTTTTCGCTCGCAGCGTTATCAGCGGTCTCCGCCGAATCGCTCCCGGTTTACTTCGGCACGTACACCCGCCCCGACAATTCCAGCAAGGGCATCTACCGGAGCGCCCTCGACCTCGAAACAGGCCGACTCTCCGCACCGGCCCTTGCAGCCGAAATCAAGAGTCCCTCATTCATCGAAATCCATCCCAACGGCAAATTCCTCTACGCCGTCAGTGAAGCCGGCGGCGCAGGCACAGTCACCGCCTTCGCAATCGATACCGCTTCGGGCCACCTAAACCTGCTAAACCGGCAGCCCTCACGCGGCGCAGGCCCCTGCCACGTCAATATCGACCACGCAGGCAAGAATGTCCTCGTCGCAAACTACGGAAGCGGAAGCGCAGCCGTAATCCCGATCAAATCCGATGGCGCTCTCGCCGAGCCAACCGGCTTCGTCCAGCACCGGGGCTCAAGTATCAACGAAAGACGCCAGAAAGGCCCCCACGCACACTCGATAAACCCCAGTCCAGACAACCGCTACGCCTACGTCGCCGACCTCGGAATCGACAAGATCATGATTTATAAGCTCGACGCCGAAAAAGGAACCATCACCGCCAACAACCCTCCGTCTGCAAACCTAAAACCCGGCGCCGGCCCGCGTCACTTCGCCTTCGCACCAAACGGCAAACAAGCCTACATAATCAACGAACTCCATTGCACCATAACCGCCTTCGACTACAACCCCGCCACCGGTGCTCTAACCGAAATCCAGACCGTCACTACCCTTCCCGACGGATTCGACGGTTCGAATTCCTGCGCCGAGGTCCGCGTCCACCCAACCGGCAAGTTCCTCTACGGCTCAAACCGAGGACACGACAGCATCGCAGTCTATAGAATCGACCCCACCAAAGGAACGCTAACCTTCGTCGAACATGAAACCGCAGACATAAAAACCCCCAGAAATTTCAATATAGACCCCACAGGAAAATTTTGCCTCGTCGCCAACCAGGGCGTCGGCAGCGTAGTAGTCTTCCGAATCGACCAAAAAACCGGCAGCCTCGAACCCACCGGCACTAAGATCTCAATCGCAAGCCCCGTCTGCATACGCTTCCTCCGGGCCCCCGTCCGAATCCTCGTGGCCTACTACTCCCGCACCGGCAACACCGAGAAAATGGCCCGCGCCGTCGCAGAAGGAGCAAACCAGGTTCCGGGCGTAGTCACGACATTGAGAAAAGTCGCCGACGCATCCAAAGAAGACCTCGAAGCCGCCGACGGAATCATCCTCGGCTGCCCTACATACTTCGCCAATATCCCAGGCGAAATGAAAACTGTCATTGACGATTGGAACTGGAAAATGGGTGTGGACTTCACCGACAAGCTCGGCGGCGCCTTCGCAACAGCAGGAGGCCAGGCAGGCGGAAACGGACACGTCGTTACATCTCTCCTTCTCTTCATGCTCAACAATCGAATGGTAGTAGCAGGCCCGCTCTACCGAAACGAAAAAACAGGCAGCATCTGGGGCGAGCCGGGAGCCGCAGCCGTAACCGGCCCACTCGACCTCGGAGTAAGCGAGCAAGAACAAGAGGCCGCCCGCAACCTCGGCCAAAGAATAGCCGCCCTGACAAAAATCGCAAAACACCCATAACCCGCAATGCGTCGTGAAGGAACACACACCTGTCATTCCCACCCCTTCTTCTCTGCTGCAACCTGAAGATCGCCAAAAAAACGAGTAGCAGGGTATGTACATCCGGCTGCTTATAGGTATAATGTTCCATGTCGTGGTCAGCATTAACGGTTATGCTGAAAGTCTTAGCATGAAGCTGTCAATTGTAAGGAGATTGTCATGAAAAGTATGCGAGCATTGGTGCTTGTAATGCCTCTGGCTTTGGTTTTCGTGCCTGGCGTGTTTGTCTTGGAGGCGGGCGCCGCACCGAGCGGCAGTTCAACGTATGCCACGGTAGCCGAGGCCCGAAAGGCAGGCCCGGACTTCGACATTCAGGGCGAGTATCTCGGCACAATCGCCGGCGACGCCAAGAGAAAGATCGGCGTCCAGGTCATCGCTCTTGGCGACGGCACATTCCAGGCCGTATTCCTGCCAGGCGGATTGCCCGGAGCAGGCGCCGACGTAAAGAAAAAGATCCTCTGCCAGGGCAAGCTCGACGGCGCCAAGACCGTCTTCCAACCCGCCACAGGCAACAGGCAGTATCTCGCAGGCAACCCCGCCCAGTTCAGCGCGACCAAGCAGTTCCCGCCCAAAAGCCAGGCCGACTACACCGCCGTAATAGAAAACGGCAAGCTCGCAGGAAAGACCGACAAGGGCGAGGCCATCGAGGCCAAAAAGATCCATCGCAAGAGCCCCGCCCTCGGCTTCAAACCACCCGCCATCGCCACAGTGCTTCTGCCCTACGAACCCAACAAGCCCCCCTCGCTTGCCGAAATGCGCAACAAGAAGTGGAAAGCCGATCCCAACGGCTACATGCAGGCCGTCCCCAAGGCCGGCCAAACCGGAACAGTCAAGAACTTCGACGGCCCCTGGGCCATGCACATCGAGTTCCGCTCGCCCTTTCAGCCCAAGGCCCGAGGCCAAGGTCGTGGCAATAGCGGCGTCTTCCCACCCGGCGGCCGAGAGATACAGGTCCTCGATTCATTCGGCCTCGATGGCCTGCCTAACGAGTGCGGCGGAGTGTACAAGACCAATGCACCAATCGTCAACATGTGCCTGCCGCCCCTCTCTTGGCAAACCTACGACATAACCTACAATCCCGGCGACGGCAAAGAGCAGGCATGGTACTGGGTCGTCCACAACGGCGTGATAATCCACAAAAAGCTCCAACTCGGCAAACCACGCTCAGGCCCCATAAACCTACAGGACCACGGCAACCCCGTAGCATACAGAAACATCTGGATAGTCCAGGGCACAAAACCAACCCGATGACAATCTTGGGCCCCGCGAGGCCAAAATCACCAAAACAATACCAGCCTAACGTGTTCATTGCTGTAACCGGAATTCTTGAAAAATGATACAGAAGGACAATATAGAGCTGTTTGTCAGACAAACCTTGGGGTGCGCCTGCCCTGACGAGGTCTTTGAGCGGATTGACTGCCGGACCGACGTCGATTTACCCGGCGGGATCGCACTCGACTATTCACTATCGATCATTTCTCTGTGCTTAAAAGGGGTCAGTGAGGAATGGCACTGCCGTCGCCAAGCCCTTACCTGTCTTAGATTTACGTTTGTCCGAGCTTCTCTCGTAGTTGATCGCGTGGGCGTTGCATAAGTGGGTAG
>JAUVXL010000108.1 GCA_030603595.1 Sedimentisphaerales bacterium | reverse complement strand
AACAACAGAAAAAATCGTTTATTGATTTTTTCTTTTTAACGGCAATATCTTGTTTGATAAGCGGTTATTAGTGAAGAAAATCACGCTGAAAGTCCGCCCGTGGCGGAAAGAAGATTTTCTCCAACAATATAGGCTTAACTTGCAATTTTGCAGAAGCCTTAGTGCCACTTCCATCAATATCAATAAACACATTCGCGAGCCGCGTCGGCGAAGATTTTTAGTTTCTGCGGCGGGGTTTCAAAAAAGTGGTCGGCCAGCGAGCATATATAGCCGCCTTCGTAGCCGACCTTCTCGAACAACTCGAAGACCTTTTCGCGTATATACTGCTCGGCGCCTTCGGTAACGACGTTGAATTGGTCCACTCCGCCGATCAGGGCGAGGCGATTTCCTATTATTTTCTTAAATTCCCAGGGCTCCTGGTTGCCGCCGATGCTCGGGGCGGCGAGAGTTTCCGAGGCGTCGCAGCCGTTTGCGACTATCATCTCCTCGATTCCCAGGGCGCCGCCGCAGGTGTGGTAGGTGATTTTGAAGCCCAACTCGTGCAGTGCATCGTGGAGCTTGCGGTCGTAAGGGAGGCAGAAGTCCTCGTGCATTTTCGGCGAGATGAGGGTCGAGGAGGCCGCGCCGCCGCCTGTTTCGATAAGGTCGAACTTGGCGCCCTTCATCCCCTCGGCGAATTGGAGCTTCTTTTCGAGCAGTATCCGCAGGAGCGAGTGGACCCAGTCGGGCTTGTCGAAGCAGTCCAGTATCAACTGGTTGACATCCTTGAGGCAGCAGGCATGCTGCCAGCAGCCGGCCTGGTCGCCCCAGATAAAACCTCGCAAAATCCCGCGGTCGCCGATCTTGCCGTACAACTCAGCGACGGGCTTGGGATCAAGCTTCGGCACGGGCATATACTTTTCGATCAACTCGATATCCTCGTCCTGCTTGATCATGTATTCGGTGATCCAAGTCGTCTTGCGATCTCCGCCGGTCTTGTAGGTCAGGTTCCCGCCGGGCGTTACTATGGTGTGATTGACGATGCGATTATCGGGATCGTTGCTTACGACCTGGGCATCGTCACGCCACTGGGCGGTTGAGGTTTTGGAGAAATCGGCCTTTGTCACCCAAAACTGGCCCATCTCCGCGAAATACTGGATCTGGGCATCCATCCCGAACTTCTCGAATGCCTCCAAATCGCTCATCCCGCCGAGGTATTTGTCCAGGTGGTACGGTTGCCACTGATGAACGGAGACCGGCAGTCTATCGGGCTTGCCGCCTTCCAGGGCACAAATCATTCGCTCCTTGCTCGTCATAGTCCGACCCGCACGTTACCTTAAGAAAAGCCGTGTATCCGGCTGCTGAACGCCACAGATGCTACACCCGAACGTGCCTGCCAGTCAATAGTCAAATGTTCGGGACGACATTTAGGTTGTGGCCGGATGCTTCAATTCGTTCAGCATGACAAATATCAACGCGACCTGTTGCCGCCTGTCTCAGAGCCGGTCCGGACCTCCGGGGCAGTCGGAACAACAAAAGAGACAAGAAGAGAAGGGTATTCGATGGATTTTCAGGAGGCGAAGAGGCGGCGGGATATGAAAATGGATGCCTGAGAGGCCGCAATAAGACCCGATCCGGAGTTGAGGCTTGAGTCCGCCTGCGGCGGATAACCGCATTAGTTACGATGCAGCTACCCGGATGCGCTGCGCACAGGCGGCCGGATCAAGCCTCGGCATCCACGATCGGCACAACAGCGCCGGCGCCCGGCTCGCCTAACAGTTGGCTTATATCGGCCATAAACCTTAGCAGAAGTGCAACCTTATTCTTGACGTGGATTCTCCGATAAATGTTCTTGATGTGAGTTTTGACGGTCCCCTGCCTTATGCCGAGAGCATCGGCGATTTCCCTGTTGCTCAGGCCGTGGCAGACAAGCTTGGCCACTTCAAGCTCTCGCGGACTGATATGGTAGCGCCTTTGGATATACGACCAATGTCTCTCATCGAGCAGAATGACCTTTGGACGCTCATAGGGAGAGTCGATGTTGCGGACTTGCTGAGCCGCTGATCTTGGAAACTGCTGCATCATTAACCTCCTTCTTTGGATAATTCTTCGAGCAAATCGTTGGCTTCGGCCAAGTCGTGCCCCGATAATCCGCCCAGCCTTTCGTTCAAACTCAAGGCTTTGTTCAGGTTTTCGAGGGCGTTGTTCGCATCCTTGACCTTGGCGAATGCTCTTGCCAGGTGAAAATACGCAGCGGTGACTGCTGCGGTCTCCTCTGGATAAAGTTCTATACAGTCTGTGAAGTCCCGGATCGCGTCGGTGAATCTTCCCATTCGATAGTACGCCACTCCGCGTGTATCGATCAGGTCGATATACTTGGGGGCTATTTTCAGGCCCTTTTGAGCGAGTTCGAGGGCTTCTGCGTGCTTGTCCTGATGCTCGCAGACAATCCAGGCCAGGTTATTGAGGGAAACGACGTCATCAGGCCGAATCTCAATCACTCGCCTGTAAAACTCGGCCGCCTCATCATTACGATCAAGTCTCTGCATTAAGATGGCAAGTGTGCCTGCAATCCGGATATCGCCCTCGTGGTCTTTGAACAACATTCTCAGTATGTTCTCGGCGGCCTTCCCTGGAACGGCGTCGTCATTGGACGCCAGGGTATTGGCTATGGCCAAAGGCGTCTCAATGTCTTCAGGGTGCTTTTGATACCAATCGACGGCCTTGCTTTCAATCCGGTCCCAGAGCTTGTCCTCGCCCAACAGCCCGACCTCTTGCAGGATCGGAGCCGGATCATTGGGCTCAGCGGCCACTAATGAATCGAATTCGGCTTGAGCCTCCGCCTTCTTGTCGTTGGCGTACATCGCAGCGGCCAGGACGATTCTGCAGGTCCGTCGAAGCGACGCATCGCACCGGGCTAACAGCTCTCTCAAGAGGTTCTCCGCCTTGTCCGGCTCGTTCGTTGCAACGTAAGCATCGGCCAGGCGCATTGCCGCAGTTATGTCGTTAGGGTCCAAAGCCAATAATTGCTTGAGAGTCGCGATCGCCAAGAACGGCGACTTGGCAGCTTCGGCCCGAGCCTTCAGCATGAGCAGCGCTTTATTCTTATCATTGTGGACAAGACCTTCCAGGATGGTGTCTATTGCCCTTGCGGATTGCCCCTGCCTGGTGAGGACCTGGGCGAGCATCCGCCAGGCTTCGCTGAATTCGGGGCGATCTTGCGTAAGCTTTTCGAGAATCTGTATGGCGTTTTGGATAGAAGGAGCCGTTGGCTCGCCGAGCAGGGACCTGGCTTTGAGGAACCTCAAATCGGCATTATCGGGATTGGATTCCAGGGAGCGATCTATAATAGTCCTTGCCTGCCGCACTTTCTCACGCTTGCCGGACGTCAGGAACATGTCAACGGCGAGCCCTTGGACACTCGGATTGTCCGGAGCCAAAGAAAGGGCCTGTTCCATGTCGGCCATTGAATTCTCTCGCTGCCCTGAAAAGGCATAGAAATCACTCCTTGCAATCCATACATCCGCGTTCTTGGGATACATCGAGACAGCGCGGTCGAAATCCTCAGCCGCCTTGTCCAATTGCTTGAGATTGAAGTACGCCCTGGCGCGAATCAGATAGGCCATGGAATTGTCGTGATCTTCTATTATCTCATCGCACAACTTCAACGCCTCATCTGCTTTGTCCTCACTAACGTTCAACTCGATTTGTGCCACAATAGTCGGCAGTGAATTGGGGTCCTTGGCTCGCAATTCATCCAGCAGTTCGCGCGCATCGTCAAATTCACCCTGTTGCATCTTCAGCACCGCAAGAGACAAACCCATTGGAATGTTATTGGGGTCTGTGACAAGATAACCCTTCAGCATGTTCGCTGCCGAATCCAAATCACCTCGCCTGATAACGTTCTGAAACTGTAGCCTCTGAAGTTCCGGACTGGTGAGTCCTTCTTTTGAGATGCGGCTAAGAATGCGCGCTGCTTCATCGTATTCATGCGCATTGAGCAATGCCGTAACGGTGCTGGCAATAAGCTCGACATCCTGCGGCGACCTGTTGAGGGCTTCGCGGTAGGTCGCAAGAGCCATTTGTAAACGGCCAATGCGTTCGTACGTATGAGCAAGAACGATGCGACTTTGCTGATCGTCGGGATTGGCCAACAAGTTTTCCTTCAGAATTGAGATTATCTCGGAACTGTGTTTGTCGAAATCAGTTCCGTTGAACCAAAGACGCGCCTGTTCAATTCGCCACTGCCGGCCTTCGTCACCCTCAAGGGCTTTGATCCGGTCAACGAGTTTCTGTGCCTTGTTGGGGTCCTTGGCCAAGGAGCTGTTGTTTAGAAGCCGGCGCCTTATCGGAATACTATCCGGCTCTTCACTCGAGAGAGCCTCGAGCACGGTGCAGGCATCTTCGGCTCGACCCCACTGGTCGTACAATCGCGCAAGCTGAAGACCCAAATTACGGCGGGAAGGAGGATCCTTGATGCGCTCGGTCGCTTGCTTAATAACGGCTTCGCTTTTCGGGCGGTCGCCCCGACGATCATACAATCCTGCGAGGAATATAACCGGCTCGGCAACTTCAGGGAACTTCTTCATAATCTCGTTCAACATTGCTATCGCTTCATCTGCCTTTTCCCGGCCCTGATCGGCAAGGAGTCCGACCTCAGCCATAGCGACTCTATATTCCGACGGATGCTCTTTCTTCAGTTCAGTTAGAAGGTCTGTGGCTTCGGCGAATTGCTTTCGCTGGACCATAACGTGAACCCGGAGCAATTTGACCTGCAGGACATCGGCGGCGCTATCTTCCAGTGCGAGCAACTGGGCTGTTATGTCGTCCCAATCTTGGTCGTTCACGCTGTTAGGATCGGCCGTGAACAACTGCACTTTGGCCTGCAAGTCTAACAGAGTAGATTCGGTATTGCCCGGCGCCAATTTCAACGCCTTGCCGGCATGGTCGGCGAAGCCGGCCCAATCCTCGACCTGGAAAAACAGCCTGGCCAAATCCGAGTGCAGCTTGGCCAAATCCAAGCGCCCGCTAAATGACTTGGGCTTGCGCTGTTGAGCAAGAAACGTCCGAAACTGGCGCAACTGGCGCATCGCAGACTGGGTATCACCCATTGCCAACAGTGCACGTGCAAGGCGCAATTGGGCCTGCGGGTCCGCGTTGCCTAAGGCTATTGACTGTCGCCAATACTGTACGGTCTGTCTCGGATCGCCTTTTTGGTCGGCCAACATAGCCCTCAACGAAGCGACCTCGGCCGGGTTGATGTCTTTCTGGTTCAGCTTCTCGATGCATTCAGCGGCTCTATCGAGCTTGCCGCCCCTGATAAGGAATTCGGCCGCTGCGGGCATAAAATCCCAAGGCGCGGCAGAAAGGCTTTCCAGGCCGTTCTCGGCAACTTCCAGCATCTTCTCCTTCGAGTTCGATGTACGGGCAAGCTGACCCCACAGATTCCAGAGGCCCTGATTGTCCGGTTCTTTCTCTTTCACGGCAATCAGATGCTGCTCGGCCCTGTCGGGCTCGCCGGCATTGAGGAATTCGACCGCCAGGCGGAGCCTCGTGTTGGTCTCTGTAAGGTCCAGTTCCTCGGCCTTGGCAAGTTCAGCCAATGCCTTGGCCTTAAATTCCTCGGCCTTGGCAAGTTCAGCTAATGCCTTGGCCTTACCGCCGCTCCTCAAATAGAACCCGGCGCGCACCGTATAGGCCAGAGCCGCACTCGGGTTATTCTTGACCGCTTCGTCGTACCAATGTGCGGGGGGCTGTGCAGACTCGTCGCCGAACTGCTCAGCGATCCTCCCCAGCGACTCATAGACCAACACCTGATTCGGCTCATCAGCTATTATGCTCTGAAATTCCGCGACCGCCTCGTCGTACTTCCTCTGGCCGACCAATGCCGTAGCCCAGAGCGTGCGAACGGTTGAATCGGCGGTCACATCAACGAATTCCTTGGCGATTCGCTCGGCCTCGCCGAAGACGCCCATGTTCAGGTGCAGCCCTACAAGCCGCCTGGCAGCCTCGGAATTGGTCGGCTCCTTCGTTAATATGACGTCGTAAGTCCCTATAGCCTGCTGGACGTTGTTGCGTTTGAGAGGCCTTATGTTCAGATGCGCATCGGCATACTTGAGCATTGCAGGGATGTCATCCTGATAAACGCCGACATACCTGCCCAGACAGCGTGCGGCCTCTTCGTAGTCTTTTTGCTCGTAGGCCTTGTTTCCAAGCTCAAGCCCCCGTTCAGCTCTGGTCTCCTTCTGCCATTGGCGCAACCCATAAGCCGTCACACACAGAACCGCAAGACCCACTACCAGAACTATGGCCAACTTCCAGTTAAAGTATCTCCTCGCCATTTACCTATCCTTTCCAATCGAAGGTATCACGGGCCTGGAGCCCGTGAGAAATGGCATCGACAAGCCTGTCCCGAGCGCAGTCGAGGGGATGCCGATGTTACATTTTTCAGAATTGCCTGATAAGGCTATCAATAATTTTCCTAATCGTCAGCGCGCATATCCTCAAATCTATTCCGAGCGAGAGATTCCTGACGTATTTGGTATCATAGTGAATCCATTCCTGGAAGTCCTGCTCGGGCTTTCGTGTCCTGCAGACCTGCCAGAGGCCCGTTATTCCCGGTCTTACCGACAGCCGGGCGTCCCTCCAGGACGGACATAATGTGTTCTCAGACTCCGGCGACGGCCTTGGGCCGACAACACTCATCTGGCCGAAAAGAACATTGAGGAATTGAGGTATCTCGTCGATAAATGTGTTCCGCAGGAACATGCCAACCGTTGTGATTCTCGGGTCGTTATCGATTTTGAATTGCGGACCGTCAACCTGACTGGCTACCCGCAGCTTCTCCTGTATCCTGTCGGAACCTGTGCGCATCGTCCTGAACTTCCAACAATCGAACATCTTTCCGCGGCGTCCCTGCCGTTTGTCTTTATAGAACACCGGGCCGGGTGAACTTACTTTCACGGCCAACGCGACAAAGGGCATTACGGGGGCAAACAGCGCAAGGACGATTAGCGCAAAAACGATGTCCACTATTCGTTTGAAACATCCTGCATAGGAAAACAGGCTCCAACTGCGAAAGACGTCGCCGGCAAATCCCGGCTTCTCGAACTCGGCGCTGCCGCCGTACATTCGCCTTGGAGTGCAACGCCCAAAGATCGCTTGTCCTTTCATCCGGTGCTGCGGGGCCGTTAAAATACAGTCTCGCACAAAACGTCCCTTCGGCACGCAAACTTCCGGCCCTATGATTGAGGAGCTTATGACGGCCCCGCGTTCAATCCTGGCGTCCCGGCCGATAATGCTCGGCCCGGCAATGACAACATCCGGACCGACATGAACGTTCTCTCCGAACAGCACCTTTCCGATAAATCTCGGCTCTCGCTGTGCCGTCTCGCCGTGATCCATATCACCGTTATTAACGCCGTTTACAATTGGCGCGTGGGAATCGGTAGATGACAGAAAAACACCGGCTCTACAGAGCCGCAGCAATCCTTCTTCGCTCTCCAGGTCGAGCGCAAAACCGGCTACCTTGATTGCCCGACAGTCCAAACCGTTTGATCGACAATTCTCCAAGACAGCGCCGAATGACTCGGGCAAAGCCCCGTTATCCAATACCCGCTCAATGATGCTGCTCCTGAGCAGCAGATGATGCGGCCAATCGGCGGGAATAGACGCCAATTCAGCGGCATCGCCGTACAATCGGCGGAAACCGGCCACTTTGTCCTGAACAGTCAGCCGCACCTTCTCATGCGCAGCTAACAGTTCGGCCTCGGCATTGACCGCCACCACGTCCGCTTCAATACCAACCAATATGTTCTTGAGCAGGTCGTTACTGATTTGCGTGGCAAAGCGCCCGTTGGAAACAATAAGCCATCCGTCCCGCTTGGCCCTATCCAATCCGCCTGCGGCGGACGAACAAAGGGATACTTTTCCTGCATAAGATATAATATGCGCCGACTCAGTTGCGCCGGACTTGATGGACCAGCTTTCCGGGACGGCACAAATCGTAGCCATGCCACGAGGAGAAATGCTGCTATCGATCCGGGATGAGCTTCTGCTCATTCCGTCGAGAACAACTCGTGCCAAAGGCTCACTTGAAAAGGCAATTCTCAACAAACTGTAATCGTTGGCGGCGTACGAATCCCGGTTATTGTGTAGAATAATCAAGTTCATGCGTTTTCCGGGCAATGTTAAGACTTATTAGCTTTGGATTTAGGCGGTTTCATCGGCAACAGCATCTTCCTGCGCGTTCGCCTGGCGCGTGCTCTTGAGCGACTACTTCCTGAGCAATAGTGGTATCCATAGGGCTGATAACTGTCATCCAATTCGACGTTGCTGACTACGGTGCCGACCACATTGGCGCTCATTTGCACTAATCGTTGCTTTGCCTTCATAAGATTGGGGGCTGTAGTCTGGCCTGCAAAGCACGTCAGTATGACTCCATCGGCAATCTTTGCCCAAATCAATGCGTCGGCAAAAGCCAGCACGGGCGCCGTGTCGATAATCACATGGTCGTAGTTCCGCCCGATTTCAGCCAAGCGCTGCTCGCTAACCGAAGCAGCCAGCAATTCGAAGGCATCCGAAATATTACTGGAATCGGCCGCAAGAATATCGAGGCCGTTTATGGAATGTATCGAGTCGTGAACTGCTTTGCCCAAAAGCACATCCTGAAGCCCTCTTGACCCCTTCGGAAGACCTAACAAAGAAGCAATGTTGGGGTTTCTCAGGTCTCCGTCTATCAGCAGCACCTTCTTGCCTGACTTTGAAGTGCTAATGGCCAGATTGACCGCAAAAGTCGTTTTTCCCTCCTTCATCCCCGGACTGGTGACGACAAGCATCCTCGGCATCCCTTCGCCTTCAAGCAAACCGAGGTTGGCGCGAATAGCCTGGTAATCTCCGGCCACCAACTCCGGAAGACGCGCAGGCTTAATCGTGTGCGTACTGGTCGTTGTCCCGATTATTCGCAAGCCAATCCGCCTGGCCACATCGTCGGGCGTACGCAAACTGCGGTCCGCCTTTTCCTTCAGAAAAGCCAGCATAATACCCAGGCCCATCGCACCAAAAACGAGAGCAGCCGTGTATTTTGCACGCTTGTCGATGATTTCGGTTATGCTGGCGTTACTGGCGACTTTGATACGCCCCGGTCGCTTCAACTCCATATTGAATTCCTGAATGCGGCGAGAAATTTTGTCATACATTTCCTTTGTAAGTGTCAACTCGTCCTGAAGGGTCTGCATAGCGAGGTTCTTCTGGCCCAGATTGATAGTCTGCTGATCTTCCTCGGCCAGCAGTGATCGAATCTTCTCTTCATGGACCAGCGCCAGCTCCAACGCCTTCTTGAGATTATCCAACTCCTTGTTGCTCGTATTAGCCGTTTTCTGTTGCATCAAGTCGTTGAAAGAGGCGCGAGCGATTTCCTTTTGCTCTTCAAGACTCTTCTTCAGCGCTGCGAGCAGGTCCTCCTTCTGCTTGATCTGAGGATTGCCAGGCGCCAGGTCCTGCTTGGCGACAATCAGGGCCTGCTCTAATAAGATCACGTTTGTGGTGCGTGCTTGAACGGCCGGATCCTTGATGATATACTCCTCACGGAGGCTTACCCACTCCTTCGGATCAACGGGGTCCTCGTTGGGGTCGTTGGGGTCAAGGAGGTTGACCTGCGTTTGCAGGTAGATTCGCCTTGCTTGGACCTCTGTGAACTGGCTGAGCAGCATTGCGACGCGTTGCAGATTCATATCGTAGCGCTCGTCCAGCTTCTTGGAGCCATACTCTTTTGCCATTTCACCGATTTGCTTGCGGTCGTCGTCCAGCTTGAGGTCAAGCCGGTTCTGCTCGCTTTGGAGTCTTCCGAGTTGCTCTTCCTCTTTTTTCGTAGCGTTGGTCACTTTGAGAGACATGTAGTTGCGAATAAAGGACTCCACGATTCTCGTCGCCTCGGCGGTGTTATGCCACTTCATGTTGACAAGAATCACTTCGCCTCTCCGCGGAACTTCGGCGATAATCAACTCATCGAGTATCGCATCCTTGAGCACCTTTTTCGGTTCGGGCGTTATCTCTTTGCGGCCGAGCTTTTTTCCGACTTTTGCCATAAAGGTGTTGGTGCGCTCTTCTAAGAACTGCGGCACCTTTCCGGACAAATCGGTCGCCACCTTCTCCACGATCTCCGGGTCGTTGGTTATCATCATAGCTTGTGTGGCCATGAAGTCGGCGTAGTTGGAAATTCCGCCCCGGTCGTCCTGGCCGGTAATGATGTTTGAAATGATGGGTTTTACCTGTATAACCCCTGTGACTATATAAGACCGTTTGATCAACAGCCAGACACACGGGACACCCACCGAACAAATCATCACCAGCGTCAACAGGACGATGTGCCAGCGTCGAAGCAAGGCGACGCCTATGTTCAATGTCGGTTCGACATCACCTTCGGGTTCAATCGGACTCGGCATCCGCGGCGCTTCAGAATTATTTGACCTGTGTCCGATCACCCGATCCAGATATTTTTCCAGATCACTCATATCCTCGTTCTCCTAAAAAAGATTACGCATTATCCCGCGTAATAACAATGGCTCGTTGCTGTACCGGAGCCGTGGTAAGTTTCTTCAGAAGCCACATCTCTGCAACCACCGCGGCAAGGGCCAACGGCATCATCGCATAGCCTCCGAAGTCGTGAAATATCTGTTCCCAACGCTCACCCTTAAGCATTGTGAAAGCTATTGAGGTAATCGTCAGCCGCACCGTGTTGCAGAGAAGCGCAACCGGCAGGCTCGAAACAAGAATGATAAGTTTCTCCCACCCTGCCTGTTTGACCAGCAGAACAACGAGTCCGGTTATGACGAAGAAGGCTGTAACCATTCTCAAGCCGTTGCATGCCCAGGCGACCTCGACTACAGTCCCTTCAATATCGATAACGTTGCCGTGCTGGACCACCCCGTAACCCAATACTTCCAGAGAGAACACCGCCGATGTCGTTGCCCAGCGCTGCAGAGGCTGCGATATAGAACTCTGCAACTGCGTCGGCCAAGGCAGCATCAAAAACAAAAATAGAAGGACGGTGAATACTCTCCTTAGAACCTGCCACCCAAACAATAATAGCACCAGTGCTCCAACGCTCAGAACCACAGACAATCTCTCTGCAGTCCTGTAATTGTAGAACAGGCCGTAAAGCCGGAAGGCCTGGACGCCGGCGAAAGCAAGCAGCCCCCACAAGATGCTCGGTCTTGCAAGGCTCCGGGCGATCCTGTCTCGGCGTGTCCACAACACGTAAACCGCCAGGAAAGGGACCAAAATACCGCAGGAGTATTCGTCGCTCCTTTGCCATAAGCCTAAGAGATCCTCCAACTCCGGCAAGTAGCACCATAGAAAAGCCATCAGGGTAAGACCGGCCCCAAAAAACATCGCAGCCCTGCCGCCTTCGAGGCGGAGCCAATTGGGTAATTTCTTATTCGCCTTTCGCTGTACCGTGCTCATCTTCTCCCTTACCGCATTCGATTTCTTTTTGATCGACTTTTTCAAGACTCCGTCGCGTCCACAGGCCCCAAGGACCCCTGACGGGGATAAGGATTTTTCCCGCACACTACTTCCCGGCCTAACAACAACCCCCCCACCGATCAGACTTCGCTGAACTCTGCAGTTCGGGCCTAACCGGGCGCCGTCCCAGATGACGCTGCCGATGACCACCGCATCGACGCCGACTTCAACGTTACTTCCGAGAATCGTCGGCCCGAGAATAACAGCGCCGCGAGAAACGTCGGCACCGTCCATAATAACCACCGGCCCGCAGACCCTCGCCGTAGAATGCACGCCGGCGCTGCTCGATATCCATACATCTTGAGAATCTTTCTGTTCGGAGATTATCGAGTCCAAGGCCGGTTTCCGGACATATTCAAGATAATCACCGATAGCACAAAGGTATTCTCGGCGATCCCTGAAATTCCCGGCGTGATTGGGCAGGACCGCAGCATGAACGCCCTTGCCCGCACGCACCATCTCAGGGATCAGACCCTCTTTGATATCAAAATAGCCCTCGCTGGGAATATGCTTCAGGACTTCACTGCCGCACACATAGATACCGCTGGCCTCTCCGATCTCTTTCGTGTTTGCATTGCCGGGATTAAACATCACGGTCAAGCCGCATTGCCCGCTGCTGTGCGCATCCAGCAGCATTTCGAGGTTCGGTTCAGCGACCATACTCGCCGGAAACACAATGAACAAGGTGCCCTTCTCACTCCGTCCGGCGTCACGAACAGCGCCTGCAGTTCCAACCGGAAGGGTTTCTTCGAGAAACTGCACTTTCATGCGACGGTCCGGCTGAACCGATTCAGCGAGGATTGAACTCTGGCCGTTCGAGCAGACCACCACATCGCCTACGCCCTGATCCGCCAATGAATCCAGCAGACGCTGCAGAGCGGGTTTGCCCACAACCGGCCACAATGCCGTCGGCAAATCCGCTGCCAGGAGGTCGCGCCCAAAGTCACGTCCTCCGGCGAGAATTATTACTTTGATATGACCGGGCGCAGCCACCTGATTTTCTCCAAGTCAGCTCTTCACACCGTTAAGAAACCGGCTGATTCTATCGGCCACGGCATGGGCGGCCGGTCTTCTTTCATTGGGAATGAAATCTCCCAATCGAGCAATCCCGTCCGGCAAATCCTCGACGCCATACGCCGCCAATATATGCCCAAGCTCCGAAAACCTCTTGGCAATGCCCAACTGATGATCGTTGACAACCTCGCCGTACTTTTTGAGCCTTGGCATCGCCAGTAATGGTTTGCGGTTATTCAAGGCCATACTGATCGTGCCCATCCCCGCATGCCCGATTATCCCGGAGGCTTGGCTGAGGTGTTTGTCAAATTCCTCTTTTTCCATGCGCGCCACAGCTTCAAAGTTGCGAGGTTTGCAGGCACCCCGGCCAATCTGGCCAAACACTGTTTCACTAATCAAGCCCTCGCCGACAATATCATCTATTGCACGAACGAGGCGATCGAATGGAAATTGTGTTCCGACGGTCAGAAAAATCATATTACCGCCCCGACGTACTCAACTTTAGGATATTTTTCAGCCAATTCGGGCCACTGGACCAGGAAAAGATCGGCTATAAGGCGGACCAATCTCCCTGATAACGACAGGCGATACACATTTGTGATGCTGTCGATCCAGACTATCTTTGCGCCGAACAGTTTGCTCAAGAAACACACCATACACCCCGCCGCAGCGCCGGTGCTAATCACAACATCGGGCCTTTCTCGAAGGGCTATTCGCATGCACCGCAGCAGTACAAGAAGGACCCGGAGCGGCTGCCGGCGATTGCACTCTCCAACAACATAGACTTTCCCGTATTTTGAAAGCCTCTCCTTGATAACATCTCCGGTGGTAACCCAGCAGGGGCGGCTTTCTTTCCAACTCTCGGCCAATTCAAGCAGTTGGCTGGTGTGTCCTCCCGCCGAGCTGACCAGGCACACTCGCAATTTTTTCGCACCGTCAACCATCGCATCCGCCGCTAAGAAACAACGTTCTCCGCAAAAAGCGCATTCAACACTTGTTCCACCTTGCTGTCCCAGGAAGCTGCCTCAACTT
>JAUVXL010000236.1 GCA_030603595.1 Sedimentisphaerales bacterium | reverse complement strand
GTTTGAGATTTTGGTCATTTGAATTTCGTATTTGTTTCGTATTTCGATATTCGGATTTCGAGTTTACATATTTAGCATAACCGCTTACGTAACAAGGTGTTACCCCTTTTTCTTCAGGGCTAAGTTGCGCTGTCGTATTAGCTTCCTTTATTTGACGCCGCAAAAATATCCTGGTCGTCCCGGGGGGCGAGTTCCTGCAACTGCTTTTTCGGCCAACGGAGTTTCTCGGCCACAGCTTTGGGGAACTGCACACTGAAGTCGTTTTCCCGGTATAGTCGGACCTCGGTGTGTTCGGCGGCCATAGCCACGGCCTGGGGGATGTCGAGGTATCTCAGGACATTGAGGAAGATAGGTCCCTGGCGGTGAGAGTGCGGCGGATGCCAAAGATTGAGCGTTTCAATGTCGTCGTCGAATATGGCGGCATATAGGGCTATGCCCGCGGTTTTGTCCTGTCCCTGTAGGGTGAGCGGCGCATTGTGCAGTGAATCGATAGATCGCAGGGCCTGGATCGCTCGGCGGACGTCCCAGACTCTCATGCTGTCTGCGGTCTGGCCGAGCAGCATAAAACGCCGGCGGATTTGCGTCTGCTTGCGCTCATCGGGATTCCAGGCGGACGGGCCGATACCACGAGGGGCAAAGAATGCGACCGCCCGGTGTTCACTGTTAATCGTTTTGCGAATACGCCCAAAGGCGGCCGAATCAGGCTCCGCAAGCTTTTGGTCGGTGAGTTCTTTGGCGAAGGCCACGCTCATCGCGGCCAGAAACTTGGGCCACAGGTGGTCATCCAGCACAGTAAGAGCAGCGGATTGGACTTTGCCGCTGTCTTCGGGGCCGAGCACGTACAGACGGAGGCGAACGTGTGGCTGAGAAGTGAATTCATAGGCGCGGAAGCGGAGGCCCTCTCGTTTTGCGGAGAATGCGGGCTCGATGTTGAGTGGGCCGGCTTGGGATTCACTCGGCCAGCCTCGGAAGACCTTTTCCTGCAGCGCTTGGGTCCAGGAGTCTCGTTGTTTCTTCCATTCCTCGACGCTTTGCGGGACCGGGGGCGGTGGGGCCTTCGGCACGAATGATTCGTGGATTGTGGTGTTAATCTGGTCGGCGGGGAGTTTGTCGAAGACTTTTAATTGCTCCGGCTCGAAGAACGGCACGGCGGGCTTGTCTATCAGGGAAGTGTCGTCCTTGAGGAAGCGGTTGAACCAGACGAAGGCGTGGATGCGGAGCTGCTGGGTGTCTTTGTGGGGGCCTTCGCATATATGGAGGCCGAGCTTGTCACGGGCGTTGTAGAGGTCGTATATTTTCATTGTCTTTAGATATGTGCGGGTGACTCCGTCGAGCGGGAAGATGCTGTCCTTATCGGTATTCGAGATCAGCAGCGGCCTCGGCGCAACCAGGGCCGGCAGTTGCAGATAGTCCCATCGGTACGTATTGACAAAGTACATGCAATCGCAGTGGCCCTCTACGCAGCCGTCGATGACGTGGTTCTGAAGGTCGGTGATGCCCGCGACCGGCACGGCGACCTTTATGCGGTCGTCGATAGTTGATATCCACCAGCTATAGGCCCCGCCTCCGGACCGCCCGGTCACGCCGAAGCGCTCCTTATCTACTTCTTTGCGCGTCTCAAGATAATCAAGGGCACGTACGCAGTTCCACGCCTCGACGGCGGCGGAGGAATAGCCTCGGCAGTTCCACCACCACATTTTGTATCTGTAGGTTCCGTGATGAATAGCCTCGATTTCGCCCATCTGCAGCGAATCTATGACCAGGCATACATAGCCGTGGCGTGCGAACCACGCGGCGTGGTGCTGATAGGTGACCTTGTTGCCGTAGCTGATGCCATTCTTCTTGCTCGGCCCGTGTCCGCAGACGTAAAGGATAGTCGGGGCTGGGGCTTCGAGGTTTTTGGGAATGTAGAGATTGGCTGTGACGTAAAGGTGAGGCTTGGACTGGAATTGAAGCTTCTCGACGGTGAACTCATCATGCTGGACTGTGCCTGTAATAACGGGTTTTAGGTCGGTCTTTTCGGGGAAGGGGTCGAGGCCGAGCATTTCCAATAGCTGCTGTCGATAGATTTCGCGTTTTGCTTTCCAGTCGTCGAGATCTTTGATATCCGCTAACGAGCGCTCGGCTAATCCGGCGGTTTCGGTGCGGAAATATTCGGCAAGCTGCTTATCGGCAGGAGAATCGCCTATTACGGTCCAGTCTGCGGCCAGGCATTGGCTACATACAATGATCGCCATCAATGCGACCCAGCCACAAGAGCGGGTTACGGGTGACAGTTTGGACATTGAATTTTGTGATTTTGTTGGATGGTTCATTTGTCTGAATCCTTCTATAAACGTGGAAAGTGCTATACGTTTCTTATGTCATGAGAGCCATTCGTCGAGATTCTCTCGGACGAATGCGTCGTCTGTCAGGTGCGGATAGTCGCTTATTATTTTGTCGATTTTTTCGGCTTGGTCCGGCGAGAGGTGCTCGTTGGGGTCGAGCGTTCCTATTTGTTCTACAAGCCCCTGCTGCTTCAGGACGTACGATATGCCGGTGATGCAGCCTGCGAAGTTGTTGTCTGCGTCGAAGATTGCCTTGTTGGCGAGGGTCATTTGTCCTGCCAGCGTCAGTAAATCGGGCGGAATGGGTGTTGCAGCCTGGCGAATCTCTTTGATTCTGGCGAGTTGTTCGACGGCTTTTTTTGTCCAACATGCCCACTGGCCGAGGAGGCCTCCGACGATTTGGAGGGAGAGGGTGTGGCCGTTGACGTTGAACCGGTAGGGCGTCAGCAGGTCGAGGATGATATTATCGTCGTTGCCCGTATAAAGTGCGATTTCGCGGGCCCTGCCGGAATGGGCGACCGCTTCGAGGACGTCGAGCGTCTGATACCTGTTGAACGGGGCGATTTTTATAGCGACGACGTTCGGTATTTCAACGAACCTTTGCCAAAATTTGAGGGGCAGGGGCATTTGGCTTATGGCCTGCTGCAGATAGAATCCCATGATCGGTATTATCCGGGCTACCTCGCGGGCGTGGTTTATGATTTCTTCGATTGACCGGCCTCTGACCGCGGTGAGCGAAAGCAGGCCCAGATGGTAGCCGAGGTCGCAGGCCAGTTGGGCTTCATTAACGGCGTCGTCGGTCTGGCCGACGATGCCTGCAATCATCACCGGTTGGGCCCGGTCTGTTGATTCGCGTGCAGTCTCCACCGCCAATTCCAGGACGGGGCGGTATAGGCCGACCTTGGGGTCGTGGATGGCGAATTGTGTTGTGTGAACTCCGAGGGCGAGTCCGCCGGTGCCGGCGGCCAAGTAATAGCGGGTCAATGCCCTTTGGCGGCGCACGTCGATTTTGTTGTCCGACTGCAAGGCCAGCGGGTGAGCGGGGATTACACAGCCTGATCGAAGTTTGTCGATTATTTGCGAGTCGGCCATAGTACGTTATCACATTTGTATTTGTGGCTTGTCATTCCCGCGAAGCTTGTCCTCGACCCCCGATCTGGGAGCGGGAATCCAGATTCTAAAGAAATGGATTCCGCATCAAGTGCGGAATGACAACTTCAAGTGCGGAATGACAACTTATAGATTCAGTTGTTACAGAGTAATAGGACGTAGCCTCTAAAATTTGCCGTTGCGTACATCGTATTTTGTCGGTTTGTTTAGAACCTCTTTGCCGGATTTCACCCATTCTACGATCATAGAAACCATTTGGTCGAGCGTTGTCTGGGGGCGGCCGAAGAGGTCTATACAACGTGAGGCATCGGAAAGCAGGGCCGAGGACGATTCCTGCGAGACGAACTTTGGCTCTTTGCCGAGTGATTTGCCAATCTGCTCGGCGAGCGCGCGAATTGATATCGTCTCGGGCCCGGCTACGTTGAGGATAGCCGGGGGCGATTTTGCGATAGTGATCGAGCGGATAATATAGTCGTTGGCGTCCCGCTGCCAGATAAGATTGACGGCCCCCATAGTTAAATCGATCGGCTGGTCGTTCAAGATTCTCAATGCAAGGTCAACGATTATGCCGTATCGAGGCTCGTTTGCATAGTTGAGCCTGACGATAGTGACCGGTGTATCGTGAATCTCGGAGAAATACTGAAACATTCGCTCTCTGCCGAGGCAGGACTGGGCATATTCGCCGACAGGTTCGGGCGGCGTATCCTCGGTTGGTCCGCCGCTATTGATATCGACAAAGGGATAAACGTTGCCTGTAGAGAAGACCACGATTCTGGAATTTTTGTAGTGCCTCGCCACGAGGGCCGGGATGTGGCAATTCTGTGCCCAGGTCAGCGGCAGATCGCCGCCGGCGCCGAATTTCATACCTGCCAGATAGAATAGGTTCTCGACGTTCGGCAGGCTACAGTACTGCGTCTCATCCAACAGGTCAACTGCGACCGTGGTAATCCCCGCTTGCTCTAATTTTCTTTGGACGGCATTGTCGCTGAATCTCGATACGGCGTAGATGTACCTCTGGGGCGCGGCCTTCTTGAGCATCATCGCCAGGGTCGGTCCCATCTTGCCCCCGGCTCCGAGGACGACGATATTGCCTTGTATGGCGGCGAGTATTTCTCTGGCGGGCTCGGAGGGTTCGCTGAGCATATCTTCAATATCGTCGATGTTCTGTATTGTTTTGCTATCGGCCATCTATTTCCGCACTCAGGTCAACTTTAGTATTACAGTAATCAGGACTCTGACGGCCATGAACAATACTACAAGGAAGCCGATGCCGCCGAGGATGTTCAGTATCAGGGTGTTTCGGCGGTCGCCCATGATGTCTTTTCGGTTTGCAAGCCATAGTATTGTCGCAGCCATTAGGGGATTGCCGATGACCGTCAGGGCCTGGCCGAAGATGATCAGGTTCACAGGCTTTTGTCCGGTTCTAAGGGCCAGAATCGCCACGAGCATTCCCACGAGAAGCACTGCAACGGTGAATATCCTGGATGAGCGGTCGCTGAGCTTGGCGGGCTTGCCCAAGCCGTCGGCGAGGATGCTGCCGCCGATCATGGCGTTAATCAGGAACGGGTTCATCGCGACGGCAAAAAGGCCGACGCAGAAGATAATGTAGGCGGTTGAGCCGAGCAGGGGTTGGAGGGCGTGAGCAAGGACGCCTATGTTTTCGGCCTGTTTGCCGGGGATGACCGTTGCGGTTGTGATCATAATAACGATACTGACGCCGGTCAGGATGGCTACGCCTGTGATAGAGTCGCCGATGCCTTGGTGGTAATCCTTTATCGTCCAGCCCTTTTCTCGGACGAGGTTGCCCTGGTAAAGGGCTGCGGCGACTGAAAAGGTTGTGCCTAAGAGCGAGGCAATCAGCAGGAGGGGGTCTTCGATTTGTCCTTCCACTCTGTGGGGCAGGCCGAGGCTGATCCCTTCGGGGATGCCTGGGATTAAGCCCTTGATGATGGCGACGAGACTTGGCGCGGCAAGGACGAGGTTGACGACGAAACTGACGAGGATTATGGCAACCATCACCTTCATCACTTTTTCGAGCAACTTGTAGATATGTTTGGCCGTGAAGAGGAAGGTAACGATCATTCCGTTGAGAGCGATTAGTATGATGATTGACGGCACTTTCGGCACGAGGGCCTCGGCGGCGGCGACCACGGCGAGGTTATTGGAGAACTGGAATGCTGAACAGATTAGACACAGGTTAATGCCGATTACGGCGGCTGCGGGCCGGCCGAGCCTGCGGGCGACGAGTGTACACGGCGTTGCGCCGCCAACGACTCCGATGCGGGCCGCCGTGGTCATGTACGCGCCCATAAGTATTCCGGTCAGTATGAGCATCCACAGCAGGTCGTATCCGTACTTGGCGCCGACGTTGGAACTGATCAAGAGGCTTCCCGGCCCGAAGACGACGCAAGCCGTGATTAAGGCTGGGCCGATACTGCGCCACCAGGGGGGGCGGCGTTCGGAGTTCGTGGATTCGGATGGCTCGGGCATTTAATAACCTCCCTGTTT
>JAUVXL010000036.1 GCA_030603595.1 Sedimentisphaerales bacterium | reverse complement strand
TTTCGTTGTGACACCTCTGAGCCCGTAAAAAGCTCGCTCCAACACCCGGATCATACCTTGTAATCAAATTTTACAACATACGAAGCCTAATCCACACATCATCTTCACCTCATCAGCCACAAATACAAATTCCTATGCGCTAAATTTGAACCACGAAGGTACAAAGGACACGAAGAAAAACAAAAAATATAATCACTGATTACGCTGAAAACGTGGATTAGAAAGACAAAAAAGCAAAAGTTTAAGGGTACAGTGAAAAGATATAACGCCTTAAAGAAAAAAGAGTTATGAAAGTTGTTTTAGAAAAACGTGCATAAAAAACAAGAAGAAGTTGAAAGATTGTATTACAGTCGCCTACGGCTCCTTCGCAATAACGGTTCTGGCAGCCAAATATTACAGCTTATCAACCTACGGGCTATCGAATGAGAGAACAATCTACCGTGCGATTTCTTTGCGCAGCCATTCGATGCTCTGTTCGATCTTTCCGGGGGCCGCTTCGCACTCTATGGACAGCCAACCGTCCCAGTCGATTTCCTTGAGCAGCTCGATACAGCCGGCGATGTTCTCGGCGTTGACTCCTTCGCCAATACCAACCACCGAGCAGGCGATACCGGTCATCCCGCCGCGGATGGCCTCGGCAAGCTCTGCGCTGACGTCCTTGATATGACAGTGCGAGACCTTGTCGCGAAAGCGCTTGAGAAACTTGACCGGGTCCTGCCCGGCGATAAAGACATTGCCCGTATCCATATTCAGCCGCAAATACGGCGAGTCATAGAAGCTGAGAATCTGCTCCATGCAATCCGGGTCGGTGGTGTAGGGTCCGTGCGGCTCGACGTTGATAATGATGTCGTACCTCTCGGCCCATTCGAGCACGACGCGATAGTACTGCTTCATAAGGGCCATTACCTCGTCGTCTGTGTAGCCCTCCGGCTTCTTTCCGCCGTCGGTCGTATCGACACAAGGGCATCCAAGGGCCTTGGCGAACTGAATCGACCGAATGGTGTAGCCGATTCCCCGGTGCTGGCCCTCCGGGCAGGACATCGGGTAGGCCGCATCGAGTTGAGAGGCCTTCAGCCCCATCGAATCCAGGTAGCTCTTTAGCTTGAGCGGATCCGAATGAAGCGGTATGTGCGGGCTGTAACCCAGCGCCTGAACGAAGTAATCCCCGTCGATAGTGCCGAACTCGACAAATTCCATACCGTTATCCTTGGCAACCTGGCATGGAACCTCATAAGAAACGTCAAAGTGCCGCCAGTTATCTACATGCATGCTTAACTTTATCATCGTTACACTCCTTTTCACGGATCGCCGGAGCGATCACCTGTCAATATTCGTTCTGCCGCTCTTGAGGCGGACTGATTTGCCCTTCCAGAAAAATTTACCTGTCAACCCTTGGGGCAGCGTTATAGCGCCCTTGAGCCCCACCATTGACGAATAACCGATAGCGATTGTCCGCCGAGACGTGAATTACAAATTGCTCCGGCTTATTTCTGAGATCGAAGCTGCGGCGAAAGAGAAAGACGCCATAGTCTTTGCCAGGCGCCGTAGGATGAGCAATCCACTCAGCGGCCCAGCGGTCTTTCAGCAGTTCGGGGTTAATTTTAGCCTTCGGCGATTCGACTCCGAAAACCGAGCCGCACCAAATAGCAATGAGCAGACAGAACACTTGTCGAACCATGCCACACCTCTAAGATCGATAGCTTTAACTGTTTTGGCGGGTTCCTGGAAAACCACCGGCATTACTGACGCCTGAAATCTACCTCTTTGTCGCCGGCGCTTCAACAAGAAAGTTGTTCGCTCGCGTCAGTAGCCCGACAAAATGATTTGACAGTGCAACGACTGCGGCCAATAATCAGTTATAGGTTTTCTCAGACTATTGGAATTTGCAGGTTGCTTTGCAAAAATGACCTTTTTATGGAGGCCAGCTATGGAATTGAGTCCGTTCATATCGCTCTTCTCTGCTGCACTGTTTGCTGTGACCGCATCCATTTCATCCGGCGGCGAAACAGAATTGGATTTCTCGCCGAAGACATCGGAGCAGCAACTCCCTGATGCCATGCACTCGGATATGAACGATCTTCCGAGTATCACCGTCGGCCCTGAAAACGCGGACTTGATTGGAAGCGACAACCGTGCTTTGCAGGCGGCGGTTGACTATATCGCGGGTTTGGGAGGCGGGGTTGTCGAGATTGGAGCCGGGCGGTACACGATGCGCGATTCGCTCCATCTGCGGTCGAAAACAGCCGTCCGCGGAATTAAGGGCAAAACGGTACTGCAAAAGGCCGACGGCGTAGAATCGCCCTTGGCTCTTGACGGGGACTTCGGCGAGCAGCAGATTACACTGGAAGATCCAAACGGCTTTGAAGTCGGCTATGGCGTTGCAATCTGGGACGACAACGCGGGCGGATTTCATACTACGGTAGCCCGCATAACCGGGCGCAACGGGAATACGTTTTCTATCGACAATCCCCTTATGGCCGACTGCATGGTCGATAACAAGGCCAGGGCGGCAACGGTCTTTCCGGTTGTCAGCGGCTACAATATCGAGGGGGCGAAGATTGAGAATCTGATTGTCAACGGCAACAAGGATTCCAACATCGCCCTCAACGGCTGTCGCGGCGCGGGCATTTTCCTCTATCGGGCCTTCGGAACGGTCATCAGCAATTGTATGGTCCTTAACTACAACGGCGACGGCATCAGCTTTCAGCAGTCCAACGATGTCAAGGTGCTTGATTGCATCAGCGAGGGCAACGCTTCGTTAGGCATCCATCCCGGCAGCGGCTCGCAGCGTCCGGTCGTCCGCAACTGTATTTCCCGCCGAAACGGAACCGACGGCTTGTTTTTGTGCTGGCGCGTCAGGCACGGACTCTTCGAGGACAATATACTTTCCGACAACGGCCGATTCGGCATCTCTATCGGGCATAAGGACTCCGACAATCTGCTGCGAGCCAACGTTATCCGCATGAACGCTCTGGACGGCGTATTCTTCCGCAATGAATCGCTTGGGATGGCAGCCCATCGCAATCGCCTGGAGGACAACCTGATTGTAGATAACGGCACGGACGGCGAAGCCGCCGGCATCCGCATTCGCGGCCAAACAAACGACCTCGTATTCAAAAACAACACGATCCGCGATACCCGTCCTGAAGAATTACAGACACAGACCGTGGGAATCCTCATTGAAGATAAGGTCGGCGAGGTCGTCCTGGACGGAAATACGATAGAAGCCAAAACCGCCATTGACGATAAGCGGCCGCAGAGGATAGAATAGATTAGTTCCTTTTACAGGTATTGCGACTGTGAGATTGCCACGTCCCGATAAATCGGGACTCGCAATGACGACCCCTAAAATCAGCATTGGTGGAGTAATAGCACCGAGCAAGGAGATCTAAAATGAATTCAGTAAATCGCCGCGATTTCTTGAAGAGATCAATCGGTATCGCCGCAACAGTCGCCGTCCTGTCGCAGAGAAGGGCTTTCTCGGCAAACGACAAGGTCATCGTAGGGGTGATGGGCCTCGGCGGTCGAGGCAGATACTTGGCGGAAAGCTTCGCGCGCAGATCGGATACCGAAGTGGCTTATCTCTGCGATGCGGACAGCAGACGCCTGCCGAGGGCCAAGGACGCCATAGCCGCCGCCCAGGGCAAGGCGCCCAAGCTCGTGCGGGACTTTCGGCGGATTCTGGAGGATAAGAATGTTGACGCGCTCATCAATGCGACCCCAGACCACTGGCACGCCCTTGGGAGCATTATGGCTTGCCAGGCGGGCAAGGACGTCTATGTGGAAAAACCTATGTGCCACAATATCTGGGAAGGCGCAAAGATGGTCGAGGCGGCCCGCAAATACAAAAGGGTCGTCCAGGTCGGGATGCAATCGCGCACTGCGCCCTATATGGCCAACGCCCGCAAATACGTTCAGTCCGGCAAGATTGGCGACGTTCATCTCGTTCGCGTCTTCAATATGATGAAGCACGGGGCAATGGGCAAGGGTGTCGAACAGCCTGCGCCGAAAGGTTTTGACTACGATATGTGGTGCGGCCCGGCGCCGAAATTACCCTACAATCCGAGCCGCCGCTGGCTCAACTTCCGCGAATATAGCTGCGGGCCCATACCCGGCGACGCAATTCACCAGTTGGACCTTGCCCGGTTCTTGATCGGCGATAAGCCTTATCCCGACACCGTCTCTCACTCAGGCGGCATCAACGTCCTGAACGACGGCAGGAATACGCCGGATACGCAGTTTGCGATGTACGAGTACGGAAAATTGACGCTCCAACTCGAAGCGGCCCTATGGACGCCCTACGTCAAGAAGATCCCTCAGAACGTCCGCAATTCCGATGCGTTTCCCGACTGGCCCTTCAGCAGCACAAGGATTGAGGTATTCGGCACGGAAGGCTTCATGTATGTCGGCAGGCACGGCGGCGGCTGGCAGGGGTACGATGCGGCGGGCAAACTCGTGCATTCGGAATTCGGCAGGCAGGCCGACAAAGAGCATCAGGATAATTTCATCGACTGCATCCGCACGCGAAAGAAGCCGAACGCCGACGTCGAGCAGGGCCATTACTCGGCGCTGCTCTGCCACCTCGCCGACATATCGTGGCGACTGGGAAATCGAAAGCTCGCGTTCAACGGGAAGACCGAATCCTTTGTCGGCGCACCCGATGCCGACAGACTTTTGAAACGAACCTACAGAGCCCCCTGGATAATCCGCGATACGATATGAGAGCCGCAGGTCCCGCCGCGAAGAGTTGTCAGAAGATGTTGCGTCTCAGCCGATACTTCGCGCGCCACATAAAGAGCCACCCGATGAGCATATAACCAACCATGCACGCGAGCATCCAAATCGTTGACTCGGCCACATCCGACGACTCCATACCCGGCCAATAGTAAATACCCGATGAACCGGTCGCACCGATGACCGCGACACCGGCCTGAAAAAAGGGATGCGTATCCATGAGTCCCGATACGAGGTCTATGTCGCCTTGGGTTATGCCCACGATCATAAGCATTACGATTGGCACTAACGCCCAGATCACACCGGCCAAAGCGAAGTTGGCAATAACCGCTGTGGTCGTATGCTTAAAGCGAGTGCTGAAATACAATCCCGTACCCGAAAGGAAAACGACTATCCACGCCACGAGGATGCCAAAATGAACGATGGCGACCGGATGAATATACCCCACCAGGCTGAAGACTATGATGTGGCCGAAGAGCAGGCACCAGATCGGCATGCACCGGCGCACGACTCCTGCGAATTTGCCAAAAAGTATCTGCCAGTCGCTCAAAGTGGTCGCCAGGAGCAAAGGCCACGCCTGCGATTCCTTCTCCGAAGTGATGCACGTCGCCGGCAGAATGGTCGTAAACAGCATCCCAATCGCCGTAAAGATGATAACGTATGCCATGTGAACGCTTTTCTCATCCAGAACATTCTCGAACCAACCCAAAGCATAGGTTATGCCCAACAGAATCAGGCCGATTCCAATGGCGATAATCATACGGATTTTGCGTCGCCCCAGAACCGGCGTCCTTAGCTCCTTCCACATTACCACAGGTCCAGCCACTCGCCTCGGCGGAGCGACTTTGCTCGGCGATTCCGACAAGGTCCGGGCCTTTTTCGAGGAGCGCACAGCCGTTTGTCCGGTTGCCTGGCGCAGCGCTACCTTACGCACCACGCACACGGACAGGAACAGAATAGCACTCGAAGCGGCCAACATTATCCCGCAATGTACGGGCCAGAGCCTGGCGGCCATGCCGCCTGCCCCCATCGGCGAAATCATCATCGCCGTACTATACGTCATAACGCCATACGGGTTTGGGAAGAAGATCGCTGCTGTCAGGCGAGGCCCAGGCCAATTACCAGTCACGAAGAAATATAGGAAGCCGGACAGCCAGGGCAACAGGCCGAAAACCACGAATAGTGTGAGAATGACAACGATAATGACTACATACGCCCTTCGGCTGAATACCGAGAAGAACAGACTGAGCGAGCCGACGAAGATGACCGCCGTGAGAGTTACGCACAGGCTCGATACGACATATATCCACGGCACGCCTCCGAATACACGGATTATCGCCAGCAGAGGCAGGCTTATGCCCAGTATCAGGATTATCTGCAGCAGCTTGCTGAGGAGCTTGCCGATAACGATCTGGAAGCTGTTGATCGGCGTGGTCATAAGCAGGCCCAGCGTGCGGTTATAGACCTCATCGCTGATAGAATTGCTCAGCATTATCAATGCGATAATCTGCGTCGCGATGAACTGAAACCATATCACGAACGATGTTATACCTTTGCCTGCCTCGGCCATTCGTGAGACCTGGTTCAAGTTGCCCCCTCCGATCTGGACGGCCTGAAGCCAAAATAGTGCCAGAAACCCCGTCAACAACGCCAGGTATGCAAATCGAAGGACGTAGTTGCGTCGCCGCCTGCTCGAAACGCGCAGTTCTTTCTCGAATATCGGCCCGGTCAACCACGACAAACTCAAAACTCGCCGCCCACAATTCAATACGGAAGTAGTCATAATTGCTTCGCGGAAACTCTAAAAGATGTTGCGTCTAAGCCGGCACTTGGCTCGCCAGGCGAAGAGCAGGCCCAGGAACACATAACCAAACGCACATGCCGTCATCCACGCGGTGGTGTCGTAAACGCCCTTGTTGCCATAATCGATCCAGTGGTAGTTGCTTAGACTGCCCCTGCCGGCCGTCGCCTCGATGATGACAACGATATGGACAAACGGATTAGTGTCTAGATAGGATTCGAGAAAGTCAAAATCAAGCAGGTCGATCTCCGCCATCAACGCCATCAGCAAAGGCGCTATGCCCCAGACCACGGCCGCCAGTGCGAAATTGGCGATGACCGCCGTGGTCGTACGCTTAAAGCAGGTGCTAAAATACAACCCGCTGCCGGAAAGGAATACCATCAACCACCCAACGAGCAAAGCCGTATGAATGATCGCAATTGGATGAATAATCTTCGCGAAGGTAAACAGGATGATATGGCCGAATAAGAGACACCAAATCGGTAGGCTGCGACGCAGAATACCTGCAAACTTAGCGCCCAATATCTGCCAGTCGCCCAATGTCGTCGCCAACAGCAGAGGCCATGCCCTCGATTCCTTCTCTGAAGTGATGCACGTGGCCGGGAGAATAATCGCAAACAGCGTTCCCAAGCTCATGAAAATCACGCCGTACATAATATGAAGCCCATCTTCGTCCAAGTCGCCCGTGTCGGCAAAAAACGCATAAGTTAGAAACAGCAGGATCAGACCCACGGCAATCGAAATCACAAACGCCAGCTTCCGACGCCCGAACAGCGGGGATTTGAGCTCTTTCCACAGAATCGCAGAGCCTCTCACTCGTCGAGGCGGATGCTCAAAAGCCTGTTCGACCGTAATGCCGGCACCGTCCTGACGTCGCGGCCGTCGCTTGCTCGATGAAGCGCCCAACTGACCGGTTGCCTGGCGCAGCGCCACCCGTCGAACCATAAGCACCGACAAGAACAGCAACAGCCCCGAACCACCCAACATAACAGCACACTGCCACGGCCAGTACAATCCCGCTATCCATCCGCCCGCGCGGGGCGACATCATCGCTTCGGTCGCTAGCGCTAAGCAAAAGTACGGATTCAGATATGAGAGACCTGTGAAGAATTCATTTTCGGACACAATATCAGAGTTAACAAAGATCATGACCGTAAAAAGGGGAATCAGGGCAAAGAGCATACCGAGTGTCAACACGGTCAGGATAATAACCACGTACGCCTTTCGGCTGAATATCGAGAAAAACAAGCTCAGAGAGCCGACAAACAGCACCATCGTCAGTGTTATGCAAAGCCCTGAGACGATATACCCCCACGGCACACCGCCGAACACACGCACAATAGCCAGCAGCGGCAAACTTATCGCCATCAGCAGCAGCAACTGCAGCAGCTTGCTCAGCAGCTTGCCTACGACAACCTGAAAACTGCTGATCGGCGTGGTCATGAGCAGGCCCAGCGTCTTGTGATATATTTCGTCGCTGATCGACGTACTGAGCATAATCCCGGCGAGAATTTGCGTCGCAACGAACTGAAACCATACAATACATGCGATTATTATTTGTCCGGCCTCGGCCATCCGAGAGCTTTGGTACAGCCTCGATTGCCCGGACGGCACCGCTATGACCCAGAACAGAACCAGGAGCATCGTGAGCAATGCAAGGTAAGCAAACCGAAGGACGTAATTCCTCCGCCGCCGAGACGATACGCGCAGCTCCTTATCGAAGATCGGCCCGGTAAGCCAGGACAGGCTAACCAATCGCAAAACAAAGTTAAATAACGCAGCAGTCACAATCGACTCGAAAATAAAGTACTCAAACTGACCGTTTCTAAGCCAAATATTGATGTAAGTATCGCATTGACAAAAGGTAACACCATCCCCGCTTGCGCGGGGACAAGCTTGTCATTCCTGCGAAAGCAGGAATCTATTACTTCGCTATTTTACTGGATTCCCGCTTTCGCGGGAATGACAGTTAAGAATCGGTCAGTTTGAGTAAAGTAAAAGGTTGTCCGGCACAGAACGTCAAAAAACACTGTATCTCAATCGTCGCCTCGCACGGCGCAGAGCGAGTATGCCAAGTCCGGCATACGCAAGTCCTACAAATACCGTGCGAGTGAGCGACACCAACATGTATAGCCTCCTACCGGGACCGCCGCCCCCTCTGAGCAATAACGGATAGAGGAGTAAATTGCTGAACATGCCGCAGCAAAAATAGGCAAGTCCTACATAGACCCCAACGGTCGCCGCCACTGCAGCATTGGTGCTCTTTAAGCGAATCCCGAAATACAGGCCAAGCCCGATCACGAGCACAACGGTGCCGGCCAACGTGATTACTTCCGGGATTAGGTAAAGCCACGAATAGAGCGCCGACGGCCCGCCAAACCTCATGAACAGGCGAATGGCTATATGCAATAGAACCAGAGCCGCCAGCAGCGGCACATTTCTGCGAAACGCTGCGATTGCCTTGCCGCGCAGTATCTCGGCATCGTCCAACGGCGTTGCAAGGAGAATGGGCCAGGTGCTCGCCTCTTTCTCGCTGGTGATGCTCGCCGCCGAGAGGACCGCGAGACGAACAATAGCGATTAATGAAAAGCCGCTGACAAGGTAGTAGAACAGCGCATAACCGGCGCCTCCTCGCCCCCTGCCGGTGAACAACATCGGGACAAAACTCACCAAAATCATACCTGCCAACACGGCATACAGGATGATGACCCGTTTGCCCCGTCGCGAGAAAGGCTTACGCATCTCTTTCCAGACAACAGGCGGTCCGTCAACACGCCTTATCGGCAATGCCGCTCGCCGGCGTCGTCTGCGAGACGCTGGTTTGCCCATTTCTGCGGGGTTTGATTGCCCCTTGCCGCCGCCAAATGCCTTGCTCAATGCAATCTTTCGCACCCGCCATACCGCTAATGCCACAACTCCCGCCGTGGCACCCAACATAATCGCACAGTGCAGCGGCCACGAAGAAAAGGTCCCCGCCCGGCCCGGAAGCGCCAGCATCACATAGGTACGCATAAGCATCGTCATAAACGGATTTCCCTGGAACGCAATGCTCTCGAAAAAGCCCCTTGCGCCCGGCGAAAGCAAACCAATCAGCGAGGGCAAAACGCCGAAGACAATCAGGTATCCGGTCACGATCGTCAGCACGACCGTATAGGCCTGCCGCGAGGTTATGGACATCAGCAGGCTCAGCGATCCGGCAAAGACAGCCGCCGTCAATGTTATGCACAGACTTGATACGACGTAATCCCACGGGACCCCGCCGAATATGCGAACAATCGCCAGTAAAGGCAGGCTGATGCCCAATAGCAGAACCGTCTGCAGCAGTTGGCTCAGGAGCTTGCCCATCACGATTTGCAGGCTGTTGATCGGTGTGGTCATCAGCACGCTAAGCGTTCGCTGCCGGATTTCTCCGCTAATTGACGTACTGAGCATAACAATCGCTATCAACTGAGCAGCCACAAACTGAAACCAGATTATCGCCGTGATGACGTTCTTGCCCACTCTGGCCATCCGAGAGACCTGAAATACCGCGGGAGAGGCGGCGCGCCCGAAACTGACCGTGGCAAACCATACGTATAGAATGAAGACGCTCAATAGCGCAACATATACCGAACGAAGCACGTAGTTTCTCCGCCGGCGGCTCGATACACGCAACTCCTTGTCGAATATCGGGCCCGTCAGCCACGAAAGCCTCGGCGCTACCGAGAGGATATCTGTTAAACCAGCGCTCATAATCACTTCAAAAAGAAATCAAAACACATTGCGTCGGAACAGACACTTCGCACGCCGTGCAAAGAGCAATCCGAAGAAGACGTAAATCAGCATGGCGGCCGCCAGTACGGTGGTTATGGACCCGACATCGTGGTGCTCGCCGAACGAGTTATATCTCAGTTCGGACAGCCCCGTCTCTGCGTTGCGTCTGCCGCTTGCCCCGGACATAATAACGCCGGTCTGCACCACGGGATTGGCAAACATGCACGTGCTGATGATCTTCTCTTTCTGTGTCACCGTCGCTATGAGCCCGCCGAGGGTGGGAGCGACCACCCAAAGGACAAATGCAAGGCCGAAAGTTGCGATTACCGCCCACGTGGTTCGCCGAAATCGCGCGCTGAAGTACAGCCCCGCGCTCGTTAGAAAGACCGCCACCCACACTACAACCATGAATAAATGGACTATGGCAATGGGATGAATATAACCTATTAGCACAAACAGCACTACATGCCCTGCCGCCAGGAGCCACACGATAAGGCATCGCCGAAATACGGCAACCGCCTTTCCCAGCAATATCCGCCAATCGGGCATAGACGTCGCGAGCAAGATCGGCCACGCCCGCGACTCTTTCTCCGATGTGATACTGCCGGCCGAAAGGACTATGTGAAAGATCATAGCCATCAATACGAATAGCACCGTATAGGAGACATGAGTAAAGTCCTCGTCGAGAAATCCTTCCTTCGCCCAGGCTCCGTATGTTATCAACATAACGAAAACTGTTATGAACAGGCCGATGATGCTGTTCCTTCCTTCGGCCCCGCGAATAAGAGGGGCCCGCATATCCTTCCACAAGACCGGCCAGCCGCTCACGCGTCTAATGACGCCCCCAGTTCCTTGGCCTTGCACAGTCTCAAGAGCGTGCCCGCCCGTTCTTCGCCGTCGCATGTGTTTCGGCCCGCCCTCGATGTGTCCGGTCGCCTGGCGCAGTGCCACTTTGCGCACGACGCTCGCGCAGACGGTCATCAACAAAACGGACAAGCCCAACATAATCGCGCAGTGCAGCGGCCAGTAGAAGCCCATCACACCCGCAGGCAAGGCCGGCGACATCAGCATCGCACTGTTATACGTCATCGCAAAGAAAGGGCTGACATGAGATAAAGCGGCCCAGAAAACCGGGAGAGAAGGCATTTGAGGAGTACGCGCTCCGACAAAGGTCATTGGGGCCATCTGAGCGATCCCGAATATCATTGGGAGCAAGATAAGGAAAAACCCAATAGTGACAGATGTCTTAATGATGACGACATAGGCTCGGCGGTTATTTATCGAATAAAACAAACTGAGCGTCCCGGCGAAGATGACCGCCGTCAGCGTTATGCAAAGACTCGATAGAACATAAGCCCAGGGCACACCTCCGAAAACCCGCACAATCGCCAGCAGCGGCAGGCTAATCGCCAGAAGCAGCACCAACTGCAGCAGCTTGCTGCTGAGCTTGCCCATAACGATCTGGAAGCTGTTGATCGGAGTGGTCATTAGCAGGCCGAGCGTCTTGTTGTATATCTCATCGCTGATGGAAGTGCTCAGCATTATGACGGCGATCACCTGGGTCGCGGCGAACTGAAAGGCCACTATTGTAGTAACGATGGTCTTGCCCGCCAGGGCCATTCGCGACTTCTGAAATGTCGTGGAGACCTGTCCGGCCACTATGCTCCGCCACGCTATGGCGACAAAAGCCGTTAGCAGCCCTATATACACAAATCTTAGAACGTAGTTCCTCTTCTTTCGGCTTGAAACACGCAGTTCCTTATCGAACAGCGGACCGGTCAGTCGAACCGGGTTCAACACTTTCCACAAGCTGCTCACTGCGGTAATCATAAGACTCTCTCACACAACCGGATATCGTCGGCACAGGTCCCCCGCAGGACTAATGGACCATACCCTTAGTCAATTGGAGGAACGCATCGTCGAGTTTAAGTTGTTCGGGCTGGAGAGATACGAGGTCAAATTTCGCTTCAACCAGCGACCGAGCGATTAGTCCGTCACCCTCCTTGCCCTCGTGAAACGTTACGGAAATGTAATCGTCGACGACCTCTACTTCGCGTATCGGCGGCAGCGCCGAGAGCAATTCAACGGCCTTATCCTGATTCGCCGTCACTTTCACTCGAACCTTGCTCTGAATTCCCAGGTGCGGCCGGATATCAGCCAGCGTTCCGCTGAACACCATCCGTCCGTGCTCGATAATGCCGATATGGTCGCATATCTCTTCGAGTTCGCTGAGGATATGGCTCGATATCATGATCGTCTTGCCCATCCGCTTGAGTTCGCGCAGCAATTCTCTGATCTCGATCCGGGCGCGCGGGTCGAGTCCGCTGGCCGGCTCGTCGAGGATCAGCACCTTCGGATCGTGAATAAGAACGCGAGCCAGCCCAAGACGCTGCTGCATACCGCGCGACAGGCTATCGACCGTCGCGCTCTGCTTGGACTGGAGATCCGTCAACTCCAGCACGCCTTCGACAATGCCCTTGCGCTTCCTCCGCTCGATACTGAAAGCCGCAGCGAAGAATTCGAGGTATTCGAATACCTTAAGGTCGTCATATACACCCATAAAGTCGGGCATATACCCGACCAGCCTGCGAACCTTCTTGCCGTGCTTGCGGACGTCCAGCCCGTTGATGAACGCCGTGCCGTGGGTCGGCTCCAGCAGCGTGACGAGAATACGCATCGTCGTTGTCTTGCCTGCGCCGTTCGGCCCGATGAACCCGAAGATGTCACCCTGCTCGATTGTAAGGTTCAGGTTGCCGACCGCCGTCAGGTCGCCATAGTTTTTGCTTAGATTCTGTGTTTTGATCATTGTTCTGTTTCCCCGCCATCTTCTTTCGGAAATACCACAAGCCTCGCCAACCGGATGTGGTCGTAATTGCATGAGCGCGCATCAACCTTGAACGAGGTCTCGGCATTCTCGTACTCGAGACAGACGACCGCCGCCCCGTGCGTGAGATAGGCGTCAATCGCCCTCGTGCGCTGCAGGCATCCCTGCGCATAGTATGCATCCTCCCGTTTGAGAGCCCCGACATTGCCCGATGGACGATAGTTGTAGTATGAGTTTCGCAGGCGATTGGCGTCATTGCTGCGCCAGGCGTCCACACGACTCAGCGTGGCGCTGAACTCCTCGGCGGCGCGAGCCTCTACTATTCCGTTCAAACGGATTCCCATTCTGTTGTCGAACAGAACGTAGCCGTCAATAATCGCCGCATCCGATTCGTTGGAGATTTTCACAGTGATCTGGTCGCCGCGGCGTCTAACCTGGGCCTTGAGCGGCAGCCTCTCTATAACTGCCTCGTTCATCAGACACTGGATCGTCCATATATTGATCGGCAGAGACCTCGGCCGATTCTCACCGTCCTCCTGTTCGCAGTAAATCTTTCTCCCACCGGTTTCCCGACGATACGAATATATATTCTGTTGAGCAGGAGCAATCCCCGACCACCACTGCTTCTCGCCCAGGTCTTTGAGCCGGTACTCGGCGCTGCGAGGGGCAAACAAGCCGCAATAGTTGGTTGACCAGGCTGAGCCTTCATTCTCAATCCCGTCGAGAACTGAAACCACTCGCATCTCCATCTCGCCGCTGCGCAGGTACTGAACGCCGTAGTAGGCGCCCACAGTGAACACCGCGATCCAGAACGTACAAGTCAGCCATGTCAGCGGGAGCCGGCCCCAGCGTTTGAGCACGATGTAGTCCACCGGGCCCAACAAAAACGCCAGAGCGGTTAACAGCAGAATAATCCACCAGATACTCAGCGGTTTGATACCCTTGTAAAGGAAATTCATTACCGCGTTGTTGGCCGCCTGTCCAAGCCCGATTTGATAACGGCGATTGTCCTGCGGATTCGTGCTGCTCTTCTCGGCGTCCTGCTCGAATCGGATCGTCCGAAACGATTCGACCACGCCGCCCCAGGACCGGTTGGCGCTGCTCGATGAGGATCCCGAGGTCTTGGCCTCCACGGACAGGCTATGACTATCTTCGAGCACCGCCTTGATGCGACCGACCCAGAACTGCGAATATCTCACCTTCTGCCTGTCACTCAGGATCGAAGGATCAAACGCCAGAACACCTACCCGCCCGAACCCCACATTTCCCGTTGCAAACAGACAATCATTCGCATCGCACGTCTGCATCTCGCACAGCCGAACGCCCGCCTTGCCCGCCAACGGCCAGCACGCAACCGTCTCCGATTCGCCGCCTTGGAGATCCCACTTCCCAAGGAGCGCAGAATCCACCGTAGTCTGTTTTATCTGCCCGATATTTACCGGCAAAAGCTGCGCGATAGGATTATTCGCCGCCAATGGATGCGTCCCCAAAACCAGCAGAAGCTTGCCGCCGTTGGAAACCCACTGCGAAATCGCCTCCAATTGCCTACGATTAAACTGGTTCCAGTCCGGATCGTAGAGGATCAGCACATCGAGACTCACAAATCCTGTCCAGTCCCACGGAACCATCCGAATCAACTTGTCGCCCAGATACACGCGTCCCTGCCCCCTCTGCGACTGGACAACAGCCTGCTTCGGAAGGGTCAGCAACCCAAATCGTCTGCCCCCGATGTGGCCCACGAGCATATCGTTCTCGGTAATGGCCCTAAGCCTGCGATCACCCGGCCGGCCGCCCCAGAAATCGCGTTTTTCGCTGTACACCGTCCTTTTCAGGCGGCCGTTAACCACCTCAATGAGCCGAATGTCGCATCTGTCGGCCGCAAATGCAAACTTCGTCACCAACGGCAGACTTACGTGCAAGTCCGGAGTTAGCACGAATCTGTGCCTGATGTTCAGCGTGTTTAGGCCGTCCTGCGCCGCCGATATCTCTATCGCACAGCCTAAAGGCTTCTCAAGCGTGCTGCCGACCCCGATCTCCACCGGGGTCCATTCCATCGGGCGATAGCAGTCTCCCCATCCGCAGAAGAAATCAACATTGAAAGGCGACTCCTTCGCCCGGAGAACCCCTCCGGACGCCAGAACAAAAACTGTAGCCAAAATTACCCTAACACGTGACATATCAACTCCCGCCGAAACAAAGAGTCATGTATCAAATTCGCATCTTCCCATTATATATCAGCCACTCTAAACAAGCAACCAGCAAGGCCAACCCAACAAGAAACGGCCACAACGGCAAGTTCGCCCGGCTAAGAACTCCGGCCTCGGCCTGCACCAGCGTACCCGAGACAGTAATTTCACGCACAGGCTCGATATTGCTCTCGGCAGCGTCGAGCAGATTGACAGCAAAAAGTCTCGCCTCGCCTGCGGCCCCGCCGGCGGCGGGCTCGGCCCGGACGCCGTAAACTCCGACATGCTCGGTCCCCGGAAAACGAATAGACCCACTATAATTTGCCTTGATCTCGCTGCCGGAGAAGTCGGGCCCATCAACCAAAGCACTCTGACCGGAGGCAAGTCCATCGACGACAATCGGATCGCCGACGAGCAGATTCGCATCCTGGTTCTGACCGACCTGCATCCCGAGGAAACTCACCGCATTATAGCAAAACAGGACAAAGCTCGGCTCGAAAGGCCACGTACTACTTAGAACGTCGAAGGGCGCAAGCAGAAACACACTGCCGTTGCGCCGAACAAGCGCCAAGGCCGGTGACTCGTTGAATTCGGCAAGCAACTCGGCATCCCGAGGCAGATCCAGCTTGTAGCATTTCTGCGTGTAGAGATTCATCAGGTTGACGTATTTCAGCACCGCGTGCTTCGGCCTCCAATCCACCACAACCTGATGCTCCAGCTCCTGCGAAACCGATACGTCGATATTGCTCGGCGGGCGCCCAAAGACCAGATAGCGGCACCTGAGCGTCCTGGCCGACAAATGGTTATCCAGCACTATCACGTCATAACGCTGCTCGATGCTGAAGTCCGACAGATCATTCGCATCATCGAATTGACTCGGCGTCATAATATCCAGGCCCGCAAGCGGACATGCCTTAAGCGCCAATTCGAGCACCTTATTGCCTCCGGTCACAAGCAGTGCGGTAAGCCTCTTCGGAGGCGCCAAAACCGCCCACGCCGCGTCGTCGCTCGCCAGAGAATCGCTCTGCAACTGCCTGACCGTCAGCACACCGGCCTCGGCATAGGAAAGCGAAAAATTCACCGCCACCTTACCCGGCCCACCGGCATCGGAACCATCCTCACCCTTGGCCGCCGGAAGACTCACAGACTTGACCGCACGAACATCGTCGTTGACGCTCAACTGCACATCCGTCGTAACAGGCTCGGCGTTGTAGTTGGCCACCGTCGCAAATACCTCCACCTCTTCGGGGTTCTCGTATAATCTCCTCGCCCGCATCGCCGTAACGCCGACGTTTTTGCCCGATTCACCAATAGAGTGAAACGTCAATTCGTCGGTGCTTACCATAATCTGGTCCAAGTCGGCGATTCGCCCGTCGCTGAAGAGGATCAATTTCGCCGCTTCCTGCAAACCCTCGTTGGCCGGCTGATCATCCGGGGCCAGCGAAAAGGCCTGAGCCACCATTATCGCCTCGGCCAGCAACGAGGCGCCGTGGCCAGCCTCAATCCTCTCGATTGCGGCGATCAACTGCCGCTTGTCCGCGGTGAAGTTGCACATTACTTTGGAATGTTTGTCGAAGGCAATAACCATTGTCTGGTCGCGCGCCCCGCGAAAGGAAAGAAACCCCGGATCGCGAAGCGACTCGACGTAAACCTTAGCCTGCCTCTTGGCCTCTTCGAGTCGGCTGGGCTCGACATCCGTAGCGCTCATACTGGCCGAGCGGTCGATGAGCAGTACGTGCCGCCTGGCCCGCCCCGACATCAGCGACAGTATCGGCGCCGCAAGGGCCAGCAACAACGCAAACAGCATCAACAACTGCAGGAACAGCAGAATATTCTTTCTAAGCCTTTGGAACGGCGCGTTGACCTGCAAATCCTGAACCGCCCGCTTCCAAAGCAGCGTACTCGAGACAATCAACTCACGACGCTTGAGCTTCAGGAAATACAATAACAGCAGCAGCGGCACGGCAACCAGACCGGCAAGAAGAGCTATCCAAGGCGTTAGAAATTGCATAAATGCACACTCCGAAAAAGTGAACTAAAGTGAGCTAAAGTTGTAAGGATTAAGCGTTGGATTTCAACAACTCCAGGCACTCCAAACTTTAGGCACTTTACACTTATCGTATGTCGTTTTGTGTCTCACCCGGTCGCTTACGCTCCCGGCTCGTGTGTGTTCTGTCTTCTGAGGCTAACGCAGAAGCCGAATCCGCCGCAGATAGTTGAGCACCAGCGACTCGACCGAGTCGGCCGAATTCGCCAGTGCATACACCGCCCCGCGACGCGTGCAAAAATCCTTCAATTCATTGCAATAAGCCGTAAGATTCCGTTTGTAGTATTTCGCCAGAGCCGCGCTGACCGTAATCTCCGCGGCGTCGGCGTCTTCGATATCTATCAGTTTCAAATCCCCGCCGAAATCGGGCGACAATTCCTGCGGACTGAGCACCTGGATAACGTAGAGATCGTACTGTCTGCCGATAAGCCTCCGCAGGGCCGCGTCATATCCCTCCTTGAACAGAAAATCGCTCAATACAATCATCACGCCCGATCCGATCCGTGCGCTCGCTATCTGCCGGCACGCCGTCTCGAACTGCGATATTCCGTCGCACTGAGCCGTAAGAAGGAAATCGGCCATCTGGTGAAGGTAGTTGCGCCCGCGCATATTGGCAAGCTGCCCAACAACCCCGTCGGCGAACATACTCAAGCTCACCCGATTATTATTGACCAGGCTGACATAGCCCAAAGCCGCGGCCAGCTTCTTAATAAAGAGTTCCTTGGAAGGCTCGCCAACGCTCATCGACGCACTGGCGTCGGCCATTACGTGCACGGTAAGGTCCTGCTCTTCTATAAAGAGCTTCAAGAACAACTGCTCGAGCCGACCGTAAATATTCCAATCCACAAACCGCAGGTCGTCACCGGCCACGTAGGGCCGATGGTCGGCGAATTCCACGCTCTGGCCCCGCCGCTTCGACCGCCGTTCGCCCTGAAGCTTACCTTGCAGAATCTTCCTGCTAAGCACGTCAAGCGCGTCCAGCCGATTCATGAACTCTGGATCAAGCAGGTCCGTCAGTCTCTTTCGTGGTGTTGTCGCTTTAGTCTTTTCCATGATACAGCAAAAATCGCCATTTACTATTCAATACGCACGAGCGGCAAATATGTTGCCTACGGAACGTCAAGTTTTTGCTCCAGTGCCTTGGGCGTGCTTTGAAGTATCTGTTTTAGCACTTCATCCGTAGTGACGCCTTCGGCCTGGCCCTCGAAATTCAGCAGAATCCGATGACGCAGGGCCGGCAGGACCGACGCCTCGATATCGCTGAAACTGACGTGATACCGCTCATCCAGCATCGCCCGCACCTTGCCGGAAAGCACCAGCGCCTGGACGCCTCGCGGCGATGAGCCGAACCGAACAAAACGATTCGTCGGCTCCGCGGCAAACTCGCCCTGCGGATGCGTCGCCAGAACCAGGCGAATTGCGTAGTCCTGAACGTGCTCGGCAATTACAACGTGCTTGACCAGCGCCTGCGCCTGCATAATCTGCTCGGCGTTTAGAACCGCGCTGGCCTGCGGATCGGCGCCGGTAGTCGTCCTCTCGATGATGCCGCGAAGCTCCCGGCGGTTGCTGTACGGCACGAGCAGCTTGAAGAAGAACCTGTCCAACTGCGCTTCCGGCAGCGGATAAGTCCCTTCCTGCTCGATCGGGTTCTGGGTCGCCAGGACGATAAAAGGCTCCGGTAATTTGCGAACCTGCCCGCCGCTGGTCACCGAGTGCTCCTGCATGGCCTCCAACATAGCCGATTGCGTCTTGGGCGTGGCCCGGTTGATCTCGTCGGCCAGAATGATCTGCCCGAAGATGGGGCCGGGCTGATACTCGAACCGGCGTCTCCCGCTGGCCTGGTCTTCCATCACGATATTCGTTCCGATGATATCGGCCGGCATCAAGTCGGGCGTGAACTGAATACGCCGAAACTCCAGCGAAAACACCGAGCTCAGCGTCCGCACCAGCAGCGTCTTGCCAAGACCCGGCACGCCTTCGAGCAGGACGTGCCCCCCGCAGAACAGGCACACCAGCACGCTTTCGACGATGTCCTCATGGCCGACAATCACCTTGCCAATCTCTTTGCGCAGCGTATCGAACTTCTTACGAAAATCCCGACACTTATCTTCAACATTACTCATTTTTTTTGCCATCTTACTAATCTCCTAAACCTCTATTCCTCATCATCTGTTTTGCGGTCTTTCGCCTTTTGCTTCGCCTTAAGCAGTCTGTCGATGTGGCTACTCTCCTGTGCGGCTTTTTTCGGGGGCGTCTTTTCGGGCGTCTTCTTCTCCGGTTCCGGCCTCGGCGGTTCAGTCGCCTTAGCCACGGGCAGATCACCCTTATACTCGGCGCTTGCCTCGTATCGCTTCGAGGCCATCGTCCCGGCCTTGCGCGACGAGAACTTCTCGATAAGCTTCGCCCGCCGAGCTTTTAGCCTTTCAAGCGTCTGGTCCACCTTGTGCTGCCCCCTGGCCGCACGGATTAGAGCCGCCGCCCGCCGCACCATCGCCCGGAAGTCCACAGCCACCCGCCGTACCGCCACATCCAGCAGGAACAACACTATCCACAGAAACATCAAGGGCTTGGTCAGCGGCATCCGGCTGCGAGGAAACTTCAGTCCCGCGTGATCATAGACGGTCGCCAGATTCGGATCCCGAGGCAAAATCTTGCCCCCGGTAATCTTGCTGACTTCCACCAACAGCGGCTCGTTGTCCGAAAGATCGCGAAATTCCGGTGCAAAAGGAATCGTCACAGTCGTCTGCATAATATGCGTCTTCGCATCTTCGCCGACCTTCCTGTACTGCAGATTGACAATGTAGCTGCCGGATTCGCCTCCCTGGAACTGCCCCTGATATTGCCCCGGCCCGATCTGCATGAGATCGAGCGGTATGCTCGAGACATCCGGCGCGATCACCTGGCCGTCGATATTGGCAAACTGAATAGACTTGCCCTCCGGGTCGATGGCTTCGATATTGACCGTAACGTCCCGCCCCTGCACATCGGCGAAGACCTCGCAATCCGACGATTGCGCCGGCTTGCCCGCCCAACGGACCGTCTGCTCCCAAAACCTCCCGAATCCGGGCCAACTCAGCCATTTCGACGCCCACTTGCTGTCAGCCGAACTGGTGAACGCCACGCAACGCCCGAGCCCCGATTGGCACGTCGCCAATACAGGATCCCTTTCGTGACTCGACAGCACCACCTGATTAAGCCCGCCTTTCGGACCGGTCAGCACATAGCCGTCAAGCTGCGGCAGCCCGCCCGACAAGCCACGCACAATCTCGCTGAGCGAGTACGTTATCGCAGGCGTGAAGCTCTCCTCCAGAATCAGCGCCCGCCGGACCACTTGAGCCTCTTTGATGAATATCTGCGGAAGCTGCGCCGGGTTCGTAGCCGTGTAGGGTCGGCCGCCTGTCGTCAGCGCAACTCGCCGCAACCTCGCTTCATAACTGATATCGTGGGCTGCGATAGCAACAGTGCTAACCGTAATGCCCGCGTCGACACATTGCTGGAGTAACTTGTCGGTAGGCGCCGTAGGGTCGCCGTCGCTGATTACTATGACGTGCTTGACCGCGGCATCGCAATCCTTGAGCTTGTTGTACGCCTGCTGCAAATGGTCCTGCAAACTCGGCATATCCCCCATTACCATTTGGTCGATGGCCGAAAGGATACCCTCCTTATCGCCGACAGGTGAGAGTGGGTACACCCAGTCGCCGCCACCCTGCCAGTTGTACGCCAGAACGCCGACGAGGTCCAGCCTGCTGAGGGTCTTCACCGCCGCCTTGGCGACCATCTTGCCCCAGTAGTTGCCGTCCGGCATCTCGCAGGCGTGCATAATCATCACCAGGGCGCCTTTCGGCATCTGCTTCTTCTGAGGCGGATCGAGATCGACCGGCAGGATATCGGCCACAGGCGAACCTATCCATCCCCCCGCCCCGAACGACTTGGGCCCGCCCACCATAATCAGTCCTCCACCAAGATCGTTCACGTAGCGGACAAGCATCTCCTGTTGCTGATAGGTGAAACCGCTGCAGTCCGTATTGACTAATACAATCGCGTCCGTATCCATGAGTTTGGTCAGGTTGTCGGGGAAGTCAAGCGCCGGGCTGTACCGAACGTAGATATCGGAACCTTGCAGCGCCCTGACTAAAGCCTGCCCCGTTGCCCCGTCCATATCGACTATCAGAACGTGCCCGGGCCCGGCCACGTATGTCATCGCGCTGGCGCGGTTGTTTTGGATTATCACGTCCTGCTCGGCGTCGTCCGGCATGAACACCGCCTCGAACTCATGCATTCCACGCGCACCCACCGGCACCGATATCGTTTGAACATTAGTCCCAGCCTCCAATTCCACCGGTATCCCGATCTCAGTCGAATCCGGATCAAGATCCACCGTCTTGCCGTTCAGATTCAGCGTGAGCTTGCCGCTTGCCTGGGCGGTGCTGTTGAGAATAAATCGCAGCGACACCGTCTGCCCGCTCCTGGCCTTTGTCGGGGCGACCAGCCGTCTGAACACCACCTCTCTGTCGTATCGATACCGCAACGGAAGGACATCGATTGGAATCCCGTTCGCCGCCGCCAGTCTTGCCGCCTCTTTGAGGTCGCCGGCCGTCTCGTTCCCCTCGCTCACCAACAATATCCGCACGGCCGTATCGGGAGGCGCGATGGCCATAGCCATCTGAATACCGTCCGAAAGCCTGCTCTGCTGACCGTTCAGTGTTGTATTCCGCTCCCGAATTGAGCCCCGAATAGACGGCAACTGTGCAATGCTCGCAACCTCGGCGACATCGACTATTGCCAACCGGTCCTCCGCAAGCTGTTCTTGCGAATCCTTCGCCGCCAGCGCGACCGTCAACCAATCCAAGCTCTCGGCCTGCAGTTTGGCCGGAATCGACTGGCTCCGATCCACCACGGTAATAACCGTGAGACGCTCGCTCTTCCTCGTGAGCATCGGTCTGGCCAGCAATGCAATCAAGATCAGAACAACCAGACACCGCAAGGCAATCGCCAGCACCCGCCTCAACGGTCCAAGCGCAGCGAGGCTTTGACGCCCCAACCAGACAATCCCCACGAGCAGGACACAAGCCGCCAGCCACCACGGCTGGCCAAAATAAAAACCGTAAGAATAGGTCATAGCTGCCAAACCTGAATCCTGTTGTTTCCGGCATCCACGATAAACGCTCGACCTGCCTTATCCACCGCCACGCCCCACGGAAACGCCAACTGTCCCAAAGCTCGACCTGCTTGCCCGTAAACGGCCATACTGCACCCTTCGGGGCTGAATAATTGTATGCGATTATTCCCGAACTCGCAAACCGCTAATGCCCCGCCATCCAACAAAGCCAAATCGTAAGGGTAACGAAGCTGCCCCGCCCCGCGACCGACCGAGCCGATATAATCGATCAGCTTGCCGTCGAGACTATAGACTGCAATGCGATGATTGCAGGCATCGGCTATATAGAGCCGCTTGCGCTTGCGGTCGATACACATCGCCGAAGGACGCGAAAACTGCCCCTCCCCCGATCCGGCGCTGCCGAAACAACGCAAAAAAACGCCCTTCTCACTGAAAACGCTTATGCGATCATTGCCTCCGTACTCGCTGACATAAATCTCCCCCTCCTCGGAGAAGACAATATCCGTCGGATAAATAAAGCATCCATCATCTTCACCGAACTCGCCGAACTCCTGAATTATCTTGCCTTCGGGAGAAAAAACGAGCACTTTGTGATAGTGTGTATCGGCCACGTAGAGATTTCCGTTCGGATGAAAGGAGAGCCCCGTAGGTTTGCCCGCATCAATTATCGGCATATTGATGACGTCCAGATACCGGCCCTTTGCATCGAGCCTCTGAATCCTCCCGGTTTTGTCTATCACCACCAGTGAACGGTCGGCTGCAATATCGATAGCCCGCGGATAGACAAATTCGCCGGCCCCTCGCCCGCTCCGCCCGAAGGCATCGATCACCCTCGCCTCGCCACCTCCTTTGTCGTTACAACCGCCCAGCCCGATCGCCGTTGCGAATAAAATAAGGATCACCGCACGCCGGGTCAGTCGAACCGCACGCAGCATCAGCACCACAACAGCGCTCAACAGCAGAAATACGCAAATCAAAACCAGGCACGATGCGATAACCTGCTGGTCACGCGCGTAGTGCATCTGATTGAGCAGCCGCTGCGCGAAGTTCGGCAGTCCGGCAGGAAGCAGAACCATCGTCGCCGAGAGCTCCGTCACACCTAACATAACAACCAAAATGAACGTCCCCACAATCAGAGGCCATGTCCGAGGCAACTGAACGTGCCACCAGGCCTGAAACCTCGAAGCGCCGTCGAGCCTCGCCATCTCCGACAAACGCTCTTCCTGCGACTCGCGCCCCAGGAGCAGCATCACCAGCGCGACCCCTGCAAACCTCGCCGCCTGTCCCGCTGAGACAATGAACCAGCCCTGCCGCACCGACCCCGGCAGATTGCTCACCGCAAGCAGCCTTACTAACGAAACCGCAACCACCGAAGCCGGCACAAACATAGCAAGAAATATCGCCGTCCGCACCGCAAAGCCCAGAACCCGGCACCCCGCCCCAGTCCCGCGTTCAAGCGATAGAGCGCCCAAAGCTATCAAATAAGCCCCTAAAGCAGCAACGCCGGATACCGCCAGCGACCAGCCCAATTCGTCCAAATGAAGCGTTACAAACTGGCGCATCGCCTGGAAATCGCGGATACTGCCCAGAAGCAGCATCACAGGCAAGAGAAGGCAAATCCCGATCAATCCCAAAAGAACGCCCCATTGCCACCTCTGACGTTTGAATCCGACCGTCTCGACGGCTACATCAATCGAGCCCCAGCGAGTGCTGTTCCGCCCAAGACAGACTGCGGCAGCGAGCGCAACAACCACGACCGGCCACGCCGCCCTGGCTACGTAACCGGTCGAACCGGTCAATTCATACAGCACCGCCAACTCCGCCCCGATGGTTCGCACGCCCGCCAAATGGAAAGTCGCAAACTCCGATGCCGTCAGAACAAAGCACACGCCAAAGGCCAAAAACAATGACCGCCTTATCATAGGCAGCGTTATCCATCGAAACATCGCAAAGCCGTCGGCATCGAGCGAAGCGCTATCACGTATCTGCTTATCGTAGTTCCGCCATCCCTGCGCGATCAGCAATGCAGCCAAAGGCCAATACCAGAGAACCAGGACCGAAGACGATACAGCCGTCCAGACGAACTTCGCAGCCTCGGGCCTGACCGATAGATACCGCCCGAATAAACTCGTGGGAGTCAACAGCAGGCTCCATGCATAGTAAAGCACGTATCGCGGCAAAACCAGCGGCATCAACAGCAGCATCAGCACAAAGTCCCCGCCTCGCCGAGATGTCCCCAACAATCGCCCCGGCGCCCACCCCAGCACGACCGCCGCGGCCGCGACAATCGCCGCCAGGCCGAACGAACGAAGAGCAAGAGGCAAAAGCCCCTCCACAGGCGCCGCCTCGACACCGGGCCGCGCCGCCTGCGCAAGAAGAAAAACCAACGGCAAGAAGATCACTACGCCCCACAAAGTCAGGGACACCACCCTCAAGAAGATTCCGGCTGCGCCCTCGCCTCTCACCTGAGAACCTCCCTTGCAGTCTTGATCGCCCCAGGCAGCTCATCGGCAACCCTGCCGTAGTCCACATTCAGGGCCTTCGGAATCGCGTATGATTTGTACCGCTCGGCTACGGACGGATGCACCGGATAATTATGCGAATCGCTCCGAGCAAGCAGTTCCTCCAGCCGCCTGCTCAGTAGGAACTCCATCAATACCGCAGCCTCATCCGGATGCGGGGCGCCCTTTATCACCGCAGCGGTATTGGGTATCGCCAAGGCCCCGGCCCCGCCCTGGTCGAGGAAGTTCATCTCAATCGGCCAATCGTTTCGCTGCGCCGCATAAACGTCGTCCGTATCCGTAAAGCAAATGTCCGCTTGCCCCGTCGCCACCATGCGAACGGCCGTACTGTTCCCGGCGACAAGACGCACCTCGTTGGCTTTCAGTCCTTCGAGGATTTCCCGTGCTCGCACGGCTCCGTAATTAGCAAACCAACTCGCCACGTCTCCCCCCGTTGTCCCGAACTCCGGCTCGGCCATGACCAGCCGACCCTTCCACTTACTGTCGAGAACATCTTCGAGCAATCGCGGAGCTTCTTCGGCATTAACCCTCTTGGTATTGTATGCTATCACCCGCCCACGAAGGCCAAACCCGTACCAGCGACTATTCGTATCCATGAACAAAGCCGACCAATTGTCCGTCTCCTTGCTGTTGTACCCCGCCAGCAGGCCCTCACGCGCCAAACGTATCGTGTAAAAGACCTCGTTCGACCAGAAGACATCCGCAACCGGCGACGTTGCTTCGGCCCTTATCTTCTGAACAAGGCCGAGAGTCTTCGTCGCCTCCGTATCGAACCGAGAAAGGACCTTAATACCCGAAAGCTTCTCAAAATCCGCGATAATCGGTTCCGCAATCGCCTGGTCAACCGAGCAATACAGAACCACCCGCCTCTGAGCCTCACTCCGCTTGCCCTTGCACGACAATGGCGTCAAACAAAGCGATGCGATGAGAATTGCCAACAAACCCTGAAGGATTGGCGACAGTCCTTTTCGCATACGTCCGAACTCCGTCAACAAGGCTAAACATTCCATATTTAGTACTACAGCGCAACTTAGCACTGCAAAACCCGGTTTATTGTTAAAACCCGAAGCACGAAATCCGAAATCCGAAACAATATCAAATGTTCAAAATCCCAATTTTCAAAACAAAAGCACCGATTTGGCTTGGCATT
>JAUVXL010000270.1 GCA_030603595.1 Sedimentisphaerales bacterium | reverse complement strand
TAACTTCCTGTCGTTGATTTCCGGCAAATTCATCTTGTCCATAAGCATCTCCTGTAGAATGTGGTTAGTGAAACAAAAACTATATTTCCTATATTCTACAGACTACCTATTTTTCGCGCCAGAAAAATTTGTCACACCCATTCTACACAGCAAGCCCTATTTAGCTTGTGACGCACTCTGGTCGCCAATGGCGCCCTCGGCTCTACCCATAAGCGGGAAGGCAAATTTCCTGAGAAAATGGGTTTTGCTCAGGCCGTTTATCACGAACTCCACGAACTCCAAGCCTACCGGCGACCTCAAAAACACCGAAAACAACTTGAAAAACCAACTCTTCGCATGTTATAATCCCGACTCTAATCCTTACCGTTCTGCATAGAATCCTTTGCAGACGAGAAAAAATGTCGAAGAAGATGTACAAAAAGGAGTCCAGAAAATGTCGGATCGTTTTGACGTGGTGGTAATCGGGGCCGGGCCGGGCGGTTTTCGGGCCGCGAAAAGATGTGCACAAGCGGGCCACTCGGTGGCCTGCATCGAAAAAGAATTTATCGGCGGAACCTGCCTGAACTGGGGCTGTATCCCCTCCAAGGCCCTGCTTTCATCTGCTCACGCCCTGCTCTTGGCTAAAGCGTCCGCCCAGATTGGGATTGATATCCCCACGGCGACGCCCAACTGGCCCAATATCCAGCAGAGAAAAGAGGCCATAGTCGCCGGGTTTAGAAAAGGCATGACCGGCTCGGCCAAGGCCAACAATCTGACAATGCTCCAGGGCAACGCAACCGTCACATCGCCGGGCAAGATCAGTATCCAGACCGGCGACTGCTCAACCGAGATCGAAGCCGGTAAGATTATCCTCGCCACAGGCTCGGAACCCGTCGAGTTGCCAAACATCCCGTTTGACGGTGAAGTCGTTCTCAGCAGCAAAGAGGTCCTCTCGCTGCCGGAGATACCGCAATCGCTGGCCATAGTCGGCGGCGGCGTCATCGGGTGCGAAATGGCGTGCGTCTATGCCGCTATGGGAACAAAGGTAACCATCATAGAGGCCCTGCCGCAACTCGTGCCGATGGAGGACGAGTGGGCCGCCCGCCTGGTCCAGCGAGAATTCAAGAAACTCGGTATCGTCTCTGTGACCGGGCAAAAGGTGACCTCGGTCGAGAAATCCACCGATCCGGCAAAGGTTGTCCTTGAGGACGGCCAATTGATCGAGGCCCAGAAAGTCCTCGTCTCTGTCGGCCGAAGATCCGCAATCGACACGCAGACTGTCGAGAACCTCGGCCTCGAAATGAACGGCCAATCCGTCGCCATAAACGGCAAGTTCGAAACCAACGTCCCCGGCGTCTATGCCATCGGCGACCTCGTCGGAACGACCTTTCTCGCTCACGGCGCTACCGCTGAGGCCGACGTCGCAGCGGCAAACGCAACCGGCGGCGACCGAAAGATGTCCGACTACTCCCTGATACCGAGAGTTATCTTCACGTTCCCCGAAATCGCGTCGGTCGGCAGATCCGAGCAGGCCTGCAGCGAAGAAGGCCTCGACATATCCGTCGGCAAGGGCTTTTTCAAGGCCAACGGCCGAAACGTGGCACAGAATGAGACGGCAGGCCAAGTCCGCGTCGTCCGGGACAAAGCTGCAAACAAAATCGTCGGCGTGACAATCGTCGGATTCATGGCAACCGAGTTCGTAACCCTCGCCGCAACCCTTATAGGCACGCAAGGCAGGCTCGACGAAATAACATACCCCCATCCAACGATCTCAGAGACCCTCGAAGAAGCCATAGAAGACGCCTACGCTCAAAGTTGAGCAACCACTCATGTTTGAAGACGAGGCACAATTACACAAGGCCGCAGGCGAAATGCCGAACAAAGCCCTGCCAGAAATCATCGAGTTCTTCCACAGGCTCATTTCGATTCATCCGCTTTCATCAACCTGTGATTAAGCTACCGATTTGGAAGACTGCAAGGGTAATCACATACGCCATCGCTGTTAGCGCAAGGAACTGGAACGCCGCCCAGGCCCAGGAATTTGTCTCCTGCTTTGTCATTACGATCGTCGCGACGCATGGCGCGCTGATCAGGCAAAACAGCATTATGCAAAAGCCCGTCAAAGCCGAGTAGTTGTCCTGGAGTTGCCTTCTGAGGCTGTGGGCCCCTTTTTCGACATCGCCGACGGCATAGACAATGCCTAATTGGGAGACGAATACCTCCTTTGCGGCCATCGCTCCGACCAGTGCGGTCCCTATTTTCCAGTCGAATCCGAGCGGCTTGATCGCCGGCTCCATTGCCGAGCCTACCCTCCCGACAACCGAATATTTCAGCGCAGCCTGCTGTCTCTGCTCGGCGTTGAGGCCTCGCAGCGATTCTGCAGGCGGTTTGGGATAGCTCATCGCCACCCAGAGGATTATCGCTATGCCCAGGATGATCGTGCCCGCCTTGCGCAGGTACATCCAGCCCCTGTGCCACATGTGAATGCAGATTGACTTGCCGGTCGGCATGCGGTACGGCGGCAGCTCCATGACAAACGGCGTCGTCTCGCCCTTGAATAAGGTGAGCCGTAAGACTTTTGCGCAAACAACGGCGAGGACGATTCCTATGAGGTAAATCATCCAGAGCATCAAGGCCTGTGTCCTGATCGTGAAGATGCCTGTCCTGAGAAGCACCTTATCCGCAAAGAAGGCGGGAATGATGAGCATGTAAATGGTCAGACGCGCGCCGCAACTCATCAGCGGTATCACCATAATTGTCGTGAACCTGTTGCGTTTATTCTCGAGTATTCGCGTGCCCATAATTGCGGGTATGGAACAGCCGAACCCGATTAGCATCGGTATAAAGCTCTTGCCGTGCAGGCCTATCTTGTGCATTATGCGATCCATAATGAACGCGGCCCTGGCCATGTAGCCGGAGTCTTCGAGCAGGGCTATCGCCGCAAACAACAGCAGGATGTTCGGCAGGAAGACGATTACTCCGCCGACGCCGCCTATCACGCCGTCCACCAGAAGTGATTTGATTGCGCTTTCGCTGCCCACAGGCCAGAGCCCGGCTATCGCAGCGCCTGCCCACTCGAAGAACCACTCGAGCCAGCCCATCGGGTATTGGCCAATCTTGAACGTCAGGAAGAACACGAGATACATCAATAGGAGAAAGATCGGCAGGCCGAGGATACGGTTTGTCACCACGGCGTCTATCATATCGCTGGCGCTGTGGCGCGATTCGACCGTACTCTTGATAGTCTCCTGGCAGGCCCCCGATATGAACCCATACCGGCGGTCGGCAATTACAATCTCCGGTTCATCGCTAAAAATACTCCTTAGATGCTCGGTGCTGGCCTCGGCGGCATCGAGTACATCCCGGCTTTCGACTCTTTCGGCTATGTCACTATCGGTCTCGATGAGTTTCAGCGCCAACCACCTCTTGCCGTATTTTACAGCCAGTTTCGGTTCTTTCTCGGCAATGAGCAGCCCAACTTTTGCGATTTCTTCTTCAATCTCGTCTCCGTAATGTACTATATGAGGATGCCGCTCTCTGTGGCGCTCTACAATTTCGCGGACCGCCTCCAACAGTTCGTCTTTCCCCTTAGCTTTATTGCCGACAGTGTGCACAATCGGCGCTTTAAGCAGGCGGGACAACTGGTCAATGTCGAAACTCAGGCCTCTCTGCTCGGCGATATCGCTCATATTGAAGGCGAGCACCAGGGGCACATTCATCTCGATCAACTGGGTCGCCAGGTAGAGATTGCGCTCGATATTGGAAGAATCTATCACGTCAACGACGACGTCCGGGCGCTGGTCGATTACGAAGTTGCGGGCAACGAGTTCCTCGATGGAATAGGCCGAGAGACTATACGTCCCGGGTAAATCCACGAAAGTGATTTCGTAGTCGCCGTGCTTGCAAAGGCCCTCTTTCTTCTCGACCGTAACGCCGGGGTAATTGCCGACGTGCTGGCGGGCACCGGTGAGCATATTGAAGATGCTGGTCTTGCCGCTGTTGGGGTTGCCGGCCAATGCCACCGTGATCTTCTTCATAAAAGGATTTCCTGCGTTGTCGAGATGCTAACGGAGAAGTTGCCCTTGCAGAGCTATGCAAGCAAGAAAACAGAACTCACTATTAACGCGTGAATACTACACGACCATAATCTTGTGGGCCATACCCCTTCCGAGCATCACTTTAGACTCTTTCACGGTCACAACAAACGGCCCCGGATGGCTGTTGCTGAGAACGGTTAGTTCGGTATTAGCCACGAGTCCCATCGCGGCGAGGCGACTGTTGAGGCCGCGTCCAGCGTTGACTTTGACGAGTTTGACGGTTTCGCCTACTCGAACCATTGACAACGGCCTGACGTGCTTTTCACCCATCTATAATTCTCCATGGCGATTAGTTTTGCGGACCGGCAAATTCCGGCGGCGGGTTTTCGCAAAATTCCCGGAACTCGTCCACCAAATGGTAGCCGTTTTTGTCGCTTTCAGTCACAAATTTGATAAAGGATAAAAGTCTGGCGATAATTTCCGGGCCCAGGGTATGCTCAGCTCGGCAAGCGGCTTCCTGGGCAAGGTCGGTCTCGATGCCTAAGACTTTCTCAAAAAAGAACTTAAGGATATTGTGCTTCTTGACAATTTCCGCCGCGGCAACCCGCCCGGATTCTGTCAGAGTCACATAGCCGTACGGCTCATAGTTGGCAAGGCCCTTGTCTTTGAGCAGCCGCAAAGCACCGGTTACGGACGACCTCGAGACGTTCAGTCTCTGAGCTCTGTCCTTGCTGCGTG
>JAUVXL010000120.1 GCA_030603595.1 Sedimentisphaerales bacterium | reverse complement strand
GCGTTGCTGGCTGGAGGACATCTATGGTCTGCACGAGAGCCTCTACGAGCAGAAAAGCACGGATCTGATACGAGTGCTTCGATGTTACGGCGAGCGGTTCGGATTTGAGAAGGAAGTCTGCATCGTTCGGGCGCCCGGGCGAATTAACCTTATGGGCAGGCACGTCGATCACCGTGGAGGCTGGAACAATTGCCTGGCCATTGATCGTGAGACAATTGCCGTCGCCGGTCTGCGGGCCGACGACAACGTCGAGGCCGTCAATGTGGAGCCGGACAGGTTCCCGGCCGTGAAGTTCAACATATCCGAAGTTATGGGCCGATTTGCATTTGCCGACTGGCTGGATTTCGTGAACAGCGAGTGGGTTCGCAACATGCTGCGAACAGCGGCGGGCGATTGGGCAAACTACATCAAAGCGGCCATGCTTCGGCTCCAGCATCGATATAGCGACAGAAAAATGCTTGGAATCAACTTGGCTCTTTCCGGTAATGTCCCGATTGCCGCGGGGCTCAGCAGCAGCTCGACAATCGTTGTGGCGACGCTCCAGGTCGCCATAGCACTCAACGATTTGGAACTGACTACCCGGCAATTCATCGACCTTTGCGGGCAGGGTGAATGGTTCGTCGGTTCGCGCGGCGGCTCGGGGGACCACGCCGCCATACGTCTTGGCCAAAGGGGCAAAATTGCGCACGTGGGATACCTTCCGTTCAGGGTGGAAAGGGCGGTGGATGCACCGCGGGACTACCGGGTGGTCATCGCCAACAGCCATATCAAGGCTGCGAAGAGCAGTTCCGCAAAGGATACGTTCAATGCGAGGATTGCCGCCTACAATCTGGGCCTGGAATTGCTCAAGCAGCGTTGTCCGCAGCTCAGGGACAAGGTTCACTGTCTGCGGGATGTCAATCCGGAAACGATCGGCTGCGATACGAACGGGATATACCGGCTGTTGCTGAATCTCCCTGAGTTTATGAGCCGAGAGGATTTCAGGAGTATGCTGACGGACGAACACAAGGACTTGATTGAAGCCAACTTCGCCAGCCACCAGGACCCCGGGCGATACGATGTCAGGGGCGTTATGCTCTTCGGCATCGCGGAGATTCTCAGAAGCAGAATCTGCGTCGATTTTCTTGACCAGGAACGGATAGAGGAATTCGGCAGGCTGATGAAGGTAAGCCACGATGGCGATAGAGTCAGGCGGGCCGGTGCCCACGGCAGCTACATTAGCTTTGAACAGCCCTGCGATGACGAATATCTTAACGGCCTGATCGGCGATTTGGCCAGCCGGGACCGAAACAGGGTTTCAAAAGCGCAACTGCTATTGCAGCCGGGAAGTTATGGTTGCAGCACGGTGGAAATCGACCGAATGGTTGATATTGTATGTTCCGTGCCCGGCGTTGTCGGTGCGCAGATCGCAGGTGCCGGTTTAGGCGGGTGTATCATGGTTCTGGCCCGGAAAGACGCTGTCGAAACGCTCAGCAATGCCCTGATCGAGAGCTACTATGCGCGGGAGAACCTCGATCCGGAGATAATCCCCTGCATAACCGCTGAGGGCGCCGGTTTTGCTGAGTTCTGAATTCATCCTGAAGATTGACGCCTGCGTCAAAAAGGTGAAACCTACGAACATGATCTTCGTTCTTATCCCATCCCTTGCGCACGGGGCGCCGAGGTAAAAAAACAAGCCCGAAGCGTAAGCGCCGGGATATACCCCCTCCCTTACGGTCGGGGCTTGTGACTGTGACTTCTGACGCAGACATCAAGGCTGGCAAGACTGGTTCAGAGACCCTGTTGCGTGAAGGTGCGAAACTCCTGGATCAGTTGCCCGGTATGAGGGCCGGGCTTGCCGTCGCCGATTTTTTTGTCGTCAAATTTGACCACAGGCACGATGTCCTGTGTCGTAAAGGCGATGAAGAGTTCGTCGGCGGCACTTGCTTGTTGTGGTGTGAACGATTTCTCCACCACCTGCAATTCCGCGTTCGCCGCTGCCTTGATAACGAAGTCCCGCGTGATTGAGGGTAAGATGTTGGCTGCAAGGGGGGCTGTTTGGAGTGTGTTTTCGAGTATCGCAAAAAATGCCGAGCTTGCCCCCTCGGTTATCATTCCGGCGTCATCCACTAATATGGCCTCGGCGCAGCCTTTTTCAGCCGCGTCTCGGCGGGCCAGGACGTTCGGCAGCAAATTCAGAGACTTAATATCGCACCTTTTCCACCGCCAGTCCGGATGGGTCGAGACCGCGATGCCGTTGGTTTTTGCCTCTGTGTCCTCTTGATGCTCCGTGATAGTTAGAAAGAAATTTGGCTTTAGGTTGGGCGGGGCGGCGTGGTTTCGAGGGGCCGAACCTCGGGTGATGTGAAAATATATCTTGGCGTCGGCTATTGCCGCGGCATCGAAGGCATTCAAGACCCGGCTGCGGATCAACTCGATATCTACGTCGGTTATTCCAATAGCAACCAGACTGCCGGCAAACCGGCGTAAATGCTCTTCAAGAGCAAAAATCCTGCCTCCATAGCTGCAAATCACCTCGTAAACGCCGTCTCCGAAGAAGATTCCTCGGTCCAAGTGGGCCGGGCCAAGCTCCTCCAAAGGCTGGATTTTGTCGTCCACCATTGCTAATTGCATAGAAATTGCCCCTGAAACTGTGCTGGCAACGCGATTTTAGCGTGATAATCGCCGCGAGAACACAAAATTATCCGATTATTTGCTTTACAAACGGCGTCCAAGGGCATAGCATCCTTAGTTTACTCAGACTTAGGACTTAGACACTGGGAGTTTTCGTGATGTATGCCGTAATTGAACAAGGCTCAAAGCAATATAAGGTCGCCGAAGGCGATCGTTTGAATATCGACCTGACCGACGTTGCGCCCGATGCAGAGACGATTGAACTGGAGAAGGTTCTGCTCGTAAGCGACGGCGAAGACGTCAAGATCGGCACTCCTTATCTGGAAGGCGCCAAGGTTATCGCCTCATTCAAGTCCACCGCCGAAGATGCCGTTGTTAAGGACAAAAAGCTCTATCCGACATACCGGCGCAGACGTAAGAACAGCAGGAGGCGGATAGGTCATCGTCAGAGGTATTTGCAGGTAACGATCGATAAGATCGAAGCTTAGCGGTGGTTTAAGATTTGTGTTTCAGTATGATTTTCTCGGCTCGGTCGCGCCAAGCTTCCGGGCCTTTTTCGTCGAAATACTGGAATGAATCGTCGTCAATCAATTCGCCGAAAACGGCCTTGCGGTCGGCCGGGTTGGCCAGTTCTTCAATCACCCGCTTTCGAAGGGCCTCCAACTCGGCTACGAATTGCCCGTGCCTTTCGGTGAAGACCTTCTCCAGCTTCTTTCTGATATGGCCCGCATAAGCGGGGCTGCCGCCGTCTGTGCTGATGGCGATTTGCAGAGCGCCTCGTTTAACGACGGCAGGCACGTAGAAATCACAAAGCTCCGGAACATCCACAACATTGCACAGGATCTCATGCTCCTGGCAATCTTTGTATATCTTCTTATTAAGCTCGTTATTGTTCGTAGCGGCAATGGCGAGGATTGCGCTTGTCAGGTAGTTCTTGGAATACTGGGATTTGACTATTTCAACGTCTGTTCCCGCACACAGAGCCGTCATCATATCGTCGATGCGCTCGGCCACGACGACAATCCTCGCCCCGGCAGTTAGCAGCGCCTGGACCTTACGCACGGCCACGCTCCCGCCGCCTATCACAACGGCGCGACGGCCTCCAAGCTCGAGAAATATAGGATATTTTGCCATAGCAAAATTCTACTGCGTACTTCTCAAATAGCAACATCGGAATTGGGGTATGCAGCAAAATAAAACATCAGGGAGCGACTGGTTTTATTTGACGATCTCGGCCGATTTGACTATGCTAACGCACGCATCTATGCTGTGGCCGGAGAGCTTTATGCAAGATGTTTGTTGCCGGTGATTGCACATGGAGAAAAGAACAAATGAGTAGAAAGACCATTGTCGGTATAGTGATTATTGCGGTTGCAGGGTCGCCCTTTGTCCGACGTGCAGACGCTAAAAAGCCCGCTTCGCATCAATATCCGGGCATGTACACCGAGAAAATCAACTCCATTCCGGACATGACCCAGACCGACCCCGCCGCGAAGCTGCCCAATGGCGGCAGATCGCATTGTGGGCCGGTCGCCGTTTCTAATTCGCTTATGTGGCTTGCGGGCAACGGTTTTGAGAATTTGTCGCCGAACTTGCAGGAGCCCATGAAAGCTCACTTTGAAATTGCTCGTTCACTCGGCTCAAGGAAGTATATGAATACGAACTTGAAGACCGGTACGGGGGCTGGAAGCGTTCTCGAAGGGCTTGGACGATATATTGAGGCTAAAGGATACGAATATCGCTATCTCAAGTTTCAGGGTTGGAGAAGCCACCCCGAGCGATTCGGTTTGGGCGAGCGCATTGCTGATCTGAACTGGCTTAAGAGTGGCATAAAGGGCAATTCCACTGCCTGGCTGAACGTCGGGTGGTATAAATACAACCCTTCGACCAACGAATACGCCCGAATCGGAGGGCATTGGGTAACGCTGGTCGGGTACGGCGTGGATGAAAAAGGCAGGGCAGACGGTGCTATTTTGATCATCCACGATCCGGCGCCTCGTTGCGGCAAGAGTCCGCACGAGTATGTGCGAATGGAGCTGATTGGCAGCGGGCGGTTGACGGGCAGGCAGAGCGGTTTGCCCCGCTCGGCGAAGGGCTACTATAAGATGACGGGCGGCATGCACGTGAAGAAAACAGCGGACTTCGGCATTTTGGATGGTGCGGTTGTCTTGAAGATGGGCGAAAAGGCTGCTCAAAGGCAGCAATAGCAAATCGGGAAGGATGCACCGAAAGTGACTGATATCAAAATAGTGAATTATCTTGTGCTGGTTGGTATGCTATCACTTTTGGTGATGGTTGCACTGCCGGTCTCATGTGGGTACTGCGATACTTTTTCATTCGCTGTTATTGCCGACCCACACATTGACGGAAACCCCGGCCATAAAGCCAAGTTTGCCAAGGCAGTCGAATGGATAATCGACAACAGAAAAAGCAAAGAGATTGAATTAGTGATCATAGTCGGAGATATTGCGTGGGGCGGCCCAAGAAATGATAGAAACTTGAACAAGGCCAAAGCAATACTCGATAATCTGAATGATGCAGGAATCCCTTATATCCCGCTGATAGGCGATAACGAAATCGAAACAGGGTGTGAAAAGGAGTTCAACAAGGTCTTTGGCGAGCAGTACCGATACCTCGCGAGCACTATGGCAAATTGGCAAAAAGCGGCGATCCCGGTAAAAGGCAAGTATCTTCAGAATTTCTCCTTCGACCATAAGGGTTGCCATTTCGTGTGTGCGGACTTCGCTTCGAGGAAAGTGGGCGACGAAGGGGGGGAACTTCACGATTTTGAGGGGGGTACGTGGCGGTGGCTCAAGAATGATATCGAGAAATGTTCGAAGTCAAAGAAGGAAAATATTGTAATAATGACGCATATTGGGATGTTTCGAACCGGATTTGAGGTTGCCGACCGGTATCTTTTCTCCAAGAGTGAAATGAAGATAATAAAGGACTTCTTATCCGCCTACGCAGAATATGTTGATTCAAACTACGCAGGTCATATACACCAGAATTGGCAAGCGATGGTGTGGACTGGTTTGTTAAATCCCATTTACTATGTCAGGGTAACGGATGAGACGTGGTATGGGACGAGATGGCCCGAGAGCAGCGATAATGAGATAACTGTCCGATGGGTTAGTGTAGATAGCAATGGCTCGACGATTTCTTATAGTCAGCATGTCGAAGACGTGAACGATCGTTAATGTGTATTGAGATTTTGAGCTTTAGGATGAAAAAACTAACACCACCCTTGTCTGACGCCGATATCGGCTCGCTGAGAGCAGGCGACGAGGTCCTCGTCTCGGGCGCAGTCTATACGGCCCGCGACATGGCGCATAAGCGATTGTGCCAATTGATCGCTGCGGGCAAAGAGTTGCCGTTTCCGCTCGAAGGGGCGATAATTTACTTTGTCGGCCCAACGCCTGCGCGGCCGGGGCAGGTAATCGGCGCCGCCGGGCCGACCACTTCGTCGAGAATGGATGCCTTCAGCCCGAAATTGATTGCCGGCGGCCTCAAGGCCATGATCGGAAAAGGATACCGAGACAGTGAAGTCAGAGATGCCCTAAAGGAGCATAGTGCGGTGCATCTGGCCACAATCGGCGGGGCCGGCGCCCTGCTGAGCAAGCATATAGTCAACGCCGAAGTAATCGCCTTCGAAGAATTGGGCACAGAAGCCGTGCGAAAACTGAAGATAGTTGATTTCCCGGCTGTAGTGGCTTATGATTCTCATGGAAACAGTGTTTATGCTAAATAGAGGACTGCACAATTGAAAGCTGCACTACTTGGCCTGTTACAATCCGGCAAGAGCACCATCCTCTCGGCTGTCAGCGGCAAGGCATTGCCTGCGCCCGGCTCGGTGGCTATTGAAGAAGCCATCGTGCCGGTTCCGGATGAGAGGCTCGATTGGCTATTCGAATGCTACAAGCCCAAGAAGGAGGTCCATGCGACAATCGACTGCCTTGATGTGCCGGGTTTCAACTTTGCCGATGAGCACGGCAGGGCGGCGGCCAGGCGGCTGACAAAGCAGATACGGACGGTCGATATGCTTGTCCTGGTCGTTCGGGCCTTTGAAAACCCGGCTGTTCCGCCTTATCGCAACAGCGTGGATCCGGGCAGGGACCTGGCGGAATTGAGGACGGAATTGCTCCTGGCGGACCTCGAACTTGTGGCTACGCGTATAGAAAGGCTTGAGAAACAAATCCGTAAGCCCACCAAAACTCAGACCCAGGACAAAGCTGAGTTGGCCCTGCAAAAGAAGCTGCAGGAGGCGATTGAGTCGGAAAAGCCGATCAGTTCGGCGATTGAGACCGAGGCTGAGCGTGAGATGATCAAGTCGTTCGGATTTCTGACTCAAAAGCCGATGGCGGTTGCCGTGAATGTCGGCGAGGATGAATTGGGCAAAAAACCCGATCTTGGCGAGAGTATAGACAGTTCCGTGCCGGTCGTCTCAATCTGCGCCAAGTTGGGATACGAGCTTGCACAGTTGGATGCCGAGAGCAGGGCCGAGTTTATCGCGGATTTGGGCATAACAGAGTCGTTGACGGGCAAATTCGTTCGAAGCTGTTATTCGGCGATGGGCCTGATTAGCTTCTTGACGGCCAGTTCCGACGAGGTGCATGCCTGGACCATAGAACAGGGAACAATCGCGCACGATGCGGCCGGCAAAGTGCATACCGACATCAAACGCGGCTTCATAAGGGCCGAAACGTTTAGTTACGATGATCTCAGGGACCTTGGCAGCGAAAAGGCCCTCAAGGCCGCCGGCAAGATACGGCTCGAAGGAAAAGAATACGTCGTACAGGACGGCGACGTTATATACTTCAGATTCAACGTCTAAGACGGCAAGAGACTAAGGGTAGTATATTTATGAAAGCAATCGTGTTAACAGCTCTTAGGCAGATGGAACTGATGGATGTTCCGGGTCCGAGTATCGAGAATGACGACGATGTTCTATTGAAGGTCGAAAGGGTCGGCATCTGCGGCTCTGACGTGCATTACTACGAGACCGGCAAGATAGGCAGGCAGGTAGTCGAGTATCCCTTCATAATAGGGCACGAATGCTCTGCGACGGTCAAGGCCTTCGGAGCGGCGGTTACGGGCCTGAAGGTCGGTGAGCCGGTGGTGGTGGACCCGGCTGTGCCGTGCGGCACATGCGACCAGTGCAGGATGGGCAGGGAGAACACCTGCCATACCGTGCGTTTTCTCGGCGCGCCGGGGCAGGGCGGCGGATGTCTGTGCGAGTATCTTGTTATGCCGCAGCAGTGCTGCTATCCGACCAATGGCGCGATCACGCTCGAACAGGCGGCCCTTTGCGAGCCGTTCTCCATAGGCGTCTATACCGTCAAACGGGGCGCCCTGCCCACCGATGCCCGAATTGCGATTTTGGGAACCGGCCCCATAGGTCTGAGTGTCCTCTCGGCGGCGAAGGCTCAAGGGGCCAAGAAGATATACGTTACCGACAAGATCGATACGCGACTGGAGGCCGCCAAGGGCGTTGGCGTTGCCTGGACGGGCAATCCGAACAAGGATGATATTGTCGGCGGCATAGTCGGCGACGGAGTAGGCGGAGGGTCGGGTGCCGAGCCGCTTGGCCTGGATGTTGTCTTCGAGTGCTGCGGCCAGCAGGATGCAGTGGACCAGGCGATTGATATCCTCCGGCCCGGCGGAACGCTGGTCCTGGTGGGGACTCCGAGGAAAGAGCGGGTATCATTCGACGTTGACAAATTCCGGCGAAAAGAGATCGAAGTGCGATATATCCGCAGGCAGAATCATTGCGTTCGCCCGGCGATGGATATGATTGAAAACAAGCAAGTTAGTATCGACTTTATGATAACCCATAGATTCGGCCTTGAAGAGACGAAGGAGGGGTTCGAATTGGTTGCGGCCTACGGTGACGGCGTTATCAAGGCGATGATTGATGTGTGAGCGTGCCCGACAATCGAAATTTGAGATTTGGAGTGAAGAACAGTAATGAGTTGGCTTGATTTAGATGGAAAAGTAGCAATTGTAACCGGGGGAGCGTGTGGTATTGGAAGGGCTGTATGCGAAGGCCTGGCTGAAGTCGGGGCAAAAGTCGTGATTTGCGATATTGTCGAGAAGGGCGCAAAGCAGGCTGCCGATGAGTTGAAGAAGAAATTCGGAGGCGACCATATCTCCGTAAAGGCCGACGTGAGCAGTAAGGCCGGCGTGGACGTGATGATCCAGGCCGTCCTCGATGCCTTTGGCAAGATTGATATGCTCGTCAATAACGCCGGCATAAACATACCCCGTCTGCTCGTCGATCCGACGGGCAAGGAGGAGTTGACCGAAGAAATCTGGGATAAAGTCGTGGCGGTCAACCAGAAAGGGCTGTTCCTGTGTGCCCAGGCGGCTGCGAGGGTAATGATGAAATCGAAAAGCGGGGGCGTGATTATCAATATGGCGTCCGAATCCGGGATGGAAGGCTCAGAAGGCCAAAGCGTTTACGCCGCCACAAAGGCCGCCGTATATAATTTGACCCGCTCCTGGGCAAAGGAATTGGGCAGGCACGGCATCCGGGTGGTCGGTGTTGCTCCCGGAATACTCGAAACGACGGCCTTGAGGTCCGAGGAGTATGAGCGGGCCCTGGCCTATACACGGGGAATCACGGTTAGTGAGTTGAGGAAGCGTTACAAGGAAGCCTCCATACCGCTTGGCAGAAGTGGAAAACTAAGCGAAGTTGCCAACACCGTGTGCTTCCTGGCATCCGACCGAGGCGGTTATATCCACGGCACGGTCGTGAATGTCTCGGGCGGCAAGAGCAGGGCCTGAACCGGGAGATCGCCGACAGCAGGGATGCCATTGTGCACTGATTTGATTTGAGTATTGCTCTATGAAAAAGGCGAGTATAGTCAGTATCGGCAACGAGTTGCTAAGCGGCCAGACGGTGGACACGAATGCCGCGCATCTTAGCAGAGAGTTGCTGGCGATTGGAATGCCCGTAGCCAGTTCTTATACGGTTGCAGATGAGATAGCTGTGATCGTGCGCGCGTTAAACCTTGCCGGCGGCGACGCTGATATTATCCTGGCGACCGGTGGATTGGGGCCTACCGACGACGATCTTACCCGGCAGGCATTCGCTGAGTTTCTGGGCGCAGAATTGCAAATGCACGAGGAATTATTGCAGAAAATGCAGGGTTTTTTCGCTCGGCGGAACCTGCAAATGCCCGAAAAAAACAGAATTCAGGCATATATACCGGCTGGGGCGAAAGCACTGCCCAATAATCGCGGCACGGCTCCGGGTATTATAGCCGAGGCCGATACGAAGGTATTTGTTGCTATGCCCGGTGTTCCCTCGGAGATGAAACAGATGTTCGCCGAATCGGTTCTTCCCAAGCTGCGGCAACTTATACCGGACCAGGCAGTGGTAGTGCGAAAACTAAGGTGCTGCGGGGCGGGCGAATCGATAATCGCCGAGATGCTCGGTGAGTTGATGCAGAGGGGCAGAAACCCGCTGATCAACTGCACGCCGGAGTCCGGCATCGTCACCCTGCACATCATCGCCACGGCCGGGAGCGGAGATGAGGCGCAGCAATTGGTCGAAAACAGCGAAAAACTGCTCCGAAACGTACTTGGGGACCTGGTTTACGGCACGGACGGGCAGACCTTAGCCGACGTAGTGGGCCTGGAATTGGCCCGAAGGGGCAAGACCATCGCCCTGGCTGAATCCTGCACCGGAGGATTGTTGGCCAAGCTTCTGACCGATGCTTCGGGGGCCAGCAAGTACTTTACCCATGGCTGGGTTACATACAGCAACAAGGCCAAAATCGGCGAAATCGGCGTGCCCGCTGATCTGATCGAAAAGCACGGTGCCGTCAGCGAGGCGGTCGCGCGAGCTATGGCGCGAGGCGCGCGGGAAAAAGCCTGTGCCGATTATGCGATTGGCATAACCGGTACAGCCGGTCCATCCGGCGGAACCGAACAAAAGCCCGTAGGGTTGGTATATATTTGTGTTGATTCAAACGATGAATCTCAGGTCAGGCGCTGTCAATTATCGGGCGATAGGGGTTCTGTGCGGCGTCGGACTGCTCAAACAGCCCTCAATTTGCTGCGATTACAACTGCCCCATTGACTTGCTGTGACGAAAATGTTAAAATAGGGGCATTGGGGACAGTACGGTTTTGAAGGAGAATATGGCGAAACAGCGCAAACATTTAGGTGAAATATTATACAAGGCCAAGCTTGTTGACAAGCAGGCGATTATCAATGCGATCAAGACGGCCAAGACGGGTAACAAACGCCTCGGGCAGGTGCTGATCGAGTTCGGTCTTATTGACGAAGATACTCTGACCAAGGTGCTCGCCAAACAGTTCGGTCTGCGCTATGTTAATATTGACAAGGTTGAAATACCCAGTAATGCTACGTCGCTTCTCTCGCAGGAGCTAATGAAGAAGCATAATGTCCTTCCTCTGGGCGAGAATAACGGCAAGCTGAGATTGATTATTAGCGACCCGTCGGATATAGAGATGATGGATGCACTTCGTTTTCGTCTGAATCGCGAGTTGGAGTGTTACCTGGGCAATCCCACGAAGATTCGGTCCTATATCGAAGAATCATTTGCACAAGCTCACACAGTAGAGGACGATAGGCTCAAGCACAGTATTGACGCGACAGCCGCGGAGCTTGCCGAGGCCGGGCACGAGTTGCAGGCCGAATCGCTCCGAATCGAGGCCGGCGGCGATGGCGATGATGCTCCGATTATCAGGCTTGCGAACCTCATCATAGATAATGCCTACTATATGAGAGCGAGCGACATACACATAGAGCCGATGTCCGATAGGGTGCGCATTAGGTATCGTGTGGACGGCGTGTGTCTGGAAAAAGACAACATCCCGAAGAACATGCAGGCGCCTCTGGTGACCCGTTTCAAGATTCTGTCGGGTATGGATATTGCCGAGAAGCGGCTCCCACAGGACGGTCGTATTAAACGCGAGATAGGAGGCCAGGACATTGATTTTCGTGTCTCATCCCTGCCGGGCAACCACGGTCCGAGCGTTGTGCTTCGAATTTTGCGCCCGGATGCGGTCAATATCGGCATCGAAGCGCTCGGGTTTGAACAGGACAATTACGAGCAGTTCCAGAAGATAATCAAAAGGCCCAACGGCATCTTTCTGGTTACGGGACCGACCGGTAGCGGCAAGACCACGACATTGTACGCCGCCCTGCAGGAGCTTAACAAGCCCGACAAAAAGATCATTACGGCTGAGGATCCGGTGGAATATAACTTCGCCGGGATGAATCAGTGCCAGGTGCGAGATGAGATTGATCTGTCATTCGACAAGATCCTCCGAGCGATGCTGCGACAGGCCCCTAATATCATCTTGATCGGTGAGATTCGTGACGGCGTTGTTGCGGATATCGCTATCCAGGCCGCATTGACCGGGCACCTCGTCTTCAGCACTCTGCATACGAATGACGCACCCAGTGCGATTACTCGTCTTATCGATATGGGCGTCAAGCCGTTCCTCGTGGCTAGCTCAATACAGGCTATTATGGCCCAGCGGCTCGTGAGGGTAATCTGCAAGAAATGCAAGGTAGTCGATGAAAATCCGAACCAGAATCACTTGCAGGCGCTCGGTTTAAGCCCGGAAAAGCTGCAGAAGACTCCTGTCTATAAAGGCGCCGGGTGCAGCCAGTGCCAGGGGACCGGGTATAAGGGCAGATTAGCCATTTTTGAGATGTTCGAGATGAACACCGAAATAAGGGAGTTGGCTTTTGAGAAGGCCGCGACCACCGAGTTGCGAAAAGCGGCAAAGGCAGGCGGGATGAGAACGCTGATGGAGGACGGGATGATGAAGATATTTAATGGGACAACGACGCCGGCTGAGGTCGTGAGGATAACGCAGACCGAAGGTGCTGTGGTGGATTAGACTAAATGTAGTTATCAGGGATTATCAAATGGCAACAGTTAATATGGACAGATTGCTGCAGGCCTGTGTTTCGCAAGACGGTTCAGATATACATCTTGTTGTAGGCCGGCCGCCGGTATTGAGAATTCACGGGCGACTCAGGTCACTCGAGACCAAGGTCCTTGAGCCCGACGATACGGCCGCTCTGATGAAGAGCATCACGCCCGACCGAAATCAGCAGGAGCTCCAGGAGGAAGGCGGAACAGACTTTGGATTTGCCTTTGGGGATGCAGCGAGGTTTCGCGTCTCTATCTTCCGCCAGAAAGGCAACACCTCGCTGGTCCTGCGTCTTATCCCGACCACAATCCTGAGCTTCGAGCAAATAGGTCTGCCCAAGATTTGTGCCGCCTTGTGTCGCAGGCCAAGGGGCTTATTTCTCG
>JAUVXL010000014.1 GCA_030603595.1 Sedimentisphaerales bacterium | reverse complement strand
GACTGCTTTGGGACGCAGAGTTACTGCAACAGCTTTGAAACTGCGTGAAATGTATATCATCCCCTCGCTGAGAGGCGTATTTGCATGATGATTTATATTTTATGACCATTTTGCGTTCAATTTTATTTGTAAGAGACTAAGGCATAAATACCTAAGGCATAAATTGCCGTCCGCCAAAGGCGGACTGCGCTCCTCGCAATGACGATTCTTGAGGGTTCATTTTCTGGCCCGCCGGCGGCGGGCTGAGAATGCGACGAGGTGCTCGCAATGACAAGAGGGGCGGGTGATCCGGGAGTTGGAATTAGCACGTCGCCGGCGCGGCGACGGCTAAACGGGGGCGCTTTGTGTTTGGCGTTAGTCGAGATTTCTTCTGATAACCGCTGCTGCTGCGAGTTTTTTGGTTAGGCCTCCGGCTGAGACTGTTATTGCCATCTGTACGCTTCTTACCTTTGTAACCTCGACCGTGTCTTCTACGACTACTACGACGTCCTTTGTGAATGTCATTGCCTCGACGTTTTCGCAGAGTTTGTAGTCGGGGTCGGTGGTGTCGTCGTTTGTGATGAGGTAGAGGACTTTGGCCGAGGCGTCGTATCGGTAGGTCAGGTTTTTGCCGTCGGCCGTCTCGAAGGTGCACTCATTGACAGGGGCACTCGAGTCGACGCTATCTGCGGTGCGAAGCTGGCTCGTAATGCGGAACATTGCCTGCCTGGCGCTGTTGATGGCTTTGTAGATTTTTTCGTTCTCGGTGTAATTTATCACCGAGGCGTTGAAGGCTACTGCTATGGCGGTGAGTAATATGGCCGTGATCGCCAGGGCGATTAGCAGCTCGGCGAGCGTGAAGGCTGTTTTGGTCGTATGTCGTAGCGTCGGCCATCCCCAAGCTGCGCTTGAGGCTGCCACCCGTCGTTTGGCCTCTGTCGTATGTTGGATGTTTGATGTTAGATGTCTCATGTTTTGTTCCGTAATCGGCAGTTCTGGTTCGTTCGGAACCACGCCCAAGCTGCGCTTGAGCGCGCCACCCGTCGGCGGTTCTTGAGTTTTGTGATCACTTCGCGTTCGGCTGAGTTCGGTTTATACTTCTCTAATAGTCTGCCCTGATCCAGGTTGCTGAGGTGATTTCTGTTGAGTTCATGAGCACCTTTGCCGTCACTCGGACAAATGCGGTGCTGTGGTCGTCCGCTACCAACTCGAAATTCGAGGCGCTTACGTTCTCGACGGTTATCTGCTGCGTAAACGCAGTGAAATCGCTCAAGACCGTTCTGCCTGCACTGATCGGCGGTGAGAATGACGCTCCGTCGAAGTCGTCGAGGTCGTCGTAGGCGGCCAATGTCGCCTCATCACCTTCCGGACCAAAGGTATCGGTTTCGGTCTCCGGGTCGATTACCGGGAGGGTTGCCGTTAGCTCTTTGATCTGTTCGAGGAGGAACTCGGCGGTTGAGAGGTCCGCACCGGCGCCGTTGGCCCTGGTAAAAGCGGCGTTGGCTCCGACGAGAGACGCAATCGCCAGGCCGACGAGCAGTATTGCGAACAGCACTTCAACAAGGGTAAAACCGTTGCTCTTCATTTTTCTTTGCCCCACTCCGGGATTTGCGTTTATTGTTCTGGGATTCCTTCTATTTCCCCATAACGAGACTGGACATTCTGAAAATCGGTAGAATGATACTCATAGCAATGAATCCGACGAGGACGCCCATAATACAAATCATAATTGGCTCGATCATCGAGGTCACCGTTTTGATGACTGTTTTGAGTTCTCTTGCGTAATAGTTTGAGACGTCTTTTAGCACGTCGCCCATTGTGCCGGAGTCTTCTCCGCTTCGTATCATCTGGACGACGTTGCCGGGCATTAGATTGCACTGACTGAGGCTTGAAGCGATCTTCTTTCCCTGCCTTACTTCTTCGTGCACTTCGAGCCACATTCTCTTGTACAGGACGTTGCCGGAGATTTGTGCGGTTATTGAGATTGTGCTGAGGATTGGGACGCCGGAACGTATGAGCACTCCCATTGTGTGCAGGCTCCTTGTAATGTATAGGCTTCGGCAGAGCGTCTTAATCAGAGGCAGAGTGAGTTTTGTCTTGTCCCACCAGAGTCTTCCGGCGGCGGTTCCGATGAAATACCAAAACGCCCATAGAGCTGCTCCGACACCGGGAATAATGAAATACCAATAGCCTCTAAGAAAGGCGCTGCTTGCCATGAGTATTTTTGTGGGCGTCGGCAGGAGGTGCTCTTTGCCGGAGAATATTGTAGTAAACCTCGGCAGAACAAAGCATAAGAGAAAAATTGTAACAGAAACCGCCATCACTGCAATTATAACCGGATAGACCATAGCGCCTCTGACTTGCGAGCGGGTCTCGGCCTCCGAATCGAGATATTCGGCGAGCTTCTGGAGCATTGAGCTTAGCGAGCCTGAGACTTCGGCGGCGGCGACCATGTTTATATATAGGTTGCTGAATACTTCCGGATGCTCAGCGAGCGCCTGTGAGAAGCTTTGTCCGGCTTCGATTCGGTTCTTCAGGTCTGTGATTACGACTTTGAATTTCTGGTTTGTGTTCTGTTGGGCTATCGACTCGAGGGATTCCTGCAGACTAATTCCGGCCCGCACCATCACGGCGATCTGGTTTGTGAAGTTTAGGATATCTTTTCTGCTCGGCCCGAACTCCAACCGGAAATTCCTGACTTTCTCCCATCCGGTTTGCTTGGGACCGGGCGGGACGGTCTGCGCCGATGAGGCGGACTCGATGGCTGCCTGTCGCTGCTGCCATGACTCTTTGGAACGTTGCGGTCTCTCGGCAACGGCCGCGCTCTGGTTATTCTGTGAAGATTCTTCGGACATATTTTCAGCCTTTATGCATTAGCGGTTACTGCGTTTGGCGACTGGACCATTTCAGCTTCGTCGAGAGGCACAAGCACTTTCTCCATCTTGCCCGGATTGCTGGAACGGTTTATCGCATCTTCCCTGTCTATGTAGCCCTTGAAGTACATATCTGCGATGCTGTTGTCGAGGTTTTGCATTCCGAGTCTTCTTGATGTTTCTATAATGTTCGGGATTTCGTAGATTCTGTTTTCGCGGATGCAGTTTCTTGCCGCCGAGGTGCAGAGGAGTATCTCGGTGCAGGGCACCATCCCCGGCCGGTCGATCCGTCGAAAGAGAGTTTGCGAGACAACTGCCTGGAGTGTGTTGGCCAGCATCGTTCTGATCTGATTCTGCTGGGCGGCGGGATAGATGTCTATTATACGGTCTATAGTCTGGGCGGCGTTGATTGTATGGAGGGTGCTGAAGACAAGGTGGCCCGTTTCCGCCGCTGTAATGGTGAAGCTTGTTGTCTCGAGGTCTCTCATTTCGCCGACCATAATTATATCGGGGTCCTGCCGCAGCACGTGTCGAAGTCCTGAGCCAAATGCGGGACAGTCGGCTCCGATCTCACGCTGCTCTATCATACTGTGATCGTTTTCTATCATGTACTCGATGGGGTCTTCGAGCGTGATAATTCGTTTTCTGTATTTCCGGTTTATCACGCCGATCATTGCGGCGAGTGACGTGCTCTTGCCCGATCCGGTATGGCCTGTAACGAGAACGAGACCCCTGGGAAGGTCGGTAAGCTCCTTAACGATGGGCGGCAGGTGCAGGTCGTCGAGATCGAAGACATGGTTAGAGATTACCCTGAAAGAGATGGCGATTGTGTCTTTCTGGACATGCGCGTTGACACGAAAACGCGTGCCGTCTTCCCCACTCGTGGAGAAATCGAGGTCCTTCTTTTCGAGGTATGTCTCGAACCTCTCCGGCCCGACCATAGATACAACCATCTCTTTTGCATCTTCATTTGTGACGGGAGGCAAGTCCAGGTCGATCAGTTCGGTATTCTTTCGCAATACCGGCGGCATGCCGACGTTAATGTGTACGTCACTGGCCTTGTTTTCAATGGCGGTGGCCAATATGGCTTTTATATCAATCATTTCATACATCCTTCGAGAGACTTATCTTCTATCTTTATTGACGTCTGCGTCAAAAGTGGAAAACAACGAATATGATCTTCGTTTTTATCCCCTCCCTTACGGTCGGGGCTTGTAACTCGGACTTTTGACGCACGCATCTTTATTGCGTGTCATTCCACATTTTCGACGAATTCTTCGTCTTCGTTCTTACCGTAAACCTCGGTTACCCGCAGGACTTCTTCGATAGTAGTGAGTCCCTGTTTGACCTTTATCATTCCGTCGTCGAAGAGGCTGTTGCATCCGCTTTCGTGGAAGACCTTTCTCATATTGCCGACCGACGGGTCCTTGTTGATCATATCTCTGAACATGTCGTCAATAACGAGGAACTCGTAGATTCCGACTCTACCCAGATATCCCGAGCCCCGGCACTGGTCGCATCCTTTTCCGTGTAGAAGCTTTTTAGGCCGAACTCCGGCTCGCTCGACGTACTTGCGCATGTGTTCGGAAATCTCATAGACTTCCTTGCAATTCGGACAGATTCTTCTGACGAGCCGTTGTGCAAGGACGCCGTTGAGTGATGCGGCGATGAGGTATGCGTCGATTCCGATATTCACGAGCCTGGTAACACTGCTTGCGGCGTCGTTGGTATGGAGGGTCGAGAGGACCAGGTGGCCCGTCAGTGCGGCCTGAACCGCAACACGGGCGGTCTCGTTGTCTCTTATCTCGCCGACCATAATTACGTCCGGGTCCTGCCTCAGCAGACTTCTAAGCGCCGCTGCAAAGGTCAGTCCTATTTTTTCCTTCGCCTGGACCTGGTTGCAGAAATCAAGCTCATATTCGACGGGGTCCTCAACGGTGGAGATATTCAGTTTGTCTCCGTCCATCTGGGACAGCGCCGAGTATAGCGTAGTGCTCTTGCCGGATCCCGTAGGTCCTGTGACAAGCATAATTCCGTGGGGCAGTGCGATCTGCTCGGCAAAAGTATTCATAACGTCCTGCTCCATGCCCAGTTGTTCGAGGCCTCTGAGGATCGACTTGCTGTCGAGCACACGTATTACCACCTTTTCTCCGTGGCTTGTGGGCAGGGTCGAGACTCGCAGGTCGATCGCCCTTCCGCCGACGATGACCGAGATTTTTCCGTCCTGCGGGAGCCTTCTTTCGGAAATATCGAGATTGGACATAATCTTGATACGCGAGACGATGGCCGGGTGCATCTTCATCGGAGACTGCATCATCTCGAAGAGGACGCCGTCTATTCGATACCTCGTTTTCATCGACTTGTCCCTTGGCTCGATGTGTATATCGCTGGCGCCTTCTCGTATCGCGTTGCTAACGACGTAATTTACGAATTTGATGACGGGCGACTGACCGGCCATCCTTTCGAGGTCTTCGGATTCCTCCTCCTCATCCTGTACGATTTCGACGTCGGTCATATCGCTGATGATGTCGTCGAGGTTGTAGTCGATTTTCTCGACTTGTTTCAAGGAATCGCAGACGGCCTCTATATCTTCTCTGCTGCAGACAACGGTGCGTATGTCCATTTGGGTCTGTCGCTTTACATCCTCTATTGCGAAGACATTGGTCGGTTCGCTCGTTGCAACGACGAGGATCCCGTCTTCTTGGGCGATCGGGCAGACAAAGGTATCTCTTATGTAATCAACGTCGAGCATTTCGAATGCCTGCCGGTCCACGTCCTCGGGCGTTATGTGTCTAAACTCCATATCATAGAGCTTCGCCTTGGCGGCGAGGATATCCGGCATTTCGATCCAGCCGGTTTCCGCCAGCAGTTCGACGCCGTCGCGGGACGGATTCGCCTTTTGGCGACTGCGTATCTCGGCTTGCTGCTCGTCGGTTATTTTTCCGGTATCGAGCAATACATCGACTATATCATAGACGTGCGACTCGCCGGCCTTGTCGGGAGAATACAGCTCGCTAAGCCCCTGAACATCCTGGTCCATTGAAGCGGCATCCCCGTTCCACAACCCGCCGGTGGCGGGCAATGCCTGGTTGGATTCCGGAGAATCGTCTCTATTTCCAAGTGAAAAGGGTAGTTTCATTCTTGAGCCAGCTTCAGAATAATTTCCACTTTTTGGGCGGCGCCGGTCGAATTCGCGGCGGCATTGTCGGCATTCCACAACAGTTTAACGAAATTGCTTTCGATTCCGGCGATCGTGAAATCTCCAATGGAATCGCCCTGGTAGAAAAACTTGTCATCTATCATGCAGCAGTTTCGCTGATCGGAGAGCATTATTGTGGTGAGGTTGAGTTCGTCGGCCTGCTTTTGCGCCTTTTGTCGCCTGATGGCCTGGTGGTCGATTGTGATGACCGGCTGGGCGTCGGTGATATCCGTCTTGAGATTCGCCAGGAACGTTTCCTGTTCAAACGGGTTCTTCACAAGCTGATTGACCTCGACCTGGGGCACTTCGGAAAATTCATTGAACTTGCCTACCAGTTCATCCATTTTCTCGAAGACTTCTGATTTGGCGCCGGTGATCCTAATAATTTCTTTTTCAATATCGACTGCATTGGCTTCGGCTGTTGCGGCACCGGCGGGCTGAGGCGAGGTCTTCTTCACCATCAACCATATACAAGCCAGCCCGGCAACGAGGAGTACGGCAAGAACGGCCGTACTCCTTCTAACACGGCTTGTACTGGTGGATACCGCGATGTAATCTTGCTCGGAGACGTTCGGTGAGCCCTCGGACGTTGCCTGGCCTGCGGCTCCGGTTTTCTCGGCCGGGGAGTCATCAGAACCTTGATCTCGTAGAAAAGATAACATAGTACAACTCCATCAAAAAAGCATTTTGTTGTTCATATCAAGTCCCGGACCCGTTCCGGTATCGGCTTTCAAAACCAAGGCCCAGGATCAGCCCGTTTCACGCTGGAAGAATATGCTGACTATGAAGCTCGCGGAAATCCGGCCCTCATCACTCAACTGCTTGCTGATCTCAAGCTCACGAATCTTCATAATTCGCGGAAGCTTCTCGGTTTCGAGCAGGAAGGAGTAGAACGCCTTGAAATTCCCTTCCAATTCCATTTTGAGCGGCTGCTCTATGTAGCCGCTATTGTCTTTCCTTGCAAGCGTCCTGATGGTTTTTGGTTTTAGCCCCTCCTTCTGAGCGATCACCGTGACCTGCTTGAGCACTTCGTCGATTTTGCTTTTCGGTGGAAGCCGGCTCTCGAAGAAAGCGATTGCCTCTTCCAGTTGCTCCAGTTGTTTTGTAAGGTCCTCTGTTGCGGCGGCGGTTTTTTCGTATTCGCCTATTTTGGCGAGTTTCGTATCCACGCGCGCGTTTGCATCGGCCAGGTTCTTGCTCGCCGGTTTGATCATGTACTGATAGCCAACGACTATTAGCCCAAGAACCAAAGCGAAAAAAACAGCTTTTCTTAAACCACCGGTCATAATTTCGCCCTCGATTTACTGTGAACTGATTTGTGCTGCGTATTTCAATAGCCTCGCCGGAGAACACTTAGAATCTGTACACCGACTCTTCGGCTCCCGCCCTGATGACCTCGACATCGTCGGCGGTAAGGTGGACCTCTTTTCTGAGCGTAGCTCTGAGCTTGAACTGTCGGAATGTTGTGTCGTCTATTTTGTACTCTTTTGATTCGACCAGTTCGACGTTATCGAGCAGTTGTGAGGCGCTGAGGTATTCGATATAATCGGCAACCTGCAAGTCGCTGGGCGCCATTCCGCCGATGTCAATATGAGTTTCGAGCGACTTTTCCTGTGAGAGTCTGGCCTGATGTTCGATAGTCTTGTTGGCCTGAGCGGCTTTGTATTTGCTTGTCGAGGCCGCAGTTGTGCTGCTTTTCTTAGACTGCTTCTGAATCAGGTTGAGCTTCAATAGCGAAACCCCAGACGGCAAATTATTCGTTAGTGAGGCCAGGATGACGCTTCTTGGGACCGGTTCAAGCAGTTCGGCGGTCGTAAGTGCCGTCTTCATCATAGCCTTGCGTCTGGTTTGAAGCTCTTCGAACTGTTTTATGGACTTCTGAATGCCGGCTAATCTGTTGTTTGCCAGCGATTCCCTGTCGCGGCATGCACGCTGGCGTATCTTTATGAAGGCAAACGAGCCGCCCAGGCCGGCCATTACCAGAGCAAGAAGGAGAAGACAAAGCAAATTTGTCCTGCGCGACTCTCCGCTTTGCACGTAATCATCGGGCACGAAGTTTATGTTGAGCATCTTTCAACCTGCCTCCGAATAATACCACGGTTTAGTTTTAGCATCTTTGGAGTCTATTTTTCTCTCGCCGCTGGTTTGCGACGGTCTTTATTCTCGCGCTGCCTATGACAAACTAAGCCCAAATGCAGTCGCCCAGTTGAGTTGCTGCTTTGGCGACGGCATCGTTTTTTGGGAAGGTTCTGATCTTCTGTCAATTCCCAAACGATAAGGGTCTGCAATTTGGACTGCAGCGAGGCAATCGCCCGTCTGCGCCGGCATTTCGAGTTGCTTTGCGATTGTCGCGCATGTGTCTCTGTCCAGGGACCGACCGGTTAGGAAGATGAGGCGTTGTATTTGTGCGTCTCGATGTATCGAGCCGAACTGGCGTCGGCAGGCCGTCAGTTCGAGCACCAGCCTGGTTACGACCCCGTCGTCGTCGAACTGCTTTGCCCCTATGGAAATCGAGTGTGCGAAGAGCAGATTTTTGTGACGACAGATCACGACGTTTGTTCTGTCATCCTCGATGCAGATGAGCATTACAACGGCTTCAACGTCGGATTTGCGCCTCCCGAAGAATCTGGTGTAGCAGTTTACCAGTGCGAGCGGCCAGACGGCAATCGTCTTGATGTGTAGATTAGCCTCTTCGTATATCGCCAGGTGGCGGTCGATGATCTTTCGCTCGGCCGCCATTACGACCACGTTTTCGCCGGTGGTTCTGATGCACTTTATCATCAGGTTTTCTTTTACCGGCTCGAAGGGCAGCTTCGGCTTGATTTTCGCAAAGGCCATTTCTTCGATCTTGCTGTCGTTTGCCTTCGATACCCGGATGTGGTCGATGAATAAGTCATCGGGCGGAATTGCGGCGATGACGTCCCTTCCGGAGAAGCCGCCGTTAGTTGTAAACAGGCGTATTGTCTGGATGGCCCATCTCTGCCAATCGGCGCTGCCCGGCCGGACATCGTCGGGCCGGTCCTTGCTCTTGCCCGCGACCAGCTTCAAACCGTGGCCGTTCTGAGCCAACTGAACTAACCGCAAGCAGTCGTTGCCGACATCCACGCCAATCGAATAGGGGCGTGCTCTTGAGAATCCTAACATACAACCTCACCTGCAAAAGCATATCATAGGGTGCGTTTTTGCCCGCCGAGCGTTGCATCATAAACGCGCAACGGCAGCCCAATCGCACCTAATCCGTTACTCGGATACATCGGGATTCGAGCTTTGCATCTGTATCAAATTCCCCTTTTCCGCACCGCCAGCACCGCTGCCGATGCGGAGAAAGCCCGATGCCGCCAATTAAAATATAGTAAACACAACCGCCATGAGCCAAACTTCTGACAAATATTCGGGCGTCATTTCGAAGAAATTCGCAAATGATTGTCCTTGTTCCTATAAGAATGCGAACAAGTTGCAGTTTATAGGACTCGGCTATTAGTCGTATTGGTTCTTGACATCTCGTCGTCCGGGGATGTATAGTATTCGGCAAGTTTGACGGCCCCGGATTTCAGGGGTAAAATGCACTAAGGATTAGTCGCCATACAATCAAAGGGAGTTAGCGAATGGATTCCGCGATTTTCAAGGCCTACGACATCAGAGGCATCTACCCGGACCAGATCGACGACGAAGGCGCCTGGAAAATCGGCAGCGCGACGGCGCAGTTCCTTCGGTCGCTGCTCACCGGGTATGAGCGGGGGCAGGCCAATATGCAATCTCTCTGCGTAGGGCGAGATATGCGGACGCACAGCCCAGCCGTAGCAAAGGCCCTTATCAAGGGGATGAACTCGACCGGGGCAAACGTTATCGACATTGGAATGATCGACACGCCGCAGATGTACTTCGCAATCAACCATTTGGGCACTTGCGGGGGCGTTCAGGTTACGGCATCGCACAATCCGGCCAAGTATAACGGGTTCAAGATCTCCGGGCTCCAGGCCAAACCTGTGGGGGCGGATACCGGCCTGAAGGACATTCAGCATATCGCGATGGCCATGCCGCACACTAAAGGTAAGGCTACGGGGTCGCTCGAGAAGCGCGACCTGACGGGCGAATACAAGAACCACGTTCTCAAGTTCCTGAGACCGAGCAAAGTTAAACTCAAAATCGCCATCGACGCATCCAATGGGATGGCGGGCAAAATAGTGCCGGCTGTCTTCGGCAACCTGCCGGTGGAAATCATTCCGATTAACTTCAAGCACGACGGGACTTTCAAACACGAGCCCAATCCACTGGTCGAAGAGAACCTTGCGGAAGTAAAAGAAGCGGTCGTGGAAAACGGCTGCCACTTCGGGCTCTGCTTCGACGGCGACGCCGACAGGCTGATGATGGTCGATGAGAAGGGCCGGACCGTAACCTGCGACCTGATGACCGCTTTGATCGCGCCTTATTTCCTCGAGAAGGACCTCAAGTCAACAATCGTTTACGACCTTAGAAGCAGTTGGGTCGTTGCCGAGGAGATCATCAAGCACGGTGGAACGCCGCGCAGAGAGCGCGTTGGCCACTCATATATGAAGAAGGCCATGCGAGATTCTCATGCCGTCTTCGGCGGCGAACTGTCCGGACACTTCTACTATCGCGACAACTATTGCGCCGATTCGGGTATGATCACTCTCGTGCACATATTGAATATCGTTGCTCAGGCAAAGAGACCCATCAGCAAGCTGATCAAGCCGCTTCGGAGATATCACGCCAGCGGCGAAATGAACTTCGAGGTCGAAGACAAGCAAACCAGAATAAAAGAACTTGCAAGACAGTACGGCGAGGGTCAGGTGGACTACCTCGACGGTGTTACGGTTAGCTTCAAGGACTGGTGGTTCAACTGCCGGCCCAGCAATACCGAGCCGTTCCTGCGGCTTAACGTCGAAGCGAAGACGGAAGGGTTGCTGGCGGAAAGGCTCGGAGAAATCGAGGCGCAGCTCGGCGTACCCGTCTTGCATTAGGGAAATGGTGGGGCAAGCTCCACCGTACAAGTTTGCCGCGTTTTGCCCGCGGCGTTTTTGAGTATTACAGAGGAGACAAACATGCAGAGTAATCTTTCGCGACGTCGTTTATTGACCGCTGCCGGAGCTGTTATTGGCGCTGCTGCTGTTGGGGGCACTGCTAAAGCCGCTGAGAAACGTCCGGCGGGTTTTGCCTACTGCCTCAATACGGGCACTATTCGCGGACAGAAGCTGTCTATCGGTAAGGAGATCGAGATCGCCGCCAAGGCCGGGTACGACTCCATCGAGCCCTGGGTGGACGGGATCAACAGGTACAAGGAGGCCGGGGGCTCGCTCAAAGACTTGAAGAAGAAGACCAGCGACCTGGGAATAACCGTCGAGAGCGCAATCTCCTTTCCAAACTGGGTCGTCGATGACGACGCCCGGCGCGCCAAGGGCTTCGAGCAGGCCAAACGCGAGATGGACGTGCTCGCCCAAATCGGGGGCAAGCGTATCGCCGCGCCTCCGGCCGGCGCCACGCGAGAACCGGGCCTGAATCTCGACAAGGCTGCCGAGCGCTATCGCAAACTGCTTGAAGTCGGCGAGCAATTCGATGTTGTCCCTCAGGTCGAAGTCTGGGGCTTCTCCAAGAACCTGTACAGATTGGGCCAGTCGATGTATGTCGTCATCGAATCGGGTCATCCAAAGGCATGTCTGCTGCCCGACGTTTTTCACATCTACAAAGGGGGCTCCGACTTCCACGGTCTAAAACAGCTAAGCGCCCGCGCAATTCAGGTCTTCCACCTGAACGACTACCCCGCGGACCCGCCTCGAGAACAAGCAAGAGACAGCGACCGTGTATTTCCCGGAGATGGGGTCGCGCCGATAAGCCAAATCATCCAAGATTTGTATGCCAACGGCGGCAATACCATCCTCTCATTGGAACTGTTCAACCCCAACTATTACAAGCAGGACGCACTGGATGTAGCAAAAGCGGGGCTGGCGAAGATGAAATCCGCGGTAAGAAAGGTGATCGGCGCCGGCTGACGCAGCCGGGGCTATAACCGGCGCACTAAGCGACCAACACATAATTAGTTCTTGTTGCGGAAACAGTGTTTGTCATTCCTGCGAAAGCAGGAATCCATTTTTTCGGCGTGGACCCCTGCTTTCGCAGGGGTGACATCGGCGATTTCGGCTTTCCGCAACAGAAACTAATTACAGAAAGAGAGGGATACTATGAAGCGCGCAAAGTGCTATCTCGTCCTCAGTGTCCTCGCCATTCTCGTTGTGGATCTAACGGCCTGGGCTTCACCTGTCTCGCTGAAGGAACCATTGAGTTGGCTCTTAGGGCGTGCTCATCCGGCAGTGGCCCGTATAGATGCCGTGCAGGTCGTTGTTCTGGCTTCCGGCGACGAGCGAATCACAGACACAGCTTTCCGGGCCGGACTCGTCGTGAAAGTCGAGAAAAAACTCAAGCTCGCCACGCTCAAGATACCCGATCCTAACCAGCCCGGTCAGACAGGCAAAACCTTTGATACCCCCCAATTTGCCGTGAACGTCGATGTGCGTCATTACAATGGCGAGCAGGTGCTCTTCTCAGTCCGAACGACACTGGCCAGACCTGTCTATGTTGCAGTGAGAGAGCCGGGCTCAAAACAACTCAAGGCGGGCCCCATAGTGACCGCTGCGGTCTGGACAGAAGCGTCCCCAATAATGCCGGCCAGTAGCCAAGGCGTGCGTGACGGCATTACCAGGGAAACGTTGCAGCAAGCCGACGCCTTCATCGCAGCCTGGGTGGCCTCCAACCGGTCCAAGAGGAAAGGGCCAACCGGTGAGGCCACTATCATTGAGAAGGTAGTGACTGAACAACCGTCCGATTCGACGCCTGCCGAATATAAATACGTCGCGTCAAAAAACAGTAAGGTCTTCCACTTGCCCGGCTGCCGCTTTGCGAAGAGAATCTCACCGGAAAACCTCATAGGGTACAAGAGCAGGGACGAAGCAGTGAGGGCCGGGAAGAGAGCCTGCAAGCTCTGCAAGCCATGAACGCAGATTTTGGGCAACTGTCAAAGCTTCGACGCGGCGGCCCAAAGCCATCCCCAAGCTGCGCTTGAGGCTGCTACCCCAAATGTTGGACAGAATTGCCACAATCTTGTCGTGCGCCCAAGAAATCATAGCGGAGATTTTTAAGTTGGCCTTGCGGCCTTTTTCGATTAGCATCCCGATAAGAAGGCTGCTTTGCGGTTCACTGGTATAAGGAGTTATGCAAGATTGCAGAAGCCTTCTGATATATCGAAAGGAGACGCCAAATGTTCAGACATTCCACCCTGGCTCAAGCCATTGTGGCAACTGCCGTAATGTTGTTTTGTTGCTCTGTGGGCGTTGCAACGAGAGTTGCGGGGCGTCGTGCCCCCTACGGCTTCAGAGTGCTTCGGTCGTCGGAAATCCCTGCGGAAGAAAGAAATGCAATAGCCCTAAGGCTCGGAGCCCAAATCAGCAAGTTCTCGCACACTTCTTTCTCAGTCCACGGACGTTCTTTTCAAATGAACCTGATCCGATGTCCGGATTCGAGCGAAGCCGCTAAGATTCATAAATCAGTCCTGCCAATGAAAGAGCACCCGGCGTTTTGCATCATAGTCGATAACCTGGTGGTTGAATTCATCGGCGATGATCACAATCTGGCGACGCTGGCCGCTTTCGAATTGGGGTTCAAGCCCAGGCCGAAACAGGCGACGTACAAGATCTCGTTTCGTGCAGCCCCCGTTGAGAAGGTCGATTATACGTCGTGGAAAAAGCTGAGCAATATGTTCGCCTCTGCGAGCAACGATGCGAATAATCTCGCTCTGCAATCCAGGGTTGACATATTGGCCGGAAGCTTTCGCTTCGGAAATGAAATGATTTTCAGGATGCCGGCCCCTGCCCGGGCCGCCCCATCCTATTCGTTCGAGCCGAAGCCGAGCAAGGCAACCTCGCCGGCCGGCGGCGATCTGAGACGATACACATTCCGAGACTTGCCCAGAGAGGTGAACATCCCGGTTGTCTCACTGACGGCGACAATACACACTGCCCGGGATCCCGTCACGCCGACGACTCGCAAAGCGGGGCCCGAACTGCTGGAAGCAACCGAATTCTGGCCCAGTGACGACCCGGAGGTCATAGCACTGGCCGCCGAGATCACTGCCGACTGCAACACTCCGCAGGAAAAAACAGACGCTATCCTCAAGTGGCTTCTGCCCGGCGAGAACATCAGCTTCACGGAATCGATCACCTCGGCCAGATATGGAGTCAAGAAAGTGCTCAGCCAGAAGTTCGGGCAGGCCTGGGATTTCTCCGACTGCTTCATAACCCTTGCCAGGGCGTCAAAAGTACCTTGTCGGCAGATCGGCGGGTGGTTCTTCTCGCAGAGTTCCCATATATGGGCGGAAGTGCTGTATGAGAACTTCGGCTGGCAGCAGGTCGAGCCGACGGGAGGAGGAATCAGAGGATGTGGGATTTACCACATCCCCTATATAACGAGTGAAGACGGCGGCATTTCTATCGTGTATCTCTCTAAACCAAAAATCGAGTTCTTAGAGAATTAACCCTGAATCGTAAATGCGAAGAGAATTCAACCTGTAGCCGACGAGTCAGGAGGCAACAAATGTTCAGATCTTCGGCCTTGGTTTCGGGCCTTATGGCAATTGCGGCAATATGTCCGCCAGATCGCCTCGCCGCAGCAAGCGGAACTCCGCGTCTCAGACTGCCTCCGGGCTTTACCGTGCTGAAGTCTTTCGACGCATCTGCGAGTCAAACAGAGGACATAAGCAAGAAACTGGGAGGCAAGATCGAGAAGCTCTCCAACATTCTCCTCTCAGTGCACGGGAGTCGTCTTCAGGTGAACGTCATCATTTGCCCCACCGCCGCCGATGCTGAGAAAATACAGAAATCCGTTGTCGCGAGGAAAAATCACCCGGCTTTTTGCTACATGCTCGAGAGGACAGTTGTGGAATTCGTGGGTGACGATGCCGCTGTGGCCATTACGGCCGGCTTCGAACTCGGGTACAAGCCCAAGCCGAAAAATGCAACGTACAAAATCTCCTTCCAGGCGGCCCCGATGGAGACAGGCGACTACATATCTTGGAACAAGCTGTTCAACCTGTTCCTCGAAGCGGATAAACACCCCGGCAATCTCGCCTTCAAAACGAGGATCGGGCTTTTATCGGAGAAGTTTCGGTTCGGCAATGAGATAACCCTCCGGGCCCTTGGCGCGCCGGAGGCCAGGCCCTCCTATTCGTTCGAGCCCGAGGCGGTCGAGACAACGCCGCTACTGGATGGCGAGCTTACCAGATATATATTCCAAAAACTCCCCGAGAAATCGGGCGTCCCTTTTGTTTCAATTGCAGCAACCGTACGCACAACAGCATCCACCGGCTCTGCAACCACCCGAAAAGCCGGACCCGAACTGCTGCAAGCAACGGCGTTCTGGCCGAGCGACGACCCGGAGATCATTGCGCTGGCCAATAGAATCACCGCCGGACGCAATACACAGCGGCAAAAAGTAATCGCCCTGCTCAAATGGCTCCGGCCCGGCACTTATATCAAGTTTGCAGGGCCTGTCATCGGCTCGCGATATGGAGTCAAGAAAACCCTTACCCAAGAGTTCGGATACTGCTGGGATTTCTCCGATTGTTTCATAACCTTCTGCCGAGTCTTGAAAATACCCTCTCGACAGGTGGCCGGATGGCTTTACGGGCAAAGCGGCCATATCTGGGCCGAGGTGCTCGACGAGAACAACCAATGGCGGCAGGTGGACCCCACTGGTGGAGGGATCGTCGAATGCGGAATCTACCACATCGCCTACCTCACAAGCGAAGACGGCAAAATGCCTATCCTGTACCTCTCGCAGCCTAAAATCGAATTCCTGAATTACTGACCACCGGCCAAAATCGAAACAATGGCGAATCCCATGCGTCTTCAACTCATAGTGTGTAAAGTAATGCAAAGAGAGGCGTACTTTTGTGCGGCCCGCTCTAATAACGTTGTCGATGTCCGCCTGATGGAGCAGGGTCTGCACGATGAGCCGGACCGCCTTCGCAGCGAGGTGCAAAAGGCGCTCGAGACCACGACCAATATTCAAGGCAGGCCTTTCGATGCGGCGCTTCTGGGCTACGGGCTTTGCAGCAATGGAATAGTCGGCCTTTCCGCCAAGATACCGATAGTCGTTCCGCGAGGGCACGATTGCATTACGCTGCTGCTCGGCTCAAAGGAGAAATACAAAGAATACTTCGACTCGCATCGGGGCGTTTACTGGTACAGCCCCGGGTGGATAGAATCGGGCAAGCAGCCGAGCAAAGAACGCTACGAAACCCTGCTCGAAGAGTACAAACAAAAATACGGCGACGACAACGCCCAATATCTTATGGAAGTCGAGCAGACCTGGATGAAGGAATACAACTGGGCGACCTACGTCGATTGGGGGCTGGGCGACTCCGAGAGATTCAAGGAATACACGAAAACCTGCGCCGATTTCCTGGACTGGGACTACGACGAATTAAAAGGCGATCCCGGCCTGATGCAGCGAATGGTGGACGGCGAATGGAACGACGATGAATTCCTCGTTGTCAAGCCAGGACAAAAAATAGGCGAAGACCTGACCAACGAAGGTATAATAAAATCCGAGTGACAGACTATGCCGACCAGTGAAAAAATAGTCCTCCTGATGTTTCTTCTCGCCATCGCCGGCGAAGGAAGGTGAGGCGCCGGGCGAATGACCGAATTAGTCACAATCGTAGTAATAGCTGTCGGCCTGGCAATGGATGCATTCGCCGTCTCAATCGTCAGCGGCTCAGCCTACAGGCAGTTGCAGGTGAAGCACGCCCTGCGAATAGCTCTTTTTTTCGGCGGCTTCCAGGCCGTTATGCCGCTTATCGGCTCGCTGGCAGGGTTGACGTTAAAGGACCACATAGCAGACTACGACCATTGGATTGCGTTCGGCCTCTTGACCGGGGTCGGCGGCAAGATGATCTACGAATCCTTCAAGATCAAAAAGGCCGAGAAAAAATTCGACCCGACAAGCCTAATCACGCTGGTGGCGTTGGCGGTGGCGACCAGCATCGACGCACTCGTTGTGGGAATCACTCTCTCGCTAATCACAAAGTCCATAATCCTCGCCGTAACGATCATAGGCGTGGTCACATTCGTACTCTCATACATCGGGGTGGCCATTGGAAAGCGATTCGGGCACTTCTTCGAGTCGAAGATAGAGACCCTCGGCGGGGTAATCCTGATCGCAATGGGCGTGAAAATCCTCCTGCAACACACGCTGTAAAAGCTGGTCCGCTCTCTCTTTGCCTGCTTAGGCATTGGCGTGGCGGCGATGGCTCCTCAGCAAGACCATGCAGCCCACTCCCAGCAGCAGGACCGTTGCCGGCTCAGGAATTAGAACTGCCGAAGTTAGATCACCTCTGATTCCGAATTGTCCTCGTCCTTTTGACAGCCCAGGGTACTGTCCGTCAATGGAGACTTCGGCTATGGGCCAACCATCAACTATCAGAGCATCTGAAGGTAAGGTATCACTTGAGATAGCGCGGGCGGAATCATCATAGAAATCCAAGGAGAGCTTGTAGATAGCAAGACCGCCGTCAAACGGCGTATTGTTTTCGCTTACTAAGGTAAATTCATCCCACGACCCCCCACCTGCCGGAGTGGAATCATTCACTATCTTAATGGAAAAATCGGTATTGTCAGGATCGCTTCTTGACTCAAATCCGCCAGCCTGGACCGAAATACCTGATGGCGGGGTATCATACTCGTAACGTCCGACTTCTATTAAGTCCGGATACAAATCCGACATCGAAGTGTCGTATGTATATGTGCCTGTTATCGTATCGCCGGGGTTTATTCTGCCTTGCAGAAAATTCTCACTATCACTTGTATGTGTGACCTCAGCGGTAAACTGCACGATGACGAGCCCACCGTAACAGCTTGGCGCATACGAGGACGGCCCAGCTATTATCGCCGTGAGGATTACAGCAATAAGAATCGGGATTCTATTTTTAGGTTCCATCGCTATTTACTTGATTCTACCATCTTGGGTGTCCAAATTCAAGAAGAATTCCCATCGCAATAGCGCGTTTTTCGGGAATCAATCGACTCTCCCCTTGCCCCCAGGCCGTGAAAGGATATAATCAGGGCGATTTCCTGCTGATTGAGTGGTTCTGGAAGCAGGCAGGTTTGTATTATTACTTAAACTGACCGTTTTTAAGCCAAGTATTGATGTAAGTATCGCATTGACAAAAGATAACACCATTTGTCATTCCTGCGTAAGCAGGAATCTATTACCTCGCTATTTTACTGGATTCCCGCTTTCGCGGGAATGACAGTTAAAGATCGGTCAGTTTGAGATTATTAGATTTGGTGGTTTCTATGGTTTCTAAGGTTTATTTCATAAAGGCTGCGGTTGCCGACGGTGAGGAGGCTATTTGCGATAAGGCCCGGAGGCTGTTCGAAGCGGGCGGTTTCGCATCGTGCTTTGCCGAGAACGATTTCACTGCTATTAAAGTCCACGTCGGCGAAGATACGAATACTACGCACGTCAAGGCGCCCTATATCAAGGGCCTTATCGAGGAGTTGCTCGCACTGAAGGCCAAGCCCTTCATCACGGATACGAGCACCCTGTATTCGGGCCGACGGCGCAACGCAATCGACCACACGATAATGGCAGCCGAGCACGGCTACTCGGTCGAAGCACTCGGCATACCGTTTGTGGCGCCGGACGGACTGTTCGGAACACACCAGATACCGGTTGAAATCGACGGCGAGATCAACAAGGAAGTCTTCATAGCATCGGGGATCGTAAAGTGCCAGTCGATTCTCTCGGTGGCGCACTTCACGGGGCACCCGGCGGCTTGTGCCGGAGCCACGCTTAAAACTCTCGGGATGGGTTGTGCGACGAAGAAGGGCAAGCTCCAACAGCACGCCGCGTTGAAACTTAGCATCAACGATAAGTGTACGCTTTGCGGTCAGTGCTTTAGCCACTGCCCGGCAGATGCAATCACGCTCGGCGAAAAGAAGGCGGATATCGATCAGGACAAGTGCATCAGTTGCGCCGAGTGCGTGGCCGTCTGCAGATTCTCTGCGGTGCAGTGCAACTGGGGCGAAGAGAGCAAGATTCTCCAGCAGGGCACGGCCGAATATGCGATGGGTACGCTCAAAGGCAAGGAACACAAGGCCGCATTCTTCAACTTCCTGCTCGCGATCACCAAGGACTGCGATTGCTTCGGCGAACCGGATATGCCTAATGTTGTCGCGGACATCGGTATTCTTGCATCGACGAATCCCGTGGCCGTCGATGTGGCGGCGATTAACCTCGTCGAAGGGGCCGCCGGGAAGAAACTCGGCCGGCTATTGGGCAACGACGAACTCGACGCTCGCCACCAGATCGAGCACGCACAAAAAATAGGCCTGGCTTCGGCCAAGTACGAGCTTATCAAAATAGAATAGTGCTTCCTCAAGATTGAAACTGTAGGCGTCATTGCGAGGCCCCCTTGGGGCCGTGGCAATCTCCAGCGTTCGAGTCCGCCTCAGGCGGAAGATTGCCTCATCGGTTTTCGGCCTCCTCCCAAGAAAATTGACTGTTCCTTTAGTTCGGGGGGTAGGAGATTGCCGCGTCGGCCTACGGCCTCCTCGCAATGACGATCCTTGAGATTCATTTTCTCTTGCATGTTTCCTGAGAATCCGGTCAGGTGCTCGCAATGACGCCCCCGAAAACCAAGCTTGACAAAACAATAGGCCGCAGGGCCGCATCCGGCAGACGTGTTTAGCCGGACAACCGGCCCGGCGGCGTCCTGGCACAGCACGGGCTTGAAGCCCGTGCGACTACGGCCAGGCCCCACGGGCCCCTTGCGGGGATAGCCGTGCCACGAGGGAGTTTCGCATGGGGAAACAAGCACCATCCGGCGGGTATCGGCTGCCTGAAAAAAGATCGGATTTTTTGCGAGATTTATGTAATTAGTCTTTACAGACGGCCGAATAGCTATCAATATTAGGCAAGTTTGAAACAAAAACCGGTAAAATGTTGCGAGGTTCCGCTATGTCATTAGGACAGATACTCAGAGAACGGCGAAGAGAGATGAGGCTTACGCTTGATGAGGTCGCCAATCGTGTGAAGTTTTCCAAGCCTTATCTTTCCACAATCGAGACGGGCAGGGTTAATAATCCGCCTTCCGATATATTGCTCAAGAGGCTCGAGAAAGTGCTCAAGTTTGAAAAGGGCCAACTCTTGTGGCTTGGGCATCTCGAGGGTATGCCCTCGGACATCCGCGGGGAATTCGAATCCGCCGCGGCCGAGAACCAGAAGCTCCGAAGTCTTGTCAAGGACGTCATGGCCAGAAAAACCCCTGTGACCAAACTGAGCAAGGTTCTTAAGAAGGGCAAGATTAAAGTCAATCAAGCCGGGCCGAACCTCTCCGCCGGAAGAGCAATCCCGGTGATAAACAAGGTCCAGGCCGGCTACCCTACCGACTTTGACGATATGGACTATCCCGTGGGCGTGGCCGACGACTACGTTCGCTGTCCGGACGTGCACGACCCCAACGCCTTCGCAGTCCGTGTCATCGGAGATTCGATGGAGCCGAAGTTCAGTCAGGGAGATATCGTTATCTTCTCCCCCGCCGCCGACGTCAACAACGGCGACGACTGCTTCGTCCGCTTCGCCACGCCTCACGAGACGACATTCAAAAGAGTCTTCTTCGAGAAGAAAAAGCAAATCCGACTCCAGCCGAGAAACGAAAAATACTCGCCGATAATCGTCGAAGGAAAGCGAATCAACGGAATATACCGAGCAATGATAAAGTACGAGAGACTATAAGCGTCCTGCACCTTTCGGCGGATGCCATCCACCCGCCCGCCCTTCGTTGCTCACATCTGATAGGCAGGTAGCCTGCGCCACCGCTATGCCGCGCACTGACAGCCTAATCCAGCCTGCGTCGGTGAAAAACTCCAGCAATTGCTGAAAACCCGGTGCATGGGCTGAAAATAGGGCTGCTTTGTCTATCCCCACAGGATTTTGTTGTTGCAAAGGAATCAAGGTGGTGGTATAATACGAGAATGGGAGGATTGGCATTGAGAATATAGTTTTTGGCACAGGTTCAAAAGCATGTACCGGTTTTTCAGAAAGCACAGTCGCTTCCATGCGGTCGTCGCACTCTTCATTCCGTTGCTTTACACGGTGATCTGTGTTGCAGTTGACTTCTTTCACACGGAAGAATGCCAAAAGCGTTCGTCTGAGCCGCTTACCAAGGAAGATTTCTATGAAAAGGAATTATGCCCGGCTTGCTTGTTTAATGCCGGACACAATTCATCTCAACCAGAGCTTCTCTGTCCGGCTCTTGATACGGCACTGATCTTCTTGTGCAACTGCGTGCCGCCCGAATCGGCTTACGTAATATCGAACGAATGGGTCTCATCCGTCCTCGCTCGCGCCCCGCCATCATCTCTCGCCTTTTGATTTCTGAACTGGTGTTACTTCCGAGGCTGCCACACCGATGAACCCAACAGAACAGTTAATCTGAATTCCAGATTCTCTTTGCGGGCGCATCTGAGGTATCGGTTTCGGTTTACACCCAAAGGTGCGAACAAGTAACGCTCAGTTCGGGCGGCCATACAGCCTGAGTTTTCTACTCCTACGATTTAGATATGGCTGTGCGCTTGGTGCGCAAATCTTTAAGTGAGCCTCAATGAATTTGGCTTGCCCTGAATTGTATTATGGACAGAAAGTTATTATTCATCAGTTTGAAGCGAGGAGTGTGTACGAATGAAATCTATAAACAACTTGAGAATTTGTATGATGCTAAGCATGTTAGTATCAATCGTCGGCGTCCGCCCCGCAGATGCAACTTTGATCGGCGGCCAAAACTGGGCTGATGAAGTTGCGAGTTTGAGCGGCAACCTTCAGAATTACAACGGGACAGCCGTCGGTGCTGCCGCCGCGGACTTGGTTCTCGGTGCTCCGGACAGTGATGTGGACGGCAACGGAAACGCCTGGGATTTAGTTGACAAGGACAATGTAGCAGGCTGGAAAGGCAGTGGAAACGCTTCGGTCACCCTATATTTTGAAACTGCTCTAATGAACCTGGACGGAGACGATCTCGCCGTGACGGTGTATGGAGGCTCAAAGTGCCAAGCGAGTATCTACGGTAGCATAGACGGAATCGACTTTTCTCATATCGGCAACATTGTAGGCACAAAGGGGCAGATTCCAGGCCGGCCAGGCGTCTTCCACGAACCGGGCGCAACCGGTCTGGATATGTTCTCAACGTTAGAGTTCGGATCACTGAACAATCTTCACTATATTCGATTCGACAGAGCCGCCTCGGGCCAGGGGTCGGGGATGTTCTTTGACGCTGTCGGCAGTGTGCCGGAACCGGGAACGTTCTTGCTGTTGATGATTGGTGGTTTGGGCCTGCTCAGATCGCGTGAACAGGCATGAAATACAGTTAGTGGAAATCCGCCGAGAATCCGTAAAAACCGGGGATGCCACACAATTAAGCGGGAGTTGTATATGTACAAGACAAAGGAGGCTTTCACACTGGTCGAACTCTTGGTCGTGATTAGCATCATTGCGATTTTGATGGGCATCCTAGTGCCTGCCCTTCAATCGGCCCGAGCGCAAGGACAGAGCGTGGTTTGCAGGACCCATCTACGCAATCTTGGCGTCGCTCTGACCATCTACATCGAGGATAATGACGGGTGGCTCCCGGCTGCGGAACCGCGTGATAAAACAGATGAGACTTCCGGAGACAACTGGTACATGAATCAAGGATTTATGGCGGGCATGGGGGTTGACCCGCAATTTGACGATCGAGGCGAAATAATCGGACCACCAGCGGGCCGATCTATCTTAACCTGTCCGTCACACCGTCATCCAAATATGACACGGGACGAGGCTCCTATGTTTCCACCGCAAGAGCGACCTTATGCGCTTAGCTACACGATGAATGGCACTTTGCGCCTCTCAAGTCGAGGGGGGTCTCTTGGCAGCTACCGACGCGCCGACGAGTTCAAAAAGCCCGCGGAGACCCTGGCTCTTTGTGATGGGAACGGCTATCTTTCAGCCAGGTCCATTGTCTTTTATGAAGCGTGCCCCGAGCATAACTTCGAGTACCGTCATCGTGGCTCCCTGAACGTTTTGATGCTCGACGGACATACGGGAGCGAAAAGCGAACAGGATATCCCAATGGGCAGGGCGAGTCGGTACGAGCACTTCTGGAGTGAGAAGAAGAATTAATACGAACCTGAAACTGAGTGGACAAGAATAATGAAATCACGAAAAATACTTGTACTATTCGCAGTCCTCATCGCCGTGAATCAGACGAACCTCCGTGCCGCCTATGTGAGGGGACAGAACTGGGCGGATCGCGTAATTGAGCACACGGCCCGGATTCAACGATTCGGCAAACCCGGCTGCTCCGGAGGGCAGTTCATGGACCCCAACACTCACTGGTGGATTCTGGGGCCCCCGGACTGCGATGTGAACAACGATGGCTATGCCTGGACTCCGGACGGAACCGGCGAGGGAATAATTGACCGCGACTCCGTGGCAGGGTGGAAAGGCGCAGGAGACTTGAATAAAGACCAGGAGCTTGTCGTGGTATTTGACATCGGCCTTGAGGACTATGAAGAAATCGATGACCTGGTGATCCGTCTGTACAGCGGCTACAAAGCCAAGGCTTCGGTTTGGGCCAGTGTTGACGGAAACGATTTCACACAAATAGGAGAGATCATCGGTCGAGATGACGGGCTTCCCGGGATCCCCGGATGGCTTTGCGATGTCACCTTTGACTTCAGCAACCGTTTTGACCAGCCGGTACAGTATCTCAAGGTCCATCGCGAAAGCAACGCGCCTGATACGGGAATGTTCTTTGACGCCATTGGCTCTGCCGTGGTCATGGAACCAAGCTCTTGCGAACAAGTCCACGATTACGGATGGCGCCTGGATTCAGACCTGTTCCCTGATTGCAGGACTAACTTCTATGACTACGCCCTGTTCGCCGAGGATTGCGCACAATGTAATGACCCTGAGGATCCAATGTGCGGGGCTACGGACTTCGATGCTCTGGGATATAGGCCGTCATGCTGCCACGGGATGTGGCAGAGCGGTCTTGGCTTGGTGGCTGACCTCGATCATGACTGCTATGTCAATTGCAACGACCTGTACGTCCTGGCCACTCAATGGCTTCAAGAAAACGAGCTTGGGATTTACCCTTGTTCTATAGAAGAACACGATCACGCCTCACAGGCAGGCGCCCGACCCTGATGTATTTGTAAGGGGAAGTGCCGTGCCATTGACACCGGCATAGCACTTCTCTATAATCTCGTTGATAAAAAGATATTCAAAACAATGGAGTCAAATGATATGGCTGAAAACGTCACAAGAAGGTTCAAGTGGAGGACGTTCACCTCCGTCGCAACAGCAATCTCCTTTCTGGGCATATCCATCACCGGACTCGTTCTGTTCATAACACCCAAGGGCCGAGTCGCTCACTGGACTGGATGGGAAATGATAGGTTTTACCAAGGATCAGTGGAGCGGCTTGCACATCTGGTTCGCTTTGACCTTTCTGATTGCCGGGGCCTGTCACACCGCTTTCAATTGGGCGCCTTTGCTGGGTTGCTTTCGGGACAGGATCCGCAAGAGATACGCCCTCAGGCCCGAATGGATCCTCGCGCTGCTTCTGCTCAGTGTCATCTGTGTGGGCACAATACTAAGTATCACGCCCTTTTCCAGCCTCCTGATTCTAAATGAATCGATCAAAAATAGCTGGGAGGTCCCTGGAAAACAGGCCCCCATACCCCACGCCGAACTGATGACGCTTCAGCAGATTGCGAACAAGGTCGATGGTGTTGACGCAGACACAATGCTGAAAAACCTTCGGGCACAAGGAATTACGGTCGAGTCCCCCAACATTGTCATAGGGGAGTTGGCACATCAACACAAACAAACCCCGGGTCAGATTTACACCCTGGCTGTGGGAAAGATACTGGCTCGCTCAACATCCGACGATGACATCTCATTGGGCGCTTTTGGAGGCGGCAGCGGTATCGGTCGGTTGACACTGAAGCAATACTGTCAAGAAAGAGAGCTGGAGCTTTCTCAAGCCATTCGGAAACTACAAGCCGAGGGATTTCGTGCGGAACCGGATATGCTGCTCCGCGACATCGCCCATGGCAGGAACGCCCACGTATCCGATTTATTGGAAGTCTTGCAACCTTAGCATAAGAGCTTTGTTGCCTCTATTCCACTATGAACCACGTTGCGCTTCTCGGCTTTATGCTGATTGGGATTGTGATATTGTATCGGCGGTCGAGGTCGTATTTTCTTGCTTTGCCTTCCTGCTCGCGGATACGGGCTGTTTTGGTCAGGCCGGTATAGTATAAGGGGAGTTTTAGTTTCTTTTTCACGTCCCGGTCCAACGGATTATAGACCATCGCCAGGGCCTTTTGCTTGAGGCGGGGATTGACGTGCAATATGCAATCAATATCGCGTCCGTCGGCGCGGCGGACGTGGATTATGTCCGAATCGAGTATGTCGCGGTGCTTTTTATAGAAGTCCACCCATTTCTTAACCAATTGCTTGGTCTCGTCGGAATCGTAGAGCCTCGGTCCGCGATAACATGCCTGGACGCCCGATCCGAAATTCTGCGCAAGATGGGCGCCGTAGGCGTCTAAATGCTGGGCGAGCGGTTCTAATGTCGCCGCCGCTCCGCCGCCGTGATACTGCACCAACGGCACGAACATCCATCCCATGCTCGGCGTCTTCGTCCAGGTTCCGTCGAATATGTTCTGGCGGCCGTGAATTATCTGCTGGGCCCTGGGCAGCGACCAGTTCGTCTCGCGATAGCCCATTGCGCACTTGGTCGAGCCGGCCAGATAGTAGAAATCAGGGACGTTGAGATAAATCCCGCGCCCGCGGCACCACTTATAGAAATCGCTGATTACCTTCCACTGCGACCACTGCGAATCCTCGTATCCGCGATGGCCCGGATGACTGGTCGATGCGCAGGTATCGCCCGGATAGGATCCATCGTGTTCGAGCAGATCGAAGCCGGTCTTCTCGAAAAAGGCATACAGCTTGCGAAAATAGTCCCGTCCCCACTCGCTGCCAATACAAGGCGCATTTCCGAATTTCGCTCCGCCCGGTCTGCCCGTCGTCACATCGATGACATCGTCCTCATCGCTGATTCTCCTGCTCGAAAGCAGTGAGTAGCCCCCTATCTCGATTCCTTTGCTGTGGGCATAGTCGGCCAATTCCTTCATCCGGGCGAGGTATTCGGGGCTCTCGTTCTCGATATTGAACCCGCTGCCGAACGTTAGAATAATCATCTCGAAGCCGACTTCGGCGCACTGGTCGATGGCCAGCCGAACCGACTTGGGGTCGGCGCGGCGGACGTGCATCATAATCGGATTCTCCGTTACCCAGGGCGCGATCGTGCGGTACATCCGCCGAACGCTCAGGCCTTTTCGCTCGCGCTCGGTGCTGTCGAATACCAACTCGAACGTGCGAAACGATTCGAACGTCTCGCCGGGGGCGATATCCCGGTCCGGCCCGAGAGGCGGGCGCGATTCGAGCAGGCACGGATTCTCACGCGGATAGCTCACCTGCGTCATATACTGCGGGTCGCGCTGCCAGTGCATGGTCTGATTGGCCACGTAGGCATTCATGCCCGCGAAGGTGTAGTCGCTCTCGACGTGGATATTGGGGATGTTCCACTTTTCGTAGTTCTCGACGTGCGATTCGTATTCGACCATCGCAAGTATTTCGCTCGCAAAGCTGTTGAGCCGAACCGTCCGCTGCGAGCCGTTATGGACCGTAAGCCATTTGCAGAGAAGCGGAATCCCTTCATACATCTCGTAGTGTACGGATACGGTCAATTCCGCTAATTTCGCAAAGGCTTTTTTGCGATTGGCCTGAGCTTCGGCATTGAGCGAGCCATAGACACGAAAATCGCTGATTCTGCACCGCACGTAGTCGCCCGGCGTGGGAAAATCATCCGCTCGGCCTGTCCGGCTGGTCTTGCCCAATCGCACCGCCGAGGGCTTGCCCAACGAACCATCCAATTCGATCTTGGCAACCTCGAACCAATTCCGCCCATTGGCCGACGCATCGCAGAATACGGCCGTCGCGCCAAGCTCGACTCGCAAATGATACGCCTTACCCTCCTCGGTCTTGCCCAGGAGCCTCTCTCCGCGACCGTCAAAAACGCCGAACTGCCCTTCGCCCGGCCTAAGATAGAACTTCACGATCCGATTCGGCCAAACAACCGCAATGCCGGGCCCCCAACTTGCGCAGGCGTCCGTCCCCGGATCAATCCTGCACTGGATGACCTTCGCGCCCGTCGGCAGTTCACGCTCGGCGTAAACGCAAGTATTCGTCGGCGTATAAATCTCCCCGAACTTCCCTTCATTCATAAAGCCGGACCGCTCGTGCCTGGCCGCATGGATCTTCCAAGCCTCGGACTTACTCGCCATATTGTCGCTGACCAACCGCTCCCGATCCTCGGCTTTGACGGTAAGCCTGTCGGCGCCCAGTTCCTCGGCCACCTCCGGCGAGAGCTTGTAGTTCATCGTAAGCGAGGCGCCTTTGGGCGGCCACGGCATATCATCCGCGCGGCGGACCCGCTTCCACGTAAACCGTTCCTTCGTCTTGCCGACCTTGTAATCGACGAACGAAAACGCCCTCGGATCGGCTTTGAGACCGTCCACCCACTCATCCAGCAGATACGCATAGTCCGGCTGGCCCTTCAGCCCGCCGACGTCGAATTTAATCCCGTCAATCTCGACCCGCGCCTCCGGCTTAACTCCGCGCAGCATCGATTCGCCGGTCATCAAATTATCATACGCCACGGTCGCAACATTCGGCGCCAGCCTAAACGTTCGGCTTATCAGGCCGTTGCTCATCACAATCTCCCTGCCCCCGAGCCTCTCGGCCACGGTGACAGGCTCTGTAATCGCCCTCACAAGCCAATCGGGCTTCGGCTCTCCAGCAAGCGATGCGCACCGACCCACCAGGACCATCAGGGCCACAACTATAAATCGTCTCAATCTAATCATACGTCGTCACCTTTTCTTCAACTAATACTCTGTCAAACATGATTCCGTGTTTTGTCATTGCGAGGCCTGAAAGGCCGTGGCAATCTTTGGTGTTCGAGGGGGTTGAGATTGCCGCGTCGGCCTTCGGCCTCCTCGCAATGACACCTACCAATTCGATTTCGACAGGCTACCAGTTTTAGCGGCCTGCTATTTCCTTTTCATTGCAAGGTCTGCCCGGCTACGCTCAGAACCAATGCAAAAACCTTCGACGCACCTGCTTCTTTGATCGTCTTGGCGCACTCGTTGAGGGTAGCTCCGGTGGTCTTAATATCGTCAACGAGGCAAACCGCTCGCCCCGCGAATCTATGGCCCTTGCGGACTGCAAAGGCCCCCTTGACGTTCTTCGCACGCTGAGCAGCCGTCTTCATCGTCGGCTGAAATCTCGTCCTGCGAACTCGAACTAAGTCCGTATTAATCTTAGCTCCATCGTGCTGGAGTCTTTTGGCCAGGGCTAAAGACTGATTGTACCCTCGGACCAGCTGTCTCGACCAGTGCAGCGGCACAGGAACAAAGAATTCTATTTCGCCGGCAAACCCACCGCCCTGCAAAGCCGAGTCAGCCAAAGAGCCTAACACCAGATCCAACTCGGTCCTGCCCCTCTTGAAACCGACTATCATGTCCTTCAAGCTCTTGGCGTAAACCCCTGCGCGCGCCATCCGGTCAAAAGCAAACCGCCCGGTCTGGCAGTCCCCGCAAGCCCCATCTATCAGGGCGAACCTGCTCGCATCGCGTCCGCATCGCCGGCAGTAATCGCCGCCCGTACACTCCAACAAATCATCCCAGCACTTCCTGCACAGCCCCCCGTCCGTCTCGGAGATACTCTCTCGGCAGTTAATACAGACCGCGGGCCAGAGCAGTTGATTGGTCCCCTGCCAACCAAGCACGATGGCATTTCTGATTTTGCCTTTCATTTTCACAGCGTCCACTTCGCAATTATACGCCCCCGCCCGGTTAGCACAAACACGAATTCTCACAATCGCCCAATGACACCGGCGGCAATGGGACCGTTGAAAAAGTTCAAATTCACCACGAAGGGTGGCACGGTCAAACTTGTTTGGCCGTGTCCGGACACCGAGAATCGCCTTTTGTGCCATTGGCCGGTCATTGCTATGGGGTTTTTCAACGGCCCCGCAATCCCTGTTTAATATAACTTTGTCAAGTTGTGGTAATCCGTCAAGCCTGAGGTTAGAATCAGTGTCCAACTATGAAGATCCTACACCTTACATTCCATCGCTCGCCCCAATACGACCTGGAATATATTTGCCAAAAATTCAACTTCGACCTTGAAACCCTTTACTTCCACGATTATGCGAGCAACATATACAAGCCCAACCGCTACAAAGTGACCGAGGAAAGGGCCGAGGCATGGTGGCGGGATAAGAAAGATTACTACCAGTCCTTCGATTTAATAATCACTTCGGACACCGCCGCCCTTTCTCGAATATTCCTCCGGCACATCGACGAGCTTAGACCCAGGCTAATCGTCTGGATATGCGACAGGTTCGATTACGCGATTGAGGCGGACAAACAATACCCCTTGCTTCTGAACAGCCTTGTGCAAGAAAGAAAACTCAGGCTCATCCCAAACACCGAAATCGAGAGAATCTACTGCAAACAAAGAGGCGTTACAGTCGTCGAGGCTGTAATAAGACCTTTGGGCCACCGACTGCCCGGCAGAGAAATGCTCTCTCCTCAGGGCGTCGCTCTCATGGAGGAGGGCGACTACGAAACCGGCTTCTATATCTCGATGTACCACAACGAAACCAAATTCATTAACCTCCACCGCCACTGTTCCAAGCTGGGCCTGAAGACCGTCCACGGCGTCCACCGCGGCGCTGATTCGCTAAAGCGCTTCAAAGCAATAATTCACATCCCCTACGCCTGGTCGCCAAAGCACAAACCGCCGACTGGCCCGAAGTAAGGAAAAAAGCTTCCCGCCTCGCCCAAAAGCACCACGACCGGACTCTCGATATGTGGAGAGTCGCTCTTGCCGCCGAATGATCGACGGCGCTCCGATCGCCGAGACACCGACACACAATACTCAATACGATACACGAAATGCGATGTGGGAAGTATTCCTTGCAAAATCACCCGCAGCCCATTAGAATCCCCGCATATCAGAAATCGAGTAACGAGCAATGTTTGAATCGCTGACAGAAAAATTTAACAATGTCTTCCGTTCGCTTTCGGGCCGAGGCCGAATTACCGAGGCCAATATCTCCGATGCTATGCGGGATGTGCGCAAGGCGCTGCTCGAGGCGGATGTCAACTACCAGGTAGTAAAGGCGTTTTGCAAGGACGTTACTCAAACCGCACTGGGGGCCGAGGTCATAAAGAGCCTTCACCCCGGCCAGATGATGGTCAAGATCGTCAGCGACCATCTCACAAAGCTGATGGGCCCGGTCGATACGCGCATCTACTTCGTCTCGCCCGGCCCGACTATTATTATGCTCGCCGGACTTCAGGGCGGCGGCAAAACGACTACCGCGGCAAAGCTCGGCAAGTACCTCGTGGCGAACGGCAAAAAGCCGCTCCTGGTGGCCGACGATCTCCAGAGGCCGGCGGCCATCGAACAGTTGAGAGTGCTCGGCGAGCAGATCGACATCGACGTCTATACCGAAGAGAGCAAGAACGCCGTCAAGGTCGCCAAGAACTCCGTCAAGCACGCCAAGGCCAACGGCCACGACGTTATCGTCCTCGATACCGCGGGCCGACTCCATATCGACGAAGATATGATGTCTGAGATCGCCGCGGTTGCCAAGGCCGTCACGCCGCACCAGATATACCTCGTCTGCGACTCGATGACGGGCCAGGACGCCGTCAACTCGGCCAAAGAATTCAACGAGCGACTCGAACTCGACGGTGTGATCCTGACAAAACTCGACGGCGACGCCCGAGGCGGCGCCGCTTTGAGCGTAAAAGCAGTCACCGGAAAGCCAATCAAGTTCATAGGCGTCGGCGAAAAGCTCGATAAAATCGAGGAATTCCACCCCGACCGAATGGCCTCGCGAATCCTTGGAATGGGCGATGTGGTCACTCTCGTCGAGAAGGCGCAGGAACAATTCGACGTCGATGAGGCCGCCAAGCTCCAGAAGAAGATGGCCAAGGGCAGCTTCGGGTTCGACGACTTCCTCAAGCAGATGCAGGCCGTCAAGAAAATGGGCGGTATGAAGGATATGCTCAAGCTGATGCCCGGAATGGGCTCGCAACTCAAAGACCTCGATTTAGACGGCAGCGAGATCGGCCAGATGGAAGCGATCGTCCATTCGATGACGTTGCGAGAGAGGCGTCAGCCGGACCTCATCGATTCTTCGCGCCGAAGGAGAATCGCCGGCGGCGCAGGCGTCCAGCCGCACGACGTCTCCGGCCTGGTGAAGACCTTTATGCGAAGCCGCGACATGATGAAGGCGCTCTCCGGCGGCAGCTTCGGAGGGCTAAAGGCCCTCTTCTCCGGCGGATTCAATATGAACAGCATCGGCCAGATGATGTCGCAGGGAAGAAAAATAAAACAGCGCTCAAAAAGAAAGAGAGTCGTAAAGCGAAGAGGAAAAATAAAGCGCCGATGACAGCCTATTTAGCCCCCCAATTTATTGGGGGGTATTGCTATTTCGGGAGGATCTCATCATGAAAAGCATAAACCGCCGCAATTTCCTAAAAGCCCTGAGTCTGGGCGCAGCCTCGCTGGTAATGCCGGGCTGTTCCAACGCCTCGCAGCGAGCCGCCAAATCACGCAAGGCCGGACCCCCCAATTTCATAATCATTTTCTGCGACGACCTCGGCTACGGCGATATCGGCTGCTTCGGCTCTACCAAGCACCGCACCCCAAATATCGACCAAATGGCGGCCGAGGGTATGCGATTCACCAGCTTCTACGTCACCAGCGGCGTGTGCACGCCCTCGCGTTCGAGCCTGATGACCGGCTGCTACCCGCGACGAGTCAATATGCACCAGAGCGCCCGCGGCGAGTGGGTCCTCTTCCCCGTCGCCAAGAAGGGCCTGAACCCCGATGAAATCACAATCGCCGAAGTCCTCAAGAAAAAAGGCTACGCCACAGCGTGCGTGGGCAAATGGCACCTGGGCGATCAGCCGCAGTTCCTGCCGACAAAACAGGGCTTCGACTACTACTTCGGCATCCCCTACAGCAACGATATGGGCTCGAAGCAGAGAAAGCAGAACCCGCCTCTGCCCCTCTTGCGCAATGAGAAAGTCATCGAGGCGCCCGTCGATCAGAATACTCTGACGAAACGCTACACCGAGCAAGTCCTCAAGTTCATCACCGCCAATAAGGACAAGCCCTTCTTCGTATATCTGCCGCACACAATGCCGCACAATCCGGTTCATTCGAGCGATGCTTTTCGTGGTAAATCGGCCAATAAGGGCTACGGCGACTGCGTCGAGGAGATCGACTGGTCCACAGGCCAAATACTCGAAACCTTGAAGAACCTCGGCATCGACGAGAATACGCTCGTTGTCTTCACGTCAGACAACGGCGCCGCCAGCCGATGGGGCGGGAGCAACCTGCCACTCTCCGGCTGGAAAGGCTCTACCGACGAAGGCGGGATGCGTGAGCCTTGCATAGTCCGCTGGCCCACGAAAATCCCGGCGGGAAAGAGTTGCGATGAACTGGCCTGCACAATGGACCTGCTGCCGACCTTTGCAAAGTTAGCCGGCACGGAAGCGCCCGCCGAGCGGATCATCGACGGAAGAGACATCCGCCCGCTCCTGGCCGGCAAGAACAACGCCAAGTCACCGCACGAGGCGTTCTACTACTACTTCAGGGACCAGCTCCAGGCCGTCAGATCCGGAAAATGGAAGCTGCATCTCGAACGCACACAAAGGCCTCGCGGCACCCAAAAGCCTCGGAAGATACCGGCTAAGCTATATGACCTCAACGCAGACATCGCAGAGAAGAAAAACATCGCAGAGAAGAATCCGGACGTTGTAAAGCGTCTGCTCGCCCTGGCCGAAAAGGCCCGCAAAGACCTCGGCGACGCCGGCCGAAAAGGGACAAACCAGCGCCCCGCAGGCCTAACCGTTACCCCACGACCCCTGCTTCTGACCCAAAATTAGAGATGTTTAGTCGCATAACAACTAAGTTCCGGGAGAATCGTCGTGGGTTTTGGGAGGACTATCGCTGGTTCATTGTGGTATTTGCGCTGGCGTTGCTCTGCGATGGAGCCAGCACCGTATATTTCATGTTGGAATCGGGCCCGGAGACCGAGCTGCATCCTGCAATTCAATTCATATCATCGTACGTGCTCGGCCCCATAGCCGGGCCGTTGTTTGCAACACTTGCAAAACTGACCGCAGGCATTGTCGTTGCCGGATATTGCAGAAAATTCGCCGTTTATATTTTCTCGGCTGTCTCGGTTATTTCGTTTTGGGCTGCCTGGTATAACGTGTGGGGCTTCAAAATCTATACCCCAAGTTTTTTGAAGTGGATTCCTTGGTGAATATCGACCAGTACCTTGAAAAAGTCGCCCGGTTCTCCGGCAGCGATTACGGCCAGATGGTCCGCAGCCAGTTCCAGGACATCGGTGGCGCCAGCGAATTGGCCATGCTTGCGGCGCCGACGCCCGAAGAGCTTGCCCAGTTGAAAAAAGCCGTGGCTATAATGACCCCCGCCGAAAAACAAAACGCCGAGACGCTCAGCGACGAACAAATCCAAAAAATCGCCGAAGACGCCCAAATCGACCCCGCAAACTTCGCAATCTTCATCAACGGCTACGCCCTCCGCCGCAAACACAGCCCATAATCTCACAAGGGATATTGATGAGATAACGTGGTTAATCAACCAATTTGAATAAATGCAATTGACGGCATGAAACGCCGTGGTTATCTTGTCAACAGCATAGAGGCATTTGGTGATATGTTAAAGACATACATAAAGGAAATCTCTAAGGTTGCCGAAACAGGAGACGCCAGAGAAGAAAGCTACTATAAGGCTTTGGCGATACTCTTGGAGGGTTTTGCGCTTTCAATTAGAAAGGCAAAAACACATGTCACAATTCTACCCAAAAAAACTGAGGCGGGCAATCCCGATTTCCGAGTCTGGGACGGCAGTCAACATATTGTAGGCTATCTCGAAGGCAA
>JAUVXL010000110.1 GCA_030603595.1 Sedimentisphaerales bacterium | reverse complement strand
TATTTTTTCTCCTCAGCCCCTGCCGGTTGGGTGAAGGAGCCGAGGAGAAAAAATACTTGATTGGAAAGGAGCAGTAAAAAAAATGTTTGTGAACACGAAAAACCTGTTGACCGGCTCCGGTTCATAGGATTTCTCAGATTTTCTCAGATTAACGCAGATTATTAAGCAGGGGCAAAGGACCGAGTGGCAGAAGTTGGAAGAGGCGGAAAAAAGATATAACACCCTAAAGACACACGAGTTATGAAAGTTGTTTTAGAAAAACGTGCATAAAAAACAAGAAGATACAAGATTGTATTACAGATTTTGATTAATGGTAGGGCTGGTTGCTCTTATTGAGACGGAGTTATGTTATGGACAGGCGTGATTTTTTTAAGAGTGTTGGTGTTGGGGCTGCGATGTTGGCTTTGCCGGGTTGTGCGAGTGCGCGCGGGAAGCGGGCGGGTAAGAAGCGGCCTAACTTTGTTTTTTTCTTGATTGATGATTTGGGGTGGACTGATGTTGGTTGTTTCGGGAGCAGTTTTTATGAGACTCCTAATATTGATCGGCTGGCTGCTCAGGGGATGCGGTTTACGGATGCTTACGCGGCCTGCCCGGTTTGCTCGCCTACTCGCGGTAGTATTATGGCGGGGAAGTATCCCGCCCGGTTGGGTATTACGCACTGGATCGGGGGTAGTAATCAGCCGACCGAGTATAAGCACTTTTTGGATTTGGAGGAGGTTACTATTGCCGAGGCTTTGAAGAGCGAAGGTTATGCTACTGCTTTTGTTGGTAAGTGGCATCTTGGGAATAAGGAGTACTATCCGGATAAGCAGGGATTCGACGTTAATATTGGCGGGGATTCGTCGGGGGCTCCGCCTACTTACTTTTATCCTTATAAGCGGGGCAAGCGGGCCTTGTTAGAGATGCCGGCGGGGGGCGAGGAAGGCGAGTATCTAACGGATCGGCTGACGGACGAATCGATCAAGTGGCTGGATGCGAATAAGGATAAACCCTTTTTGCTGTACCTCTCGCATTATGCGGTGCATACGCCGATACAGTCGAAGCAGGAGTTGACGGACAGGTATAAGGCGAAGGCCGGGAAGCTGCCTAAGACGGATGGGCCGAAGTTTGCGCCGGTTTACGGGCGCTACAGGACGAAGATGGTTCAGGACAACGCGGCTTATGCGGGGATGGTGCAGAGCGTCGATGAAAGCGTCGGGCGGGTTATGGAGAAGCTCAAAGAACTCGGCGCAGCGGACAATACTGTTGTTATATTCATGTCGGACAACGGCGGGCTCTCGACGGTTGGTCGCGAGGGGCCGACGTGCAATTTGCCTCTGCGGGCGGGTAAGGGGTGGCTGTATGAAGGCGGGATTCGCGAGCCGGTGATTATCAAGTGGCCGGGCGTTGCCAGGGCGGGCAGCGAGTGCGGCGAGCCGGTGACGAGCACGGACTTTTATCCGACTATGCTGGAAATGGCGGGGATGCGGCTGCGACCTAAGCAGCATATTGATGGCGTTAGCCTGGTTTCGCTGCTTAGAGGCAAGGGCAAATTGAGGCGCAAGGCTATATACTGGCATTATCCGCACTACCACGGCAGCGGCAATCGGCCGAGCGGCGCGGTGCGGGCTGGGGATTATAAACTTATAGAATGGTATGAAAACGGGGCCGTGGAACTGTATAATCTGCGGAACGATATTTCAGAAAAAGAAGACCTGGCCGAGAAAATGCCGGAGAAGGCGGCCGAGTTGAAGGCGATGCTGGCCAAGTGGCTGAAGCAGGTAAAAGCAAAAATGCCGGCGTCGGGGCCGCGAAATGATTTTGAGGTGTTCGAGAAGGCTTGGCGAAAGTAATATGTTTGTGCTTTGCCGTATTGTCATTCCGCACTTGATGCGGAATCCAGGACGTGTAGGGCTGTGGATTCCTGCTTTCGCAGGAATGACAGTTCGGTTGCAGGAATGACAGGAGTTTGTCAAGACTGCCTTTGTCATTGCGAGGCCCCTTGGGGGCCGTGGCAATCTCTTAGTCGAATGGTTTGAGATTGCCGCGTCGGCCTTTGGCCTCCTCGCAATGACAATCTATAGAATCAGCTTTGGTAGAGTATTAGTTTCTTTACAGCAAGGAGATTTGAAGTGGCGACGAGTTACAAGATTGCAGTTATGCCCGGCGACGGGACTGGGCCTGAAGTTACGGTCGAGGCGGTTAAGGTTTTGAAGACGGCGGCTGATAAGTTCGGGTTCAAGGTTGATTTGACGGATTTCGACTTCGGCGGCGAGCGGTATATGAGGACCGGCGAGACGCTGCCGGACAGTGGGGTCGAGGAGTTGCGCACGTTCGATTCGATTTTGCTCGGCGCTATCGGGCATCCGGACGTTGCGCCGGGGATTTTGGAGAAGGGGATACTCTTGAAGGCGCGGTTCGAGCTGGACCAGTATATTAATCTTCGCCCGATCAAGCTGTATCCCGGGGTTGAGACCCCGTTGAAGGATAAGGGGCCTGAGGATATCGACTTTGTCGTGGTGCGTGAGAACACCGGCGATGCTTATACCGGGACGGGCGGATTCACGATGAAGGGCACGCCGAACGAGGTGGCGGTGCAGTCGGCTGTCTATAATCGCTTCCAGGTGGACCGCTGCTTGAAATATGCATTCGAGTATGCTCAAAAACACGGCAAGAAGGCGAGGGGACGGGGCGATAAGAATACGCTGGCTCTTAGCGGCAAGACGAATGTGCTGACCTATATCTACGATTTGTGGGAGCGGGCTTTTCATGAGATGGGCAAGGCTGATTTTGCCGATATCGAGCGTGAGTATTATCATGTCGATGCGACGTGCATGTGGTTCGTGAAGAATCCGGAGTGGTTCGACGTTATCGTTACGGGGAATATGTTCGGCGATATCATCACCGACCTCGGGGCGATGCTACAGGGCGGTATGGGCATCGCGGCGGGCGGGAATATCAATCCCGAGGGCGTTAGCATGTTCGAGCCTATCGGGGGCAGCGCGCCGAAATATACGGGCAAGGGGGTGATCAATCCGTTGGCGGCTATATGTGCGGCGGGGATGATGCTGGCGACCTTAGGCGAGGATGCGGCGGCCGACGCGATCGAGCAGGCCGTGATGTTCGTAACGGCCAACAAGCTCGAATCGCTGCAAGCCGGGCGGATGGGATACTCGACCAGCGGAGTCGGAGACCTCGTGGCGGAAAAGGTGGCTGAGTAGAAGTCGAAGAACTGCATTGACAGCGACCTCGCAGAACACGGGCTTGAAGCCCGTGCGACCACGGTCAGGATGGGCGTGCCACAAAGAGATTCTACCCCGCTAAACACGTACAATGGCCAAATCGCAAGGATAAGACGCCTTGTCTGCATCTTCGCGCTTGACAAGGGGCTTTTTCTCCGGTAGTATGCCGCGTTTTGTCGGTTTGGCGGATTTTGCCGCAAACAGGGCCGGCGGCAATATGGCCCGTGAATATGAGATTTGAATATGGAAATAAGGGCTTTTAAGGCGTATAGGTTCGATTCCTCGGTGGTTGGGGATGCGGGCGATTGCGTTGCGCCTCCTTACGACGTGATCGGTGCGGAGCAGCAGGAGTCGCTCTACGAAAAAAACGAGCACAATATCGTACGAATAATCAGGGCCAAGACTCGCCTTTCCGACAGCGATGGGGACAATCAATATACAAGGGCCAACGGCTACCTCAACGATTGGATAAGCAGCGGGGCCTTGAAACAGGATTCTGCTGAGGCGATTTATGGGTACGTTGAGGATTATGATTTGGGCGGGGCTCATTTGCGACGGCTTGCTTTTGTTGCGCTGGCCAGGCTGGAGGACTTCGGGGAGATTGTCAAGCCGCATGAACAGACCCTCAACAAGCCTATGCAGGACAGGCTTAATCTCACCAGAGCCACGTCGGCCCAGTTCGGTTTGGTCTTCATGCTCTATGATGACGAGCAGGGGATTGCCGATGAGATCATCGAACGTGCGGCGGCGGGGGAGGCGCTGATAGACTTTGCCGACGAGCAGAGTGTTCGGCATCGGCTCTTTGCGATTAACGGCGAAGACGAGAGAAACGCCGTCGTCGAAATGATGAGCGAGAAGAGCGTTATTATAGCGGACGGTCATCATCGTTACACAACCGGCCTGACCTACTCACATGAGGATTCGAATCCCGCGGCGAAATATCAGATGCTTGCCTTTACGAATATGTCTCACGAGGGTCTTATCGTGCTGGCGACGCATCGGCTTGTTGCCAACCTCGACGGATTCGATATTGAGAAGCTGATCGTCGATCTCGGGAAAAACTTCGATGTTACGGCGACGGCGTTCGAGGACGATGAGTCCAAAGCCGATGCGAGGGGCGAGATGCTCGCGAGGATGAAGGCTGAGATGGACAACGACCGCAGCGCGTTTGTAATCTATGGCGGGGACGGGGCGTTTTACTTAGCGGTGCTGAAAGACGGAGGCGCGATGGATTCGGCTGTCCCGGATAGAAGCGAGGCGTACAGGTCGCTGGATGTTGCTGTGCTGCACAAGCTTATCCTCGAAGGGCTTCTCGCTATCGACGAAGAGCGCCAGGCCAATGGCGAGAACCTGCAATACGTAAAAGACACGCCCAACGCAATAGACGATTCGATTGCGCAGGTCGATGCGGGCGTCAAGCAGGTGGCGTTCTTTATGAACCCGATAAAGATGAGCCAGCTCATAGGCGTTACCGATGCGGGCGAGCGGATGCCGCAGAAATCGACTTACTTTTATCCCAAAATGTTTACGGGATTGACTATTAACAAACTGTAATGATTTTCGGAGACTTTGAAAAATGACAGATTGGAAGGATCCGCCGAGACTGTTCATTCCCGGTCCGGTTAAGGTTGACGGCGACGTGCTGGAGCAGCTTGCCCGACCGACGCTCGGACATCGCGGCAAAGAATACGCGCAGCTTCAAGGCGAGACGGTGGAAATGCTCAAGAGAATACTCTTCACCAAGCAAAACGTTTTTCTTTCGACCTCGTCGGCGTCCGGGATATGGGAGGCGGCGATTCGCAACTGCCTTGCGCCCGGCGAGACGTTGCTGGCGACCGGATGCGGGGCGTTTAGCGATAAGTGGGGCGATGTGGCGCGGATGTGCGGGGCGGACGTCGATGAGTTGAAAGTCGATTGGGGCCAGCCGATTCTGCCAGAGCTAATCGATGAGAAACTTGCGACGGGTAAGTATGCCGCGATTACGCTTGTTCATAACGAGACGAGCACGGGGCTGACCAATCCCGTCGTCGAGATAAGCGAGATGACGAAGGCTAAGTATCCGGATGTTTTAGTGTTCGTGGATACTGTCAGCGGTATGGTGGGGCTGCCTTTGAAATTCGACGAATTGGGGTGGGACGTTGCGTTTGCTTCTGTTCAGAAGGCTTTTGCAATTCCGCCGGGGTTTGCGGTTGCGGCGGTTAGCAATCGGGCGCTGGAGAAGAGCAAGGGCGTTCCTAATCGCGGGTACTATTTCAATTTCGAGCTTTGGGCGAAATCGGCCGAGAAGAACCAGACCTTGGTGACGCCCAACGTTCAGCATATCATGGCGCTTAACTATCAGTGCCATAAACTCGTTAATGAGGGGATGGAGAACGTGTGGAAACGGCATGCTCAGATGGGTGAGTTTGTGCGGGGGTGGGCGAAAGAGAATTTCGAGCTGTTCTGCGACGAGAAGTATGCGTCGAACACGCTGACGACTATCAAGAATACCAGGGGCATCAACGTCGCCGAGACTATTGCGGCGATACAGCAAAAGCACAACACCATCTTCGGCAACGGCTACGGCAAGCTGAAAGAGGCGACATTTAGAATTGCACACATGGGCGATATTACCATGGACGATTTGAAGGAATTGTTGGGTTGGATCGACGAGGAAATCGGTTGAGAGCGGAAGATGGGCTGAAACCCATCCTACGATTTAAGAAGTGGTGTGCGGTGCACACCCTACGGTTGCTTGACTGACGCCATCCCCCCCTTGGGGGAGGCTGCCACCCGACGCTCAGGACAAGCTTGAGGCTGTCACCCGATTCTGTTCTTGCGTTGTTATTGTTTTGTTTGGCGTTTTTTGGTTTGGGTGGTTCTTTTTGGGCTGTTTCTGGGGGAATCGGGGACGTTTGTTTTTGGGAGCCATTTAACGAGCTTCTTCTTCGCGTCGGCATATTTCGGGTCACCGGCAAGATTCTTCCATTCAAGCTCATCTGTATCGTGGTCGTAGAGTTCTTCTGTTCCGTCGCTGTATCTGATGTATCTGAATCTTTCGGTGCGGAGGGAGTGGTTGTTTCGTCCGTGGGTTGTTAGTGCGGGGCGGTCCCATTTTGCCTTGGGGTTCTTTAGTAACGGCAGCAGGGACTTTCCTTCGAGTTTCTTATTTGGGGTCAGGACGCAGAGGTCTATCAGGGTCGGGTAGATATCGAGCATAGTTACGGGTCGCGAGCATCGCCGGTTGGGTTTTGTGATTCCAGGGGCTACTACCATCATTACGTTGTGCGTTGCTTCCTCCCAGAGCGAGAATTTTCGCCAGTGGAGCTTTTCGCCGAGATGCCAGCCGTGGTCGCTCCAGAGGACGATTACGGTGTTGGCGGCATAGGCGCTCTTATCGAAGGCGTCGAGAACTCTGCCTACGCAGGTATCGACGAACGTTATCGAGGCCAGATAGCCCTGGACGGCCTTTCGCCACTGCTTGTGCTCGATGACCTTTTTGTGGTCGCCTTGGGGCCTGGCCATTTTTTTGCCTATGGGCGGGATGTCGTCGAGGTCGTTTTCATTCACATTGGGCAGTGTCACCTTATCGACGGGGTACATATCGAAGTATTTCTTCGGGACGTACCAGGGCAGGTGCGGGCGGAAGAAGCCGCAGGCGATGAAGAAGGGCTTATCGTGGTTCTTGCGAAGTTGCGAGATTGCCCAGTCGGCGACCTTGTAGTCGCCCATTTGCCCGTCGGTCGCATCGACGGGGCCCCAGTCGAAATGGGCGGTTTTGGGGATGCCGTTTATGGGCCTATTCGGGGGCATTGGGTCGTCGGGTTTGTTTTTCTTTTGGGACGGGAAATAGTCCTGCCATGAGGCGGGGTCGGGGAAGGCGCCATGGTATATTTTTCCGCCTCCGACGGCGGTGTAGCCGTTGGCCATGAAGTGCTGCGGGATGGTCACTGCGTCTTTGAGAACGGGGGATTTTCGCCAGGGCTGCGGGTTGTGATAGACGCCCGAGGTCGAGGGGAGGATTCCGGTCATAAGGCTTGCTCGCGAGGGGTTGCAGGCCGGGGCCGAGCAATGGGCGTTTGTGAAGAGGACGCCCCTTGCAGCGAGGCGGTCGAGATTAGGGGTCTTGACATCGGGATGGCCGCCCAGGCAGCCGATCCAGTCGTTCAAATCGTCGATTGCCATGAACAGGACGTTGGGCTTTCCGGGCTGCTTCGAGTCCGGTCTTCGAGCGGCACCGGCACAACCGGGCAATACGAATGTTGCTGTGCCGACTGCTGCGAGTCTCAAAAAGCTGCGACGATCAATGGAATTTGATTTCTTGCTCATTTTTCCGCCTCGTTTCGAGTTCTCATTCTTCTTGCAGGCCAGCCACTCATATCAAACACTTGGCAGTTTAGCAGGCGGTGTGAGTGTTGTCAAATTTATGGTATAGGAATTTGTAACCGTTCACGGGGCAAATATGCTGCCACCAAGAATTGAACCATGCCAGAATTTCTTATTTTTCGACGAGGGATATACATACTATTGCTCTTAGCCGTCTGGTTTTGAGCAACTCGATCTTCTCCTTAAGTTGCCGGCGCGGGGGCGAAAATAAACGCGAAAAACGCGGGCGAGACGCCCGCGACACGGGGCGGGGGCAAAGCGATACCGATGATTATCATTGCTATATGCGGGCTTGTCAAAGAATAAATCCCGTTTTGGCGGCTAACGTGCACTTTGACCGCACAGGAGTCAACAAAAGACTTGCGGAGGCGGAAGTCTGTTGGTATTCTAACAGTCTTGTTTTGTTGGAAGAACTTGCATTGAGAACCTTTTATATTACAGGAACTTGGTAAATGAGTGTATCTGTGAAGAATCCGGGGATGTCGGAGCTTGACGAGTTATGCGTTCAGACAATTCGTTTTTTGGCGATGGAGCAAGTCCAGAAAGCGAATTCGGGGCATCCGGGTATGCCGATGGGTATGGCGGCGGCGGCGTATGTTCTGTGGGCGCGGCATTTGAGACATAATCCGGGTAATCCGGCGTGGCATAATCGGGACCGGTTTGTCCTATCGGCCGGGCACGGCAGTACGCTGCTCTATTCGCTGCTGCACCTGACGGGATACGATATCAGCTTAGAGGACTTGAAGAGCTTCCGCCAGTGGGGCAGTAAGACGCCGGGGCATCCGGAATACGACCTGAAATGTGGGGTCGAGGTTACGACCGGGCCTTTGGGGCAGGGGATTTCCAATGCGGTCGGGATGGCGATAGCTCAGAAGTATTTGGCCCAGCATTTCAATCGGGATGGATTCCCGATTATTGATTACAAAATCTACGTTATCGCCAGCGACGGCGATCTGCAGGAGGGGATTTCTTCGGAGGCATGTTCGCTGGCGGGGCACCTGGGGCTGGATAATCTGATTGTTGTCTATGACGATAACCATATAAGTATCGACGGCGAGACCGAGCTTTCGTTCACCGAGGACAGGGCCAAACGATTCGAGGCATACAACTGGAATGTGCGGGAAGTCCCCGGCGACGGTAACGATATGGCTGCTTTCGAGAAGGCGGTCGAGAACGGCAAGGCGGAAAAGAAACGGCCTACTTTGATTAAGCTCCGCACGCATATCGGGTACGGGAGTCCGAATTTCCAGGACAAGGAGAAATCGCACGGCTCGCCTCTGGGCGACGAAGAGATCAGGCTGATTAAGGAGAATTTCGGGTGGGATCCGGAAAGAATCTTCTATGTTCCCGATGAGGTTTCGTCGCATATAGGCGGAGCGGCTGTGGCTAAGGGCAAAGAAGCCGAAGCGGGGTGGGATAAGATGTTTGCCGATTATGCGAAGGCTCATCCTGAACTTTCACGCGAGTTCGAGGATGCTGCGGCGGGAAAGCTGCCTGTGAATCTGGATGAGATTTTGCCTGAGTTCGAGGCGGGCAGTTCGATGGCGACTCGCAAGGCGTCAGGGATGGTTTTAGGCGCAGTGATGCCTAAGATGCCCTTGATTTTGGGCGGGTCGGCGGACTTGACGCCCTCGAATAATACGCGATGGAGCGAGGCGAAGGATTTCCAGAGGGATTCGCGCGAGGGCAGGTATCTGCGGTTTGGGATTAGAGAGCACGCGATGGGCTCGATAATCAACGGGATCTCGGTCAGCGGCCTGGCCCGTGCTTACGGCGGGACGTTTTTAGTATTTTCGGATTATATGCGGGGCGCGATTCGCGTCGCAGCGTTATCGAATTATCCATCGATTTTCGTTTTCACGCACGACAGTATCGGGGTGGGCGAGGACGGCCCGACTCATCAGCCTGTCGAACATGCCGCGGCGCTTCGGACGATTCCGAATTTGCTGGTCTTCCGTCCGGCAGAGGCCAATGAGACGGTGCAGGTGTGGAAGTATGTCTTAGAGCATCGAGACGGGCCGGCGGCTTTGCTGCTTACGAGGCAGGGCCTGCCTGTTCTGGACCAGGCCAAATACGGCTCGGCGGCGAATGTCAGCAAAGGTGCATACGTTTTGGCGGCTGAGGATAACCCGGATGTGCTGCTCCTGGCCAGCGGATCGGAGGTCTCGGTTGCGCTTTGTGCGGCTGAGGGGTTGGCGAAAGACGGGATAAAGGCGCAGGTGGTTAGTATGCCTTGCTGGGAGTTGTTCGAGCGGCAGGACCAGGCGTATAAAGATTCTGTTATCCCGCCTAAGGTCAAGGCGAGAGTCGGAATCGAGGCGGGCATCGAGCAGGGCTGGAACAAGTACATCGGCGATAGCGGCGTCTTCATCGGTATGTCGTCGTTCGGCGCCTCGGCACCCGGCAAGACCTGCTTCGAGAAGTTCGGAATTACGGCCGAGGCTGCCATCGTAGCGGCTAAGAGGTCTATCGGGAAGTAGTAGAAATGCACACCCTACCGGGTTATCCGGTCGCTCAGGCTGGCGGCTTGTTGGAATTCTGCGTGTGCAATCCCGGCACACCGGGATACGCCCTACGTGACTTGGGATAAGAGATTGCCACGGTCCTTCGGGCCTCGCAATGACATTTTGCAGAGGTTTCTGCAGAAGACTTTGGAATCGGAAATGAATTCGAGAGAACGGGTAATCACGACTCTTGAGCATGGGCTCCCGGACAGGGTTCCTTTTGATTTGGGGAGCACTTTTGTTACGGGGATTACCAGGAATGCTTATGTAAGACTTGCAGAGTATCTGGGCCAGGAGGTTGGGGAGGTTGAGCTTTGTGACGTGGTGCAGCAGTTGGCGGTTGTCGGCGAGGGCGTGGTCGAAAGGCTGGAGGTTGATGTTCGCGGGGTGGTTCCTAATATCGTGCGAAAAGGACCTGCTATCGAGCGGGTCGAGGGCGGCGATGAGTTTACCGATGAATGGGGCGTGAGGTGGAAGAGACCGCAAGGCGGGCTTTACTTCGATATTGTGGACAGTCCGTTTTCCGGGGCAATTAGCGAGAAGGCAATTGACGGGTTTGCGTGGCCCAGAGCTTGCGATCCTGCGCTTTTTGCAGGGTTGGCCGAGCGGGCGAAGGAATATTATGAGCGGGGGTATGCGGTTATTTTGGAGAATATCTGTGCGGGGGTGTTCGAGATGTGCTGCCGGGTGCGGGGGACTGAGCAGTTTTATATGGACCTGGCGATGAATCCGAAATTGGCGACGCGACTGATGGATAAATTCGTCGAGTTGAAAATCGAATACTATAAGACGGCCGCAGAAGTGTTGGGCGAATACGTGCAGTTTGTGCGGGAGGTCGATGATATGGGCGGGCAGGAGGCGCTGCTAATTTCACCCGGGATGTATCGGGATTTGATTAAGCCGAGGCATAAGCGGTTGTTCGAGGCGCAACGCAAATTCTTCCCGAAGCCGTTCTATGTCTTCTTCCATTCGGACGGCGCGATTTACGATATTATCCCGGATTTTCTGGAGATCGGGGTGGATGTGCTCAACCCCGTGCAATTAACGGCCAAGGGGATGGATGCCGCGAAACTCAAACAAGAATTTGGCAAAGACCTGACCTTCTGGGGCGGCGGGGTGGATACGCAGAATGTTTTGCTGCGAGGGACGCCCGAAGAAGTGAAAGCCAACGTGACCGAGCGAATCGAGCAATTGTCGCCGGGCGGCGGGTTTGTCTTTGCCACGGTGCATAACGTTCAGGACGATGTGCCCGCGGAGAATCTGGCGGCGATGCTGGAGGCGTTTCGGGCGGCCAGGGAATATTGATTAATATCGAACGCCGAATTTCGCACCAATTCAACTAATCTTGTCCCTTCAATTGTCCCGTCTCGGCCTTGACATAGAACACTGCCTCCAGAACGCCGTCTCGGGCCAACGACATATCCACGTCCCCAATTCGCACATGGCGATGCTTCGGCTTCTCGGCGCTTGTATAGAGTTCCAAAGGCAGAATAGGCGTATTCGAGACTGAAAACTCCCCCCGAGCATCCGTAGTAACCGATAGATCGTCGGGGGGGTAACTCACTATGGCATGCGTCCGAATGCAGCGAAACCGTACAAGAGCACCTACCAGCGGTTCGCCGTTGCTCGCAGAGAGTACTCGTCCCTTCAAAGTAGGGCCCCTGCGCATACGCACCTGGCCGATATCAATCTTGGAGCAAGGAACTGCCGAAATATCGTAAATCACTCTCGGCGCATAACCGTGTGCCATCACCGTTACTGTAACTGTTCCGGGTGTCACTTTCGACTCGGTGAAACGGCCCTTTTTAGACTCGTACTTTCGCGGCAAATGGCACTTCGATGTTCGGAAGTGAACGCGAAACTCTCTCACAGCTTCCCCGGTTTCACCATCAACGACTTTCCCGCAAACCTCCGCCCACCGCATCAACACCAAATCCTGTCTCTTGCGTCGCAACAATGGCAGCGGCACACGGTCATAATAAGGATTGCCGGGATACGTCATGGTGCCGATTTCCGATCTAACCGCAACTTCTACAGCATAGAAGCCTGTGTGAAGCCTGAAGCCGCCATTCACGTCCGTGATGACCTCGTCCACTTCATGCTCGATCTTCCAATGATTCGGCATGTCATCCCAGACCGTAATCCTGGCTCCGGCGACCGGATCGCCGGCATCGTCACGCAATGTCCCGGCAAAGTACATGGGCGGATCCTCTTCCTCGACAACCTGTTCAGCATTCGCGGCCAAAGGAACTCTCGATGAATTGCCGCTCGACGACACAAACAATACACCTACAATCGCCCAAACACCCACATGCCCCCAGGCCCAAGCATATTCGCCGCTACTTCTCTTAATTGCCATCTCATTTCTCCTTAGTTGTTTCCGCTACTGCAAGAACCGGTAATCCCAACCTGTATTTAGAACGGCCCCTCTCGATGTTGTTCGATCCGCCATTTCCCATGTATGTCCATAAACGACAATCCTACACGCTACAACAAAACATTCTACCTGAATGATTAGGACCATTGCAACATCCTTGATAATTCGATCTGCTCAAATCATGCAGACTGCCCCCAAATCCAACGTTGTACAGGGGACCCCTATACCGTAGAATGGTGTTATGGATCTGGCGCCGGACAAGACGGTGCGAGAGGTGGTCTCTCGGCTGGCTACGATTGGTGGGGGGGTGGTTAAAGTCGAGGGGACGTGGGGGTCCTTTGCGCGTTTGTTGGCGGCGCATGTTTCGGGTGCGACTTCTCGGCCGATTTTGTATGTCTGTCCGCATATCGACGATGCGGATAAGGCTGGTGACGATTTGCGCACTTTTGGGTGCGAGGCGGTCGAGGCGCTGCCAGCTTGGGAGGGCGAGGAGGATTTGGCCGACGCCACGGATGAGATTCGGGCGGAACGATTGAGAATCGTATCTCGGATGTCGGCCATGGGGCAAGCGGATGTCCCCCTCGGAGCAGGCGGATGTCGCGGGGCGGCGGAGAGGGTTGTTATTGCGGTTTCGGTGCAGGCTCTTTGTCAGCCGGTGCCTAAGGCTGAGGCTTTGGAGGCGTCTCGGCTGGATTTGCGAGTTGAAAAGGAGGTTTCGCCCGAAAAGGTTTGCGAATGGCTGGTGGATAACGGGTTCGAGCGGGTGGATCGGATTGATCTGCCGGGGCAGTTTGCTCGCCGCGGGGGGATTGTCGATGTTTATGCGCCTTTGATTAGCGCCGAGGTTGTGAGATTGCCGTCCCGAGGGGTCGGGGCTCCTCGCAAT
>JAUVXL010000325.1 GCA_030603595.1 Sedimentisphaerales bacterium | reverse complement strand
GGATTGTGATAAACTCGAAACCATCGTAAACCTCTCTGGCTTAAATTAAGGGACTAAAGCCAGAGAGGTTGCATATAATCTCGGCCAGAGAGGCCGAAGAACATTAATATGCGACTTGGACACAAAAATCAAGTCGCATTGCTGGTTGGGTTGTGCGCAAAGCCCCAAAAACCATGACAGTGCCATTGGTACCGGGGACCTTTAATTATCCGCTCCAAATAAGTTTTCGCTTGTTAGCCCATCAAAAAGGGCATCGCTACACCATGCCCGTCTTAGGCCCGGCAAGACCCGACACAAGACACAAGCGGCGCCCGTATTACCCGCAGGCAAACGAACACCGACTTCCTACGTTTCCGGACATTCAAAACTGGTGGTTTTGGATGAAACGCCAAAAGTCCGGTGGACTTCGATATCCAATTGTCCGTTTAATTCTATCTATTCAACCGGTGAAAATCAAGGAAAAAGTGAGCCAGTAGAAATCCGGGGCCACCATGCTTGTTCTTCGCTTTCGTTGAGTTCGTTTCGTATCTCGCATAATTGCCGCGTGTGCAACATGTTGCACACCCTACGTGGTGATTACCCGGCTCCCCCCTGAGGGACAAGCTTACGGTCGGTGCTCCGTCTGGGATCGTTGGGGACGTTTTGCATCGCGGGGTGGCGGGGGGTTGGAAGCATGCGGGCGAATCGAGTATTGAACATTCTCCTGGTTGAGAACGCATATCCCTCGTTGCACTCGGGAGACAAGAGGGGGCTCGTGATGACAAGGGGGGGCTCGGGGTGACAACGGTGGGGGGATTTGGCGGGCCTTGGGCCGTTACTCCGGGCGCGCGGGCGGGACGCCCGCGACACAAAGGGGGGCGTTGTGGTTAGCGGCGTGTGGGTTTAGGATGTTTTGGAAGTAGTTCCAGGTCCATGTTTTTGAGCCATCGGGTTTTATTAGCCAGAATCCTCGTACGTCGCGGTTATTCTTTACCGGGGCGGGGCCTTTGCCTTTTGCGAGTTCGTTGCAGTAGATTTGCCAATAGACGATGTATGGGCAGCCCCATTCGAGGGCGGTATCGACGGCGGCGGGGATGGCTTGTTGGATTTTTTCGAGGCCGAAGTCGTTCTCCGGCATGCCAAATTCACCGATATAGACATTCTTGTTGCCGAAGTCCGGGCTGTCTGGCATGTTCTTGGCGATGAATTCGAGTGCTCGGCGGAATACGTTTGGGTCGTTGTATTTGGCGGTGGCGGAATCCCAGGCCGAGTATGAGACGAGGTCGAGGTTTGTGTGGGGGAGTACGGCGTTTACGAGGCCGGGGCGGTTTTGGTCCATCGAGGCTACTACGCGATTGACCTCGGCGGCGTGATAGACGCGGACGCCGTTTTGGCCGAGTTCTTTCTTTGCCTGGTTTACGCCTGCCTGGCGGGCGTTGAGCCAGGCGATCATGCCGCTTATGGCGGTTGGGGTGGGGTCGGTCTTGCTGTCGAAGCCGGCGCGGATTAGCCAGTCGCCTTCCCAGTGCTGGAGGATGAATGTCTTGCCGGTTCCCCTGTAGGTTGTCAGGAGGTGTTTGGTTAGTTCGTAGAAGCGTTTTTGCTCTTCGGCCTTCTGCTGATCGTTGAGGCCGTTTCTGAAATAGCCTTCATATTGGCCCATCGAAAAACACATAAGGATATATGTCTCGAAGGGCTTTTCGAAGAGGTTGCGGAAATATGGAGTTTGGGCGATCTCGACCATGTTTTTGCATTTTGGCCATTGGGAGTTGAAGCTGTAGGAATTCCAGGGCTTGTGGAACCAGACTTTGATGACGCGGGAGCCGAGGGCGAGGATTTGGTCGGCGCCTTCGGCGAGGAATTCTTTGTCGGTGAGGTGGTAGCGTCCGTTGACGTGGGTGACGCCTATGATGGTGCGGAGTTTTTCGGGTGTATGCTTTGCGGGGCTCTGGGCGAAGGCGAGACCGGCGCAGATTACGGCGAGCAGAATCGCAACGATATGTTTCTTCATTTTACAGAACTCTCCAATATGAATTCATAAGCGGTATTCCCGGACGCCGGACTACAGCATCTTAGTCGAATGCCCTGCTCGGTTTGTCCTGTCACGGTGCTGTTACAGGCCAGACTTTCAGCTTCTGCTTTGCGTCTTCGCGAATCTCGAAGGGTCCGGGGAAAGGATTGGCTGTGCTTCTCTTTTTGCCGAAGTAATCGGTATCGATTCGGTAAGGTGAGGCGTTGGGTTGTTCGTAGGGCAGGTCCGGGATTTTGGCCCGGCCGAGCAGACTTGTGGTTACGAGTTGTCGCGGCTGCTCTTGATCCGGCATTTTGTCCGGCGTGGTATGGAAATAGAAACTACTCTTCTCTTCGATTAGATTGATCTTAGGATCGAAGCTTGGGTTTACGAGCGGGCTTTTCTCATTCTTGGCGGGCTTTGCGCCTTTTAGGAATACGTTGCCGGCCATGAACATGGGCTGCGTGGCTTTGTCGTAGGGCGCCAGGCCGTCGTAGGCGACGAATACGTTGTTGTAGAAGCGGTTGTCTCCGCCTCGGATATTGCGCAGGCCCGCTACTTGGGTGGAGTGGGCCTTGTGGAAGGGGGTCTGTCGGCCCAATTCGGTACGGGGCACGATGCGGCCTGCAAAGAGGTTGTGGACGTATGCCCCGCCTTGGGACATATCGAGCAGGGCTGTGGGCGAGAGAAAGATGTTGTTGTCGATGAGGAACGGGCCGTGATTGACCTCTACGAAGAGGTCCTCGCCGCCGCGGTTGTCGTGGAGGAGGTTTCGAGTTACCCGGGTGCCCTGCGCCATCCAGTCGAGCCAGATTCCGCGGCATGTGGGGTAGATGTGGTTCTGGCTGATTAGGGTGTCTATGTCGGCGTGAATTTTGATACCTGCCATTTCGGCGCCGTTAAAGAGCCTGGGAAAATTGATGTCGTGTATTACGTTGCCTGTGATTGTGCTGAA
>JAUVXL010000342.1 GCA_030603595.1 Sedimentisphaerales bacterium | reverse complement strand
TCCAAATCCGTTTACCGACGATTGCTCTACAGATATGAGCGAGTTGTCGCAGTGGTCCTCTTCCTGGCTTGATAATGACTGTGCCCAATCAAATAACTTCTGTTCCGGCGCGGACCTCGACCATATCAACGATGTCACTTTGCTTGATTTTGCACATTTCGCCGGACTTTGGCTTAGAGGACGCTAATCCCGAGGCTTCCTCGGCCCCAACACATCACTCCCTCTCTTAAACTCCGACCAGATGAGTTCTGCAAAATCGCAGAAGCCTTCCCTAACGAGTAGAGCAGGCCGGAGAAGAAAACCCGCGCAAAAACACCGTGCCGCCGAACCGCTGGGAAAAAAAGAAGAAAGTGGGCTGAGGCGCGGAGGGAGAGAGGAGAGGAAATAACCCCAGCCCACAATCATAACTACTAATTAATAGTATTGTACCATGCAAAAAGTTCACTGCAAGTAATTAAAAAGAAAAAAATTCTTGCCCGCCTGGGGGGGGCTGCCGGGCCATATTAGTCCTATTCATTATAGGACTACAGCAATACTTGTAAACAAAACTCCCGCCACCGCAGTCGGCTGAGCCGTCGTCGGGCCCGTTTCTTCGGATTCGAGAGGTTCGAATGCCTCGCCGCAAAACGCCGATTTCGCAGAAACACCGGCCCTTTTGGTCTCGGGATTACGCAGGAATGTTGCAATAGAGGGGCTGATTCGCTACAATCCGGGTTGAAGTAAGTTATGGCCGGCAAAAGATTACGCCTTACGATCAGCAAATCAGCGGGTATAAGGAAGTGTATGAGTATGCAAGAGCAGTTATCCGATACTGAGCGGAGGGTCCTGGCGGTTCTTCAAGGCGGGCTGCCAAACACTCGAAGTCCATATAAAGATATTGCCGAACGAGCGGCGATAACGACCGAAGAATTGCTCGCGATCTTGCGAAAATGGAAGAAAGAGGGCAAAATTCGTCGTATCGGGGCAATAGTGAATCATTTTAAGGTCGGGCTCGGGGCCGGGGCTATGGTCGTCTGGCGGGTAGAGCCGGAGCGCATTGAACAGATAGGCGAGATCCTGGCGGGATTCGAGCAGGTCAGCCATGCCTACGAAAGGCGTGTACCAGAGAATTGGCCTTATAATCTCTATACGATGGTGCACGCAGCAAGCCCGCAAAAGGCCAGAGAGACCGTCGGGCGGATGAGCGAGGCGTGCGGGGTAAGCGATTATCGCATTTTGGATACTAAAAGAGAACTCAAGAAGGCGCCTCCGACGTATATTGTAGAGGACAGTAAAAATGTTTGATCTTCCATTGCGTGAGACGATCATATTCGGCTTGGCGGCAGCAGCATACCTGGCCGCGGCTATAGTGGGAATAGTGCAGTTGCTCGCCTGGGGCCAAAAGTACAGGCGTTTTCTCGTGCCCCTCGTCGCCCTGGGGGCGGTCCTCGAAGCGGTGATGCTCATATTCAGGGCCGTTGCGATAAAAGCGATTCCCCTGACCGGCACATTCGAGTCCCTGATCGTTCTGACGATTATCTTTGCCCTGATATATCTTTTCCTGAGCGTAGCTATTCATCGCGTATGGTTCGCCTCGGTGATGGTTTGGGTGATTTTTTGCCTGCTCGGCCTGGCCGCTGTGGTCGCCGAGCCGGTTTCCGCACCGCACGAGGCGGCATCCACGCCATGGGCGATTGCCCATGCCATCGCTATGATTCTCGGCAGCGCATCGCTGATGCTGGCGACCGCAAGCGCCGTACTCTATCTTTTCAGCAGGCGAAAGCTGAAGCAAAAGAGGGTCCTCGCAGTCCTGGGTAAGGTGCCGAGCATCCAGAAGCTCGAACAGATGAACCTCTTCGGTCTGAAGTCGTCTTTCATACTGATGACGTTCGGGCTGGCAAGCGGGGTTGGCCTCTCGGTATCGCTCGGGATGACAACCCGCCACTGGCTCACAGACTCGAAGATCATCCTTATCGCGGTCGTCTGGCTCCTGTTGGGGCTGATTCTGGTGCTTTGGCGAACGGTGAAACTTAAGGAAAAGACGATCGCTTACGCGACGATAGTGGCTTCCGCCCTGATTCTGTTTGCGGCGGTGGGGACCTTGGCATTTTGCGGGACCTGGCATGATTTTTGATCGGCTAAAGGAACCGGATATTCAGACAACCGGAAACGCAAAGATATGAAAATCGTAGTTGTAGGGCTCAATCACAGGACCGCTCCGGTGGAGATTCGTGAGAAGCTGGCGTTTGACGCGGCTGAGACGACCAGGGCCCTTTGCGAGTTGAAGAACCGGTTCGGCCCGGCTGAGTTTACGCTCATTTCGACTTGCAACCGCGTCGAGTTGTATTGCGCGGGCGAGGATGCCGATGCGAACGAGTTGGCCAAATTCATATCCGAGTTCCACGACGTTGAGATAGACAAGTTCCGCCAGTTCCTTTACAACTACGAAGACGAGGATGCGGCCAGGCATTTGCTCACCGTCGCATCGAGTCTGGACAGCCTTGTGGTGGGCGAGGTGCAGATAATAGGGCAGGTCAAGGAGAGTTACAGGCTTGCCTGC
>JAUVXL010000201.1 GCA_030603595.1 Sedimentisphaerales bacterium | reverse complement strand
ATCAGCACCGGAAAGCTGGAGGCAATCAACGGCAAGATCGGAACCCTGCAACGCAACGCCTACGGCTACCGCGACGACCAGTACCTTAAACTAAGAATATTTAATTTGCATGACTCCACCTACGCATTATTCGGATGAACCACAATCTTTAAGGTAATCGCGGGACTTGGCAAGGTTGGCCGACATCACTTCCGTATCGGGATGGCCGTGCATAAAGGGATTGACATACCCGCGGTATCTTATCTTCGCCAGCGCCTCGATCCACGGCGTCATATCCGTCGGGCCAACGCCGGGCAACTGCTCGTTAGCCGCCGCCCGCTGCCATGCATAAAAGAAAAGAAGCTGCTTGCCGCATATCTTGATCGCATCGGGAACGGACGCATTGATCCCCTGGAGGTGATAGGGAGCCAGAGCAAGGCCGAGATGTCTTGATTTGTTTATATCGACAAAGGCCTTGAAGGAATCGAGGGTGCTGAGCAGGGCATTGCCGTGGTTTTCGATGGCGAGATAAGATTTGTTTTCCTCGGCCAACTCTACGAGCGGCTTTAACGACTCGACGAACTGCTTCATCTTCGAGGTCAATTCACCAGGCTTGACCGCCCCACTGCTTCCGCGAACTGCAACGCCGCCGCCGACCTTGCCGAGCAATTCGGCGTAACGCTTGTAGCCGCCGCTATAAACCGAGAATGCAAAAAGTTTGAGCTTGTGCTTGGCGAGCAAATTCTTCAACCCATCGGGGCCCAGCCGTTTGAGGACGTCGTCCAGGTGCGGACAGTTGTTGTGGGCGGACCATATATCTACCGCCTCAAATCCGAGTTTGGCAATCTGTTCGCAAGCCTGCTCGATGGGAAGCTGCATGAAATGAATAGTCGAAGTGGAAAGCCGCATCGGCCATTCCTTTTTGCCCTTGCTCTTCGCAGAAGCCGCCGGGACAGGCCCGCCAAATGCGGAAAGTGCGCCAAGACCGGCAGCCTGCAGAAAGCCGCGACGATTAAGCAAACCCTCACTCTGTCGGCCTGTCTCAGACAAGCCCCGGCTGCATAGCTCATTTCGCATAGCGATACCTCTTTTCATACGTCTTAATACTACAACAACGCTATTTACTGTTGGTTAAGAGCTGTAAGGTTTTGTTATATAAAACGTTATGTCAATTATGTTAAATCCGAAATCCGAATATCGAAGCACGAAACAAATCCGAATTACCAAAATTCAAATGACAAAAACAATAAAACTGCAATAGTCAGCAAGAATTCGCATTTGGGTTTTGAGGAATTGAGCTTTGAACATTTGATATTGTTTCGGATTTTAAGGCTAAAACCATTTTTTGCCGCCAAGTGGCGTTGTAGTATTAAGGCGCACACAACAACACACAATAGCACAAATTCAACGGTGTCACAGTAACCCATCTTTCCCAGATTGTCAAGTCTATTCTACCCCGACAACTTTTCCGGGTGTGGCCGGATGTTCTGGTAAGCCAACACCATAAGGGCCAATTCCCCCGTGTCATTCTGACCAGGCCGTGGCACGCTCAAACTTTGTTTGGGCGTGTTTCTGTGTGTATATATGCAGTTTCCAAAACGTAAAGCCCGGGATAAAAACCCACAAGCCCGAAGCGTAAGCCTGTCCCCCAGGGGCGCCGGGATTAAACCCCATTCCTTACGGGCGGGGCTTGTAATGCTGTGAAACGGGATACATCGGCAAACAAGTCGAAGGCATGGAAATGAGTGTAAAGCCGTACTAACAATTCGCCGCAGGCGAATCCCAGAAAAATTAGCCACACCCACTTTCCCCAAAGGACTGTGGAGCACCGCTTTTTTGTTTGACTATGCGGCTTGGAAGCCTAAAATTAACCCTTGTACAAGTGATTCGGCCGAATGATGCCGGCCAGAAGCGCATCAGGTCCTGATTAGGACGAACCTTAAAAAGCTTCGCTCAAGCTCGGTAAAATGGAAAAGGAGACAGAAATGACCAGACAAACTCGAAAAGTAAGCCGGCGAGACGTTATGCAAATGGCCGGCATTGGGGCGGCTACCTTGGCGCTTGGTTCGTGCACATCAAGCCAAAAGAGCACCGGGCGCGCTGCAACCAAAGGACGCATCAATCACTCCGTAGTCTATTGGTGCTTCTCCGAGCACTGGGACGTCGAGAAGACGTGCCAAATCGCCAGGCAGCTCGGCTGTAAGAGCGTCGAACTGGTCGGACCGAGCGACTTCGCCACCCTCAAGAAGTACGGCCTGACATGCGCAATCGCCCCAAACGGCACGCCCGACCCGCCGTTTATAAAGGGCTTCAATAATCCCAAGTACCACCCTGAACTGCTCGCCACAACCAAGAAGACCATCAATAGCTGTGCCGAATTCGGCGTCAAGACCGTCATTGCCTTCACGGGATCCAAGTGGCGAGATGCAGAAGACCCCAAAAGCGGCGAGATATCGCTCGAAGAAGGGGCACGGAATTGCGTCAAAGGACTCAAGGAACTCTGCAGATACGCAGAGAAAAAGAAGGTGAATGTCGTAATGGAAATCCTGAACAGCCGCGCAACCGACCACCCGATGAAAGGCCACGCCGGCTACCAGGGCGACCATACCGATTATTGCATGGATATCATCAAGAAGGTCGGCTCGCCGAGAATGAAGCTGCTCTTCGACATCTACCACGTCCAGATTATGGACGGTGACATCATAAGCAGGATTCGACAGTACAAAGACTACATCGGCCACTACCACACAGCCGGCAACCCAGGCAGAAACGAAATCGACGATACCCAGGAAATCAACTACCCGGCGATTATGAAAGAAATCGTCAAGACAGGCTACAAAGGCTACGTCGGCCACGAGTTCATCCCGACCCGCGACCCCCTAAAAAGCCTGCGACAAGCAGTCGAAACCTGCGACGTTTGATTACTTCCTGTTGCGGAAAGCCACTCTCACTATGTCACCCCTGCGAAAGCAGGGGTCTATGGCCTGGAAACTGGATTCCTGCTTTCGCAGGAATGACAAATGCTGTTTCCGTAACAAGAGATAGTTAGGCCTAAATTCTGTAGAAACCCTCGTTCTCACTCTTAGAGAGTTATAATAGAATCTCCTTTTCAAGTACCGTAAACTGATTTGTGACACTCTGAATATGACCAAGCTACTTTAGACCTCTTCCCTCTAATAGTATAAGCTTTATAGTCTGGATTGCATTCTTTCCCTTGGATTTCATGATCGAATAAGACAAGCGATTTTATCTCAGACGCGTCTCTCTTTCTCAAAAAATCGATAGCTTTTTTGAGCGTGGCACCCGTATAGATATGGTTATCTACTACTAAAACCTTCTTTCCGGTCAGTTTAGGGACAACCTTTTTTCCCAATAACTTGATTGATTTTTTTCGATCCTGATTAGATCGTGCATCCACTCCTAATGTATAGTATGGCAGGAAACATGAAAAAGACATGTTAGTCGCAATAATTCCAGCGACAACCATCCCATCTGCCAACCCAATTATCACATCTGGATTATACTTCCTGATGTCTGGATCAAGCTTCTTAACAGCACGCATCACATGTTTCCATGGAATGCGGTACCCAACCTGAATCTTAATACCAAAGTAGTTAAGAACCGAAAATGCAATGTTCAAAACATCTATAAATCGCCCCATTTTACACTCCCCCAAAGATTCGTATCGAGTAAACTCTCTGTCAATGCAAGTATCAACCAGCACAGGCAACACTTTGTTTGGTTTTACTCAACGACCAAATCCGGGTTGTCGGGGCCGAAGTGTTTTAGGAGCACGATTGGGTCGTTTTGCGAGCAGTTGGCGATGGTCACGCCAGCCTTGGCGGCCTCTTCGTTAACGAAAAATTCATCGCTGGTCAACTGTCCGTACCTTATCAGAGCGGGCGTCTCGATGTACCATTCGCCGAGCTTTCCGTGGCCCTGCATCGTGATAAAGCCGTAGCAGGCGTTGTCCTTGATTGTCACGGTCTTGCCGGGCAGGACTGTAAGCTCTTTAGCGCTGAAGGTAGTTGACTTGTAGCAAATCCAGTTCTCGATATAGCCCTCGGCCTCCATCTCTTTAACCGGCCGAACCGGCTTGGGAGCCATGAAACGATTCTGGGCAAAATTCGGATCGACGTTCAAATCCCAGTCCAGCACCGCCAAAAGATGATCTACGTCGCCCATCTTGTCCTCGGGCGTATCCTTCCAAAGCAATTCCTTCGGCACAACCTGGTCGTGCGTAATGTTCTCATACATCGCAAAGACATCCGAAGCCTTCTGTGGCTCGTATGTGCAAAGGCTGCCCGGAGCATGAAGGACACCAGGCGGAACATCCCAGCCCGTCCCGACAATGAGACGGTGAGCAGGAGCCAATTTTGTGATTGCGTTGTCTCTTCCCTCGGCCGCATCCTTAAGGGCCGCTCGGACTTGGTCCTTCGTCACGCCCGGATTGAGCCCGAAGAAGGTATAAGGGAAGTCCCCGCCGTGATTATTTGCCTGCGGCGGAAAATAATAGGCCTCGGGCTTGCCCAACTGGCCCGTCAGCGCCGCATGAGAATCGCGATGATGAACGTGATGCGGCAGAGCGCCTTTGTTGTCGAAGAACTTCGAGTACATAGGCCATCGCTGATGCTCGTCCCACAGCCGGCCGCCGATTATCTCGCCCTTCAGTTCGGCCACCGCGTCGATCAGGCGGACCTTCTCGATCTTGCCGTTGTCGTCGAAGACGATGAAGCTCAGGCCCTCGTCCTTGGATGTTAATGGCCCGTTATCGGCCGGCGTCGTCGAAGCGAACCATCGCTCGTCGATACCGCCTCGCTCGCCACCCAAGGCATAATAGTCATCAGGATGCAGTTTAACGCGCCGACCCGGAACGCAAAACGAACGGGGCACCCAGTTCGGGGCCAGACGAACGATGCCCTTTCCCTGCTCGAGCGCCTTGGCGGCAATATCTTTAGTGGACATAATTGCTCCTTATTCAAAAATTGTAAAAAGGCTTCTGCAAAATTGCAGGTTAGGCCTACTTAACAAAAGAAAAAATCTGTTCTTGATTTTTTCTTTTTAACTACAACGTCCTGTTCAATAGGCGATTATTGAAGAATCCCGATTTATCGGGATTCTTCAACAACATAGGTCTAACCTGCAATTTTGCAGAACTCATAAATAAAAACGTCAATAGGCACAGGCTCTACCCGCACCCGATTCCTGCTTGTATTTACGCTTTCTTAACGGTTTTCCAGGCCTTGTCCTTGGCCGAATCCAGCACGGCGTCACAGGCATACTGAACCGCCAGGGCGTCCTTGAGGTCGGGACAAGTCTTCTCGCCCGTGTCGAGGCCCTTGACGAAATCGGCTAAGGTATTTATATGCCAGTGCTCGTATCCAATCCCGCAGCCGGGGACCCACCAGTTTTTCATGTACGGGTGCTTGGAGTCCCAGGTCTGAATCGTGCGCCATCCGCGAACGGCGATAGGATCGGCGTGGTCGAAATACTCCAGTTCGTGCGCGGTCTCGAGGTCGAACGCAACCGAGCCCCTTTCGCCGTTGACCTCGAACGTATTCTGGTTTTTGCGACCGCAGGCGTAACGCGTCGATTCGAAGGTTCCCAGCGCGCCGTTCTCGAATCTGGCGAGGAATGCGCAGGCATCGTCGATTGTAACTTCGGCTTTCTTGCCCGTTTCCTGCTGTACGCGTTCCTTTATGAAAGTCTCGGTCATCGCGCAAACGCTTTCGAGGGGCCCGATGAACCATGTGGCCATATCGATTGAGTGAGCGAGCAAATCGCCTGTTACTCCGCTGCCGGCGACCTTCGCATCCAGCCGCCACAGCCCATCGCCGCCCTGGGGGACGTCGGCGCTGATAGTATAGTCCTGCAGATACTTGGCGCGATAGTGGAATACTCTGCCGATTTTTTCTTCGTTGATAATCTGCTTTGCCAGCGCCGCGGCCGGAACTCGGCGATAGTTGAACCAAACCATATTAGGCTTGCCCGACTTCTCGACGGCTTCGACCATCGGGATACCGTCTGCCACATCCATAGACAGCGGCTTTTCGAGGGCGACGATCTTGCCCGCTTCCGCCGCAGCTATCACGATATCGTGGTGCGTATTGTTGGGCGTGCAGACATCGATAACATCGATATCGTCCCGCTCCATCATCTTGCGCCAATCGGTCTCGGTGGTTTCCCAGCCCCAATTGTCGGCAAAGGCCTCGACCTTCTCTGCGTTACTGTCGCAGATGCACTTCATGACCATTTCGTGTTCTACGTCAAAAAACTTGTTGAGCTTGAGGTATGCATTCGAATGGACTCGGCCCATGAAGCCGCAGCCAATCAGTCCAATATTCAGTCTTTCAGTCATTGTAGTGATTCCTTATTCAATTTCTTAGGTTATAAGAAGCATTTGTCAACCACCAATTCCGAATCCGCAACTAAGACGTCCACCCGTGCGCCGCCCGCACTTTGAGCATCACATCGAGGATCGCGTTCCACGTGTCCGGCGATTCGAGCATCGCGTTGGGGAACATGCACCCGTCCCAACAGATGTGCTCGATACCGCGCGCCGCGGCGTCTTTAAGCCAATAACCGGCGCAGCGAACGATGTCGAGCTTGCCGTTGGGGTCGTCGGCGGGGCAGTGCTTGCCCGTCTTGTCGTGGGCGCCGGCGCCGTGCACCTCGCCGTCGTTCTGCGCCACATGGAAGTCAATCGTCCAGGGCCGCAACTTCTCGACCATCGTTTCGTAGGCGGCGTAGAACTCTTCGTCCGAATAACCGGGCTGCAGCAGCGCGTGTTCCGGCGCATTGTAGCCCATCAAATACAGGTATGTGTGCGCCATATCGGCCTGGAAGCCCAGCGTCTCCGGCATTCCGACGGCTTCCAGGAGATCGAGCATGTCCTTCCAACTGTGCAGGCCGGCCCAACATATCTCGCCCTCGGCAGCCAGGCGTTCGCCGTGGTCGGCGGCGATCTTCGCCGCTTCGCGGAACGTCTCGGCGATCTTCGCGGTGTTTGCCTTTGGGTCTTCTCGCCATTTTTCGATGCCGAATTCGGCCGAGTCGATCCGAATCGCACCGTACTTGCGCACGCCGTGCTCGTTGAACACGCCGGCGATGCGACATCCCACACGGACGGCGCTGAGGAACTTCTCGCGAGCTGCGGCATCGCCCATCGCCGAATCGCCGACCGTGCCGGCCCAAACCGGGGCGACAACCGAGCCAACGCTAAAACCGTACCCCTGAATCAGATCGGCGATCTTCTTCAGTTCGTCGTCGCTGGCGTTGGGGTCGGTGTGCGGCAGGAAAAGGAAATAGTCAATCCCATCGAACTTCTGGCCGTCCACCTCCGCGCCGGCCGTCAATTCGAGCATCCGTTCGAGACTGATCGGCGGCTCCTGGCCAGGTTCATCTCCTTTGCCGACCAGCCCAGGCCACATGGCGTTGTGAAGTTTGGGGAGGGTATTCGAACTCATCTTTAGCTCCTTTCCGGTTCGGTAGCGTTTATGATAGCTATTGCCTTGCCTTCTCGCGGGCCGGCTCGACCGGGTCGTCCACATACGCTACCGTTGTATATGCCCACGATCCAATTTGAAATCTTTTTCACAATCCGCCCCTTAAATAAAGGCTGATTGCCAACGATAGTCCTGCCTAACTAAACACTCACCACCCTCAAATACCCCGTTTTCCCGCCTAAAACGCAGGCGGAAATGGAAATTACAGCGATTCTACAGTTTGGGACGGGGTTTGGAAAGTTTAATTAGGGCTTGCTGAACAAGTCATATAGAGTTCTTAACAGATTTTGGCGTCACCGGGACAGAGTCGTTGTTCCCATTGTATCCGATTGCAAGTCCGCCACGCTGCCCAACGCAAGGCCGTCCACACTGGCAAGCAAACG
>JAUVXL010000239.1 GCA_030603595.1 Sedimentisphaerales bacterium | reverse complement strand
TCCGCCGGTGGCGGACCTACGGCTCCTTCGCAATGACGTAGCGCGTAATCCTTTGTCAGAAAGAATCTTATAGTGTGCCGGAAAAATTAGCCACACCCCCTATGAGGCACTTGAAAATTTCCTATTGCCTCTCGCCAGTTTCAATGGTACTCTATCAGTGTTTCGACTTAAGGGCTATTCAGTGGAACTATCATTGTCAATGAAGTTACGCATAGCGGCCGCAGCGGCGGTTGGTGTGGTCGTGATCGGCATTGGGGTTTGGCCTTTGGCTGAGCCGACCGAGCCGTTCGGGGCCGTTCGTCTGGGTAATCTGGGATTCAATGGAACGGTGATCCTCTTGGCTGCGGCCTTTGCGGTCGGGCTAATCGGGTATTTTGTCTCCTGGCCCCACGGACGAGAAATCGGCATCCTGGCGGTCCCGGCAGGACTGGCAATCTGGGCTGTTCGCACCGGCAATATGGCCTCCCAGATCCAAATGGCCCCGGCCGTTGCTCAGCGACAGGCGTTGTTAGGCCAGCTTAAGTGGGAGCCGATTTTCTGGCTCGCAGTCATAGGCGTCGGTTTCCTCGGCGTGCTCTGTGGACAGAAAATACACTGCGGGTCCACATACGCCCATCCAAAAGACAAGCCTAAGTCTGGGCCTGCTCCATACTTAAATGCAGCCGTCGCCCTGGTAGCCTCCGTCCTGGTCGCTGTGCTTGCTTTGGACAGACTGGCACAGGACATTACAATGACCAATGGCAGCCTGGGCTCAGTGATGGCCCAGCCGGCCACCGGGCAGATGGTCTTCGGGATCATCGTTGCCTTCGGCCTGGCTGCGTTCATAGTCAAGCATTTCCTCAACGCCGGCTATATATGGCCGATAATCGCCGCTGCGCTGGTTACTCCCTTTGCCATAACGACTTACGCCAAGTACGATACGCTCAACCATCTCGCCGACTACTGGCCGGCCGTATTCTTCTCCAATGCCGCTATCTCCGTACTGCCCGTGCAAATGGTGGCTTTTGGCACAATTGGGGCGATTGCCGGCTACTGGATGGGAATCAGATACCATTTCTGGCGAAAACACGAGCTCTGAGGCATTTTTCGGGGCATTTCCCGATTAGAGTATCTTTTTTCAAGCCTTCCCCTCTCCGTAACATTTTGTAATCAATAGACTTACAGTTTTCTGGTCTTATAATGAGGCGAGCTTGGCCGGACATAAATAAAAATGCTTGTTTTTGGCCTCAGAATTAGCCGAAAATATAGTTGGCTAAAGTCTTGCCGGCAACGAGCCGTTTTAGAAGAGGAAGTTATCCAGGGCCGGCAGATAGCTGCTTACGATGAGAACCGGCAACGAACATAGCGCCGAAATCACTCGTACAAAGAAAGGTAAAGCCAGCCGACAAAAGGAGTTAACAATGTTGGTTCTAAGCAGACAACGAGACGAATCAATCATGATCGGCGACGACGTCGAGATTACCATAGTCGATGTCCGGGGCGACAAGGTTCGTCTGGGAATAACGGCGCCGAGAGAAATTCCGGTCCACCGCAGGGAAATCTACGACACGATTCAGCGTGAGAAGGCTGCCGCGGCTGCCGCGGAGAAAGCGGCCGCTGAAAAACCGCAGAAAAGGGCCGAAGCCGAGCATGAGGAAACGTCCGAAGCCAAGCCTGAGAAATCGCCGCAAGCCAAGCCTGAGAAGGCGGCGCAAGAACAACCAGAGAAGGAACCCCAGCCGCATAAGTAAATACTGAGGAAACTCCGGGCTCCTCCCGGAATAGTCGATTATCGCCCTGTTTGAGCAGCCGGTTCAATCAGGGCTTTTTTTATGCGCCCGCATCTTCCTTTTAGCCGGTGAGGCGCAAAAAGTTCCATTTATCTCTTGCCTTAGCCCTTGCGCTACTGTCTAATTGTAGGTTTAATACTGGAATGAGTAGGATCAATGAGATCAGTTGATTTTTTGAGGTAAACAAAAGATGGCAGATTTGCAGGCATTAGCCGATGCGGTTATCAAAGGCGATCAAAACGCCGCTGTTGAAATCACGAAAGCGGCTTTGAGCGAGGGCGCTGCTGCAAAAAGCGTGCTCGATGAGGGTCTAATTGCCGGTATGGACGTTATCGGGGCCCGCTTCAAGAAGAATGAAGTGTATATACCCGAGGTGCTGATCGCCGCGCGAGCGATGAAAATGGCGATGGAAATACTCGAGCCGGAACTGGCCAAAGCCGGCGTTAAGCCGGTCGGCAGGTTTCTGATAGGAACGGTGCAGGGCGATCTGCACGATATCGGCAAGAACCTCGTGGCAATGATGCTCAAAGGAGCAGGTTTTGAGGTCATCGATCTGGGCGTTGATATCGGCCCGGAGAAGTTCGTCGAGCAGGCTAAGGCCTCCGAGGCTCAGTTGATTGGGATGAGCGCTCTTTTGACGACAACGATGCCCTCGATGGAAAAGATCATAACAGCGCTGAAGGAAGCCGGCATTTCCGCCAAGATTATGATAGGCGGGGCGCCTGTAACCCAAGGTTATGCCGACAGGATCGGCGCCCACGGCTACGCACCTGACGCGGCCTCGGCCGTCGATACGGCCAAGGGCCTTGTGGCCTGAGATAAGCCGTTTAGGCACTGAATACAGTTCGGTTCCTCGCAGCGATGAAAACCTTGAAACAGCCGTTATACGCGGCTGTTTTTTTTGCGCGGAGTTTGGTAGAATGGACACTTGGTGATAGTGGGAAAATGTCAAGCGCCGATGCGCTGAGACGAGATTAGATTTCACAAGCTCCGGGCTGCAGAACAACATGCGAAGGATTCGACACAAAGACCTGGCTGAGTTGCTGATGCAGCTTCGATTCACACCTGAGGCAAAGCGGCGAAAGCAACTCAATGCAGCCGAGAAGCTCTATGCAATTATCGAGACGAGCAAGGAGTACCCATTCGAATTCGTATTCTACCGCATCACAGGCTTCCAACATAAAGGGCCGGTCAGGCAGAGACTGATAAAAGGCGATCAACTGCTGGAGGACCTGCGAATTTTCATCACGGCCCTCAGCGGGCAGATCGCACCATCGGTGACCGGGCAAAGCGAGAAGGTCTATCCCGTTGAGGAACTGGCAGAGATACTGGGCATCTCGACGAAAACCGTCGCGCGATGGCGAACATGCGGCTTGATTGCGCGAAAATTCATCTTCCAGGACGGTATTAAACGCCTGGGCTTTCTCAAATCAACGGTGGACCGATTCCTCATGGCAAATCCGCAACTCGCGGCCTGGGCAAGGACTTTCTCTCGCCTCTCACCGGCGCAAAAGAAGCAAATAATAAAGCGGGCCGTCAAACTCGCCGCCAAATCAGACGTATCCAGGCATAATGTAATCAACAAGATCGCCGACGATATCGGCAGGTCTCCTGAAACGGTCCGAAGCACGCTCGTAAACTATGAAAAGGCCAACCCCGATAAGCCTGTCTTCAAAAGACCGCCCGGCGTAACCGCACCATCGGAAGCGGCCGAAATCTACAGTCTCTTCAAGCAGGGCGTCCCTTTGGGGGACTTGATGAAACGCTTCAATCGAAGCAAGAGTTCGATGTACCGCCTAATAAACGCTCGAAGGGCGAAGGCGCTTCTGCTTAGGAAGGTCGAATTCATCGCCAGCGACGAATTCCTGCAAAGCGATGCGAAAAAAGAGATTCTCACAGAACGTCCCAATGGTATAAATCCGGGCGGCCCGGCGATAGTGGAACCGTTCGGCAGGGCGGGCCGGTCGCTGCCGGAGTACCTGCGCATATTGAAGAAGACGCCCGTGCTGAACAGGGAACGCGAACGTGAATTGTTCCGCAGATACAATTACCTCAAATACCTGGCCTGTATTACCAGGGCCGGGATGAAAACCGCACGTGTGTTGAGCAGCCGTATCAAAGAAATAGAGGGCTATCTCGCCGAAGCCGAGGACATTCAAAGAGCCATAATCGAAGCCAATCTTCGCCTGGTCGTCAGCATCGCACGCAAGCATACGAGAAGCGGAGCAAACCTTTCAGACCTGATCAGCGAAGGCAATTACGCGCTGATGAGAGCCGTCGAGAAATTCGACTACACGAGGGGTTTTCGATTCGCAACCTTTGCCTCCTGGGCCATAGCCAAGGCGTTCGCCCGCAAAATGCCGTCCCGCACGGCACGACGCGACAAGGAGACCGCCACTTCGCACGCAAAGATGCAGGAGGACTTCAGAGAGAAGGACGCCGCGGACCTGGCCGCGATTGAGCGCGCCCATCAGAGCCTTGCCCAGGTTATTAAGAATGAACTGACTCGGCGCGAGCAGTATGTGATTCTAAGCCGATTCGGCCCGATCGGACAGCCCATAAAGAAGAAGACAAAGACGCTCAAGCAGGTCGGCGAGAACCTCGCCCTGAGCAAAGAGCGAGTGCGACAGATCGAGCTAATCGCCCTGCAAAAACTAAGACAGTCGCTAAGCCCAAAGGAATTCGAACTGCTCACGGGCTGATATGAGTCAGAAAAATGTACCGCACCTTTAATTATCCAGACCTTTGATTCTCCCTTGCCTTGAAATATTCAGGTTTCAAAGAACCTCTCTCAAGCCTGCAAAACACACTGTTGCGTTTGCCCAAATCGATAGCTAAAATAGTCTTCATGGCCAAATGCTCCTTAAACAAGTTTAGGTTATTGAATTTGTGCCGCCACTGCGGCGAGCACGTGGAGACGACTATAACATACCGCCTCCAAGCATCTGGCTTTCATAGTTTCTTAATTCTCCCCAGTAAAAGCATATAATAACATGTTGGCCATTTTTATGATAATCATATTGAAAGGAAACGTATGTCGAATTCAGAAAAGCTTGCTTGGGCACAATTTGGCTTATCGCTAATTATGATTTTTGTAGCCGCGTGCTTGTCTCATTATTCCGCTGTCCGGGTTTTTCGTCAGCAAAATATTGAGACAAAGACAATGCAGTTGCTTGATGCCAAAAAACGTTTTGATCAAGATCTGACCTTTTATGGGCAGCTTGTGCGAACAATTGGCGAGAGGGATCTTGGGATGGATTTCAACACAAGGATTATTCCGAATCCAGATGCATTCTTCTTAAAAGTGTTTGAGACAGGAATACACGATCTGATCGTGACTGATGTAATGAGGTTAAGGGAACTCGGTTTCGACATTTTTCTCGAATCATATGATCCGTCGGCGCAAAAGGCATTCAAAATGTTTTTTCTGAAGCAGCAGAATCTGTCCGATGCAAAGAAGGCCGAGTTGGTCGGGCGTTTCTTTTTAGAGAATGGATTTCAGGCTAAACTGGCCGCCATTTCATATAATGATATTCACTCTTTCATTCTATCGCGTTGATGTTGATATTGGAAAATAGGACAGTCACCTATTTTTAGCAAGGGATATTTGCTTAGCATTCTTTTGTTATTCCCGGTTGGGGGGCGGCGTAGATTCCGTCTTGGCCGTTGTGGATTGGGGCGGGGGTGTCGAAGGTCATATTGTCTATGTCTTTGACGAACTGGAAGTTGCATTTCATCATCTGGTCCCAGGTAACAAGTTGTCCGCTGTGCGTGGCGACGCGTCCCATCAGTGCCGCTATTTCGGCTTCGCCTGCTCGGCGGGCTTCGTTGTGCGGCTTATTCTGGCGGATGGCGTCCAGAAGCAACTGCCATTCGACGTGGTAGGGATTGGGGTCGTTCTTGCCGTACTGCCAGAGATGAACTAAAGGGGGTTCATCCGAATAATGCGTAGGTGGAGTCATGCAAATTAAATATTCTTAGTTTAAGGTACTGGTCGTCGCGGTAGCCGTAGGCGTTGCGTTGCAGGGTTCCGATCTTGCCGTTGATTGCCTCCAGCTTTCCGGTGCTGAT
>JAUVXL010000069.1 GCA_030603595.1 Sedimentisphaerales bacterium | reverse complement strand
CCGTTTCCTTTATAAGCCAAAGGAAATCATCTGTATTTGTTTCAGAGAAAGTGCATGCCTCAATAGCATGTGCTGAACTGTTTTCATGTCCCGGAAACCCCAAAATCGGCTTAAAGGCTATCTTTTTTACATCCTCTCTACAAAAGCCCTTCTTTTTGAGATCGTCCAGCAATGCTGGAATATGGCATTTCGTACTCTCGTCGTAATTACCTCCAATTATAAAAGGAACCTTCCCTTTAATCTTTAAGAGATTCTCAATAATTTCATCATAAGTATCAGTGTTTTGATTCCCTACGGCTTTTTTAGGTCGCATACGACTATGGGTAGGAGCATCCCCATCCAATGTGACCTTGATCCACCGCAATCCTAAAGGCAGAAGTTCTTCTACTAACTCCGGAGACAAGAGAAGGCCATTTGTAATAATTTCAATATTTAAAATAACCCCTTTTGATTGAACCTCTTGATGAAGAGTCCGACTAATGAATTTAACCATTTTGGAATTTATCAGTGGCTCTCCTCCAAAGAAGGTAATTGTCAGATCGCGAGGGCGAACATCATCAACTCGTTCAATAAGCCATTCACATACCCTCTTCGCCGTTTTTTTGCTCATTGTTTGCTCATTGACAGATTGGAATCCACTCCCTGCTCAAAACAATAAACACAGTCCATATTACAAGCCATTGTTGTAAGAATGGTTGCATTTAATGTCTTGGAATCGAATTTTAGCCTATGGAACCAGTACTCCAACTCTTTGTCTTCGTCAATCTCGTCTTCTCTTATGATGCCAAGCTCACATAACTGAATTAAATGCTCCTTCTGCTCATTGGACAAATTCTCCTGTTGATCACAGTTCTCGATTGCCTTTATGACACTCCTATTGGCTATGACTCTGGAGTCAGAAAAAGTGTTAAAAATCAAACTTTCCTTGTCATCTATTGGAATAATGACGTTGAATTTCGAGGCCTTCATAGCTATATCCTTATTAGGTTGCCAAATTGGCTAAGCAACACTTTTGCCACATCTAAATCGAAATGTTACCTGAGTTTCTCCGGAGTTTCCACCATTATCGCCCAATTTGTTCTGCCAGAGCCTGCTATACCTATCATCATTCGCCGTCATAGAAGAAGTGCAACTCGCTCTTGCCACGTGCTTCGATACCAAAAAAGACTTGTAAAATGGGGCTCCATAGAGATAATGATGGGTTTTCGGCCCAACGAGGTTTGGGTCAACAGTAAATGCTGGATTCAGAGTAAACTTGGCATTCCAGGCAAATACAAAGAAAATAGGAGAAGCGATGTTATGAGTGAAACCACGAAAAGAAGCACATCACGCCGAGATTTTTTGAAGAATAGCGGTCGCATAGTCGCGGCGTCGGCTGTGGCGGCCGGGATCGCGCCGAACCTATACGCCGCCGGCGGCGATACGATCAAGGTAGCGCTGGTTGGCTGCGGAGGTCGAGGAACAGGGGCCGCGGCGAATGCACTGTCCGTTAAGAACGGGCGAACAAAGCTGGTGGCGATGGCCGACGTCTTCCAGCGTCGCCTTGACAACAGCTACAAGAATCGCAGTAAGCTGAGTTCCGAAAAGGTGGATGTGCCCAAGAGCCGTCAGTTTATCGGCTTTGAAGCATACAAGCAGGCGATGAGTTGCCTCGGCAAGGGCGATGTGGTGATTCTCGCCACGCCCCCGGCATTTCGCTGGGTCCACTTCACCGAGGCAATCAAGAGAGGCCTCAACGTATTTATGGAAAAGCCCGTTACGGTGGATGGCCCGACCACAAAGAGAATGATTGACCTGGCCAAGCAGGCTACCCAGAAGAATCTCAAGTGCGGAGTAGGTCTCATGGTCCGCCACTGCCGAGGCCGACAGGAGCTAAAAGATAGAATTGACAGCGGCGAAATCGGCGAGATACTCCTGATGAGAGGCTATCGCATGGGCGGCCGTGCATCCGCCTGCAAACGCAAGCCCGACAATATCAGCGACGTACTCTACCAAATCCAGAAGTTCCACAGCTTCCTCTGGGCAAGCGGCGGTATGTACAACGACTATTACATCCACCAGATCGACGAACTCTCCTGGATGAAGGGCGCCTGGCCCGTCGAGGCCCATGCTCTGGGCGGACGACACTACCGCGACGACTACGTGGACCAGAATCTCGACACCTATGACGTCGAATACACCTATCCCGACGGGGCCAGGCTCTTCTATCAGGGTCGGAATATCTCCGGCTGCAAAGGCGGATTCTCAAGCTATGTCCACGGCACCAGGGGTTCGGGCATCGTTTCCAAATCGGGCCACGCACCCGGAAGAGTAGCAACCTTCAAAGGCCAAAAACCGGACGACGCCAACGTAATATGGCGATACCCCCAACCCGAAAAGAGTCCGTATCAACTCGAATGGGACGACCTGATCGATGCTATCCGCAACGACAAGCCGTATAACGAGGTCGAGCGCGGCGCCATCACAAGCATGGTAAGCTCTATGGGCCGAATGGCCGCACATACGGGCCAAGTAATCACATTTGACCAGATGCTCAACTGCCCGCACGAGTTCGCACCCAATGCCAATAAGCTAACAAACGACGGCCCGGCACCGGTGCCCGCCAATGCAGACGGAACATATCCCGTCCCACAGCCGGGCAAGCTGAAGGACCGCGAATACTGATTACGCTGTGATCACCGCGTCGGCTGCCAGCCCTGCGGAGATGCCAAATTGAGTGGGGCGGCAGGAACGAATCAGCAATGGGCGGCAATCGCTTTCATCTCTGACGTTGATCAGATCAGTCCTGTGGGTTAGACGCGAACAAAGCCAACTGACCTGTGCCGTGCTCAACTCTTCGCCCTGGATTGCCCTCTGTACGCTCAAAATGCCCGCCGAAGGCATCAAATCGAAACTTGCTGGCCTCCAAATATTCTTGGGATGTCTCGAAGGCAAGCCATTGTCTGCGAGCATGTTCTGCGATCGCTCCAGTGGTGTTGCTTCCGGCGAAAGGATCAAGCACCAAGTCGCCCTCGTCTGTCAAAAAGTCGATGAAAAAGCTGGGCAGGTGAGGAGGGAAGCGGGCCGGGTGCGGTTTGATACCTGCTTTCTTGCATGCGCGAAGATAATACCCATTGCTGTCGTTGTTGCCAAATTCCAGCAGGTTTGGCGGTATGGAACCACCGAGATTCTTTCCAAATTTAGCTGTAATGTTATGACCCGATGGTCGTTTCTTTGCTTTGTATACTCGTTCTATAAGACGAAGCATATCTTTGCTATACGGACGGAGCACCTTCCGGTTATCCGCCTTTGGAAACGCGTTCTTAGACAGCCACCACAGGCATTCGACTGAATCTTTGGCTCTGATTTTCCGGACAGTGACCCATTCTGCGGGAGCAGGTAGCTTTGCCGGATTATACCAGTAGAATTCCTGAGCAAGATGAAAGCCTAATTCATCGCATAGGGTGATCAAAAGCCTGAAATGGTAGAGCGACCTGGTCGGCTGCCCCTTCTTGTAGCTCCCTCCGATATCGATCACCAGGCTACCATCATCCGCGAGCACCCGGCGAAACTCCTTGGCAAATTCCAGAAACCAGGCAACATACTCATGCTTTTCGACATTTCCGTATTCCTTCTTGAAATGCAGCGCATATGGCGGGGATGTGACAATCAAGTTTACACATTGATCAGGCAAATCCCGCATCAATTTCCTGGCGTCTCCCAGATAGGCTGCACCCAAGTCTGTGGTGTAGAAAGGTTTCTGTTTTATGAGTTCACTTAGCATTAGTCTTTAACTCTAGTTGCGAAGGTATAATAGCAGAAATACATTTCAATGCCAAGCCCCGGTTTACTAAGTTTAAGAATAAAGATTTCGTAGGACAGCCAGAAAGTCTTCGTGCCACGGCGGTGCAGCACAACGCGGCACTGGATGCATTACCTCCAGTCTGCCTGGTTGCCGGCGGTGGCGCGCCAAATCTCTGGCCGCGGCGTAGCGAAACTCCCAAGTGCTGGTTTGATTAAACAAACACACTGCGACTATTTCGAATTCATCTGGCCGATAGTATCGTGTTTTCTCCCCCGTTCTTGGATCGATACCGCCCCGTGTCTTCTGCAATTCAACCTTGAATTGGCCTTTTCTCTCGCCAGTTTTGTACTGCTCACCGCTTCTGACATTCTTGCATTGAACGCTCAGACGATGCTCCATATATTGCAGGAAGAAGTCTGGATCTCCGTCTTTGTCGCTCCACACTAATTCGGATATGTGCCCTTGTTGCTGCAGAGCCTTGAGTTGCCTGTAGAGGTAGAGTTCCGCGAGCTTTCCCTTAACATCGACTTGGGCACGAAACCCGCTCCTAATAGCATCAAGAATGTCTCTGGCGGGCGCGTTGAAGCTTCGTTCCAGAGTATGTCCTATGCTATTTATCTGTTTTCTTTTGCGTGAGCCCACTGAAAAGCTCTCCTACGTCCACCTCAAGCGCCTTGGCAATATCCGCTACCACTTCCAGCGTGACATTTCTCTCCCCTCGCTCGATACCGCCAATGTACGTCCAATGGCGTCCAGCAGCATTGGCCAGTTGCTCCTGTGTCCAGCCATGTTTCTTACGTAATTCGCGTATTCGCACTCCAAACTGTTGTTGAATAGTTGCCATTGCGACAAGTATGTCGGAACAGGCTGGCGACGAACAGAGACTATGAGTATTATTTCTGCGTATGCGTTCTTCGAATCAGCAAATGGAGAAGAATCGACAAATCCACTTGGCGGAATAGGGCTACCCACTGCTTGGGAATGATCGCTGCCGTTTACCACTCACTACGCAGCACACTACCAAGATAATTATCAAGCAAGAGCATCTGATCGATGGTTCGGATTGTACTTTCCCGGCAAAATAGCTTGAATTCAGGAGAATCACCGAGTAGCATGTAGAGCTCAAGAAATCGTACTGAACGCTTTCTCAAAAAAAACGGGATTGTGAAATAGTTGAAATGCAGTCTAAGGCAGATACGTCTAAGGAGGTAGTATGGCAAGTGCAAAAAATACAAACAAAAGCTCCGGGACCACGAGACGCGATTTTCTGAAGGCCTCGACGATAGCCGCTTCGGCGGCCGTTTCGGGCTCGTTGGCCATCGGCAACAGTGTTTTTGCGGCCGGCAGCGACATCATTCGTGTTGGCATGATCGGCTGCGGCGGTCGCAATACCGGCGCCGCCGCCCAGGCCTTGACGGCCGACAAGGGCGCCAGACTCGTCGCAATGTGCGATATCTTCATGGACCGCGTCAAGCACAAGCGCGATATCATCAAGCAGCAAAAGGGCGATCAGGTCGTCGCCGACGACGATCACTGCTTTGCAGGCTTTGACGGCTATAAGCACGTAATCGAATCGTCCGACGTCGTGGTAATCGCCAACGCCGCAAAGTTCCACCCGCTCCACGCGATGACCGCTATCAAGGCCGGCAAGCACGTCTTCGTTGAGAAGCCGCACGGAACCGACCCCGCCAACCTCAAGATGATGCAAGCCGCCGCCGACCTCGCAAAGACCAAGGGCCTATCCATCGTCTCAGGTCTCCACAGCCGATACCACACCGGATACCAGGAAACGGTCAAGCGAATCCACGATGGCGTCATCGGCGATATAATCTCTATCGAAGAGAACTTCCTTCGCGCTCCATACGTTATTATAGACCGCCGGCCGGGCCTGACGGAGCTACAATGGCAATGCAGCACGCAATACCATTTCCGCTGGCTCTCCGGAGACGATGTCCCGCAGTCGCTCGTCCACAACCTCGACCGGGCCAGTTGGGCGATGGGCAACAAGGTCCCCGTTAAATGTCACGGCCTGGGCGGACGCTCCTCGATGACAAAGCCCATCTACGGCGATGTATTCGACCACCATTCGGTGATCTACGAGTGCGACAACGGCATCCGCATCTATGCCTTCTGCCGCACCACAACCGGATGCTACAACAACTCTTCCAGTATTGTCCTCGGCAGCAAGGGCAAGGCCGATATCACACGCTCGCGAATCTGGGGCGAAACCAACTGGAAATGGAACGGCGGCTGCAATCCGTACCAGATCGAGCATGACAGGCTCTTCGCCGGCATCCGCTCAGGCAAACCCGTCAATAACGGCAACTACATGGCCCGCAGCACGATGGTCGGCGTGATGGGCCAACTCTCTTGCTATACGGGCAAAGAGGTCACCTGGGACCAAGTCAATAAGTCCGATTTCTACTACCCGCCAAAGCCCGAAGATTGCCGCGACGATATGGATCCGCCCGTCAAGCCGGGCCCGCACGGCAGCTATCCCGTCCCGATACCGGGTGTTACAAAAATGATATAGGATCGACTGAGAAACTAAAACCGGCCCTGCTGTCATTCCCGCGAAAGCGGGAATCCAGGATCTTAAAATTATGTGAAAACTTGTATCAAAACAAAAATCAGTCAATTTGAGTAAACATAATGTTCCTGCCCGAAAAGGTTGTGTGACCTATCGGGGCACTTTTTGAGGAGATTGAAGGAGATGAGTATGAGTCGTATCGTTAGTTACGTTGTTGTATTGGTATTCTGCCTTGGCGTTATAATGCCTGCCGAGGGCGCCGTCCCGAAGAAATACACCGAGACCATTACGGATGAGAATGGTGATAAGCTTAGTCTTGACATGGTGCTTATCCCCGAAGGCGCCTTTATGATGGGCAGCCCGGCCGGCGAAGTCGAGCGAAAAGACGATGAAGGACCGCAGCACAAGGTGAAACTCGATCCGTTCTACCTTTGCACCACCGAAACCACCATCGAATTTTTCATGGCCTATTATCAGGAAACGAATACGCCCCAAAGGACCCATTTGGGTGATCAGCCGGAAGTGGAAGAAAACGACGACGTCGATGCTATCACCGGCCCCACGCCCGTCTATGGAGACCTGACGATGGGCTATCCCGAGAAAAACCCGGCCATTGCTGCGAGTTGGAAAAATGCTTTTGTCTTCTGCAAATGGCTCTCCAAAAAGACCGGCAGGGAATATCGCCTTCCCACAGAGGCCGAATGGGAATACGCCGCCCGTGCCGGCGCCGATACTGCCTATAGCTTCTCAGACAAACCGGATTCGACCATACTCAAAAGTGCCGCCTGGTATAAAACCAATTCCGGCCACGAGCCGCACGAAGTAGGCAAAACAAAGCCAAATGCCTGGGGCCTATACGATATGGCCGGCAACGTTCGCGAGTGGGTCCATGATTTTTACGGCCCAACAGCATACAAAGAAGCCGCAAAAAATACCCCCGCCGTGAATCCAAAAGGGCCGAAGACCGGCGAGATCCATGTAGTTCGCGGCGGTGACTACAGCAGCGACCCCAAGGAGCTGCGCTGTGCTGCGAGGGCCTTCAAGCAGGATTGGTGGCAGGATGGCGACCCCCAGCTACCCAAGAGTGTATGGTGGCTGCCTGAAATGGACATCGTAGGCTTCCGCGTGGCCTGTTCTGTAAAGGCTCAAGAAAAATGATGCGAATGAATAGACGCCAGTTTCTCCGGACGGCCTCCGCGGGCCTGCTTACAACCGCCTGCGTTTCTTCTTCCCGCTACGCGCGAAAGAAGAAGGCAAAACCCAACATCGTCCTGATAATGGCCGACGATATGGGCTACTCCGACATCGGCTGCTACGGCGGCGAGATCAATACGCCCAACCTCGACAAGCTCGCCAAAGACGGCATGCGCTTCACCCAGTTCTACAACTGCGCCAAGTGCTCTCCCACCCGTGCAACCCTGCTCACCGGCCAATACGACCAGGCCGTCGGCACCAGCGACATGCGCTACGGGGCGACGTTCGGCGAGGTCCTCCGCAGTGCAGGCTACAGAACAATCATTTCGGGCAAATGGCATCAAAAGCCGCTGCCCACAACCCGTGGCTTCGATAGATACTTCGGCCTCGCCGACGGATGCTGCAATTTCTTCAACCCCGGAACCGTCGCCCGCCCCGGCGAAGGCAAGCCGGGACGCAAAAGGTCGTCGCCGCGACGATGGGCAATCGAAGGCAAAGCCATTATGGGTTACGTCCCCGAGGACAAGAATTTCTACACCACCGATGCCTTCGCCGACTACGCCGTCGAACGCCTCGAACAATACAAGAACGAGCCCAAGCCCATCCTGCTCTATCTGCCCTTCACCGCCCCGCACTATCCGCTCCACGCCTGGCCCGAAGACATCGCCAAATACCAAGGCAAATACAAGATAGGCTGGGACGAGCTCCGAAAACGACGATACAAGCGTCAGATCGAAACCGGCATGTTCGATGCAAAGTCCCGCTGCGCCCCGCGAGATGAAAAGGTCCAGGCCTGGGATTCGCTCACAGAAAAGCAAAAGGACGACCAGGACCTCAAGATGGCCGTCTATGCCGCTATGATCGACCACATGGACCAAGCCATCGGCCGCGTCGTCGCCAAATTCAAAGAAATCGGCAGATGGGAAAACACGCTGCTCCTCTTCCTCTCCGACAACGGCGGCTGCTCGGAAACTCCGGATACTACTCCCAACATACCGCCCGGCCCCGTCGAGGGTTATCGAGCCCTCGGACCGCCCTGGGCGAATGCAAGCAATACCCCGTATCGAAAATACAAATCTTCCGACTACGAAGGCGGCAATCATACCCCCTTCATCGCTCACTGGCCCGCCGTCATAAAGCCGGGCCAAATCACCGACCAGATCGCACACATTATCGACATAATGCCGACCTTCATGGAGATTACCGGTGCGAACTATCCCGACGAGATTGAGGGCAGAAATCTCAAAAAGCCCGTCGGAAAATCCCTCATCCCCATTTTCAAAGGCAAAAAGAGAAAGCCCCACGATTGTCTCTACTGGCAGTATGGCAAGGCAAAGGCCGTCCGCAAAGGCGACTTCAAACTCGTCAAATTCGGTGATGCCGACTGGGAACTCTACGACCTCGCCGCCGACAGAACCGAACTCAACGACATCGCCGAAAAGCATCCCGACAAGGTCCGGACGATGACTCGGCTGTGGGAAGAATGGTGGGCAACCTCGCGAAGTAAAAGTTAATTGCTTCGAGACGCCGCCGTCGCTCTGGTATAATTACAGAGTCCTGGTGCAGCAGTTGGGCCCGGGCTTATCGTTCAGTGGAAAGACAAATCGCAAATATGATGCTGTCATAGGATGTAACGGACATGCGCAAGAGATGGATTTCAGCCGCAGTTTTTGTATGTACAGTGTGTTTCTCTGCAATTGCCGGCGAGACGCTCTACAACGGCATCGAGTTGCCCGACGAATGGCCGCCTCGCGTCGAGAAGCTCACACGAGAGCCGATGCCCGTGCCATACCTGCAGGACCCGCCGGAAGTGATCCCTATCGACCTCGGCCGACAATTATTCGTGGATGATTTCCTGATAGAGCAGACCACGCTCAAACGCACTTACCACAAACCCAAGTATCATCCCGCAAATCCCGTCCTCAAGCCCGACAAGCCATGGGAGCAGGCCGACGCCGCCCGTGCAGCGGCCCCATTCAGCGACGGCGTCTTCTACGACCCAGTCGATAAGCTCTTCAAGATCTGGTATATGAGCGGCTATATCGCCGGGACCTCTCTGGCAACCAGTCGCGACGGAATCCATTGGGATAAATCCGCTTTCGACGTCCGGCCCGGGACCAACGAAGTCCTGAGCCACCGCGACGTTGACCCCACCGGCGACGGCAGACACCGCGATTCCAGCACCGTCTGGCTCGACCAATACGACCCGGACCCAACCCGACGATACAAAATGTTCGTCACCACCCCCGTCCCGACAAGATGGAGTCTGGCCTTGAGATGCTCGCCGGACGGTATTCACTGGTCGGGTCCCGCTGCCGTCAGCGCCGCACAAATCGGCGACCGCACAACCGTCCACTACAATCCCTTCCGCAAGAAATGGATATTCGGGCTGAGAATCGGCCAACCGGCAGTAGGACGGTCGCGTGCCTATTTCGAACATCCCGACGCCGTCGCGGGCACCAAATATGTCCCTCGCGATTCGGTGCCCTGGCTCTGTGCCGACCGACTCGACCCGCACCACCCCGATCCGAAGTACAACAGTATCGAACCCCAGTTGTACAACCACGATGCCGTCGGCTACGAGAGCATTATGGTCGGACTATTCGCTATCTGGCAGGGACCGCCCAACGGGGTTTGTGCAAAGCTCAAGATACAAAAACGCAACGAGTTGCTTGTAGGATTCAGCCGCGATGGATTCCATTACTACCGTCCCGACCGCACCCGCTTCTTAACCGTCAATCCCACCGAGGACGCCTGGAACTGGGGCAACGTCCAGAGTGCCGGCGGATGCTGCCTGATCGTAAAAGACAAGCTCTACTTCTACGTAAGCGGCAGGGCCGTTGGAGGGCGATTCTGGGACGGCAACTGCTTCACAGGCCTGGCAACGATGCGCCGCGACGGCTTCGCCTCCATGGACGCCGCCGCCGATTCAGGAACGCTGACCACCCCCCCAGTAACTTTCAAAGGCAAATACCTCTTCGTCAATCTTGCCGCCCCCCAAGGCCGCTTGACTGCCGAAGTCCTCGACCGTAACGGCAAGCCAATCCCGCCTTTCACCCGCGGCAACTGCAATCCCGTTACGACCGACTCCACCCTGCAGTATGTTACCTGGAAGGGAGCCGAAGACCTCTCGAAACTTGCAGGACGACCCGTGCGTTTCCGCTTTCACTTGCGGAACGGCAGCCTATACGCCTTCTGGGTCGCACCGGAAATCTCCGGTCCAAGCTTCGGATACGTAGCCGGCGGCGGACCGGGATTCACCGGCCCAACAGACACGGTAGGCATCGCTGCTTACAAATAACACAACCGAGACTTATGATTATCTTCAGGAGATGCTCAATATGCACAGAATACGGACGCTTGTTGTTCTTTTCACTGTATGCGCGTTAGCCCCGGCCGTTGCCGCCTCGTCCACACTTAACTCCGGCTCTACAACCCTTGAGGTCAAAGAATACCCCATCGCAGGCCAAACCGAAGGTCTCGAACCGCAGATATTCGATTTTCGTTATGCCCCCGGCCGCTGGCAAGTGTGTATTGGCCTGCCCGACGACCCCCACAAGAGCATGGTCGGCTCCGATGGCGGTCTCTACTACGACTACGGCGCAGGCAGTTTCTACGGCTTCGGTACGCGCATAATCGCTTCTCTTGAAACTCAGGAGCCAAAATCCGACACCACCCAATCGCTTCAGCATCCCCGCATCCCCATTGTCGTCACCGAACAGAAATTCGCCGGCCTTACGCTGCACCAGCAGGCCTGGGCCGGCACACCCAACGCCGATACCGTCGCCGAATGGGCCCCCCATCGCGTCGATTACCTCTGGCTGAAAATGGTCAACAACAGCTCCGCCCCGAAAACCGGGCGAATCGCATTGCAGATTGACTCAAGAACGCCTCTCGCCATAAACGACAAGAATACCCGCCTCGTCGAGAGGGGCAGTCATGACAAGATATTCTGCTCGATGTCCCCGCCATGCGCCGGATATGAGCCGCCCAACCTTGCCGCAGACTACCTCCCGGGAACAGGCATTCAAGCAGACCAGCCGCCGGCAGTCAACAAAGGCTGGGCCAGTCCGAAAATCCCTTGCGACCGGCGCTTCCGAGACATTATGGTTCGCAATGGCGGCCCCCTCGAATTCACGTATCCCGCAGAGCCCGGCAAGAAGTACCGCATAGCCTTCGGCCTGATCGAAAGCTGGCACTCCGAACCCGGCAAAAGACCGCTCGAAATCCGCATCGAGGGCAAGACCGTTCGCAAAATCGATTTGATAGCAGAGTATGGCCGGCATACCCCTGCCGTCCTGATCTTCGACGCCGAGGACGAAAACGGCAACGGCAGAATCGAAATGGGAGTACATTCGCCAAAAGACGCCGAAGACAACAACACAATTCTCAGCCTCCTCTGGGTCTTCGACCCGCAAAACACCCCCACCAAAAAGCAGCTCATAGCAGGCGGACTCGATGACCGTGCACTCGCCTTAACCTTCCCTGGAAAGGCCCAACGCACAATCAAGCTGCTCTTCGAGAAAAAGACCCTCGACCCCGGCCGGGAATATCGCGCACTGCTAACCTTCCACCGAGGCAACCTCGCCTCCGTCACGACCGCAGAAGCAGAAGCCCAACGCGAACTCGACCGCGCCGTCGAATACTGGCAAAATGCCGATCTGCCCTACGACCGCATCACAGTCCCCGACCCCGCCGTTCAGGGCCTGCTCGACTCCTGCATTCGCAATATCTACCAGGCCAGGGAGCTGCGCGACGGCAAACCGGCATTCCAGGTTGGCCCAACCTGCTACCGCGGAACCTGGGCCGCAGACGGGCCCTTCATACTCGAATCAATAACCTACCTCGGTCGCGCCGACGAGACACGCGCAGGACTCGAACTTCAGCTTGATAAAGACGAAGGACCCCAGGGCGTGCAGTTCTCAAAGAAAGCAGGCCTGAGGCTCTGGATGATCCGGCGACACGCCCAGCTTACCGGAGACTTCAAATGGCTTGAAAAAACCTGGCCGAAAGTCCGGCAGAATGTCAACAACATCATCGCCTACCGTCAGGCCACGCGCGAATACCCCAAGCAGGTCAACTTCGGCCTCATGCCAAAGGGATTCGGAGACGGAGGCCTCGGCGGAGTGCACCGCGAATACACCAACGTCTATTGGACGCTCGCAGGACTCCGAGCCGCAATCGAAATGGCGCAGAAAATGAATAAACCCACGCTACCGAAGTGGCAGGCCGAATACGAGGATTACTGGCGAACCTTCGATAAGGCCAGGAATCGAGATAAGCTAACCGACGCCGCAGGCAACGTTTACGTCCCCGTAACGATGAAGGGCGAGCAGCCTCAAATGCCACAACGCGGCGCCTGGGCATTCCTACAGTCCGTCTTCCCCGGACGAATCTTTGAACCCGACGACAAACTGATGCTCGGAACAATGGCGATGCTCGATGCAAACCAACAGGAAGGACTAATCTTCGGCACAGGCTGGCTGCCCGATGGAATCTGGAACTACGCGGCATCATTCTACGCCCACGCCCACCTCTGGCTCGGCCACTCCCAAAAAGCCGCCTCAACTCTATATGCCTTCGCCAACCACGCCTGCCCCCTGCTCTGCTGGCGTGAGGAGCAGAATCCACAAGGCCAAAAAGAGAACTACGTCGGAGATATGCCCCACAACTGGGCAAGCGCCGAATTCATCCGCCTCGTCCGCCACTTGCTCATAATCGAACGCCGCGACGAACTCCACCTCCTCGGCGCCATCCCCACCGCCTGGACCAAACCCGGCAACAGAACCCAACTGCTCGATATCCCAACCTCGTTCGGACTTCTCAGCCTCACCCTAAATGTGGCCGACAACGGCAATTCCGCCCGGATTCAAATCACCCCGCCTCGCCGCGAACCGCCCAAGAAAATCAAGCTGCACCTCGAACATTTCCGCAAACCCGTAAAACGAACCAGGACCGAACTCAAAAACGGAATCTTCATTACAAATGTTGATTTCGAGTAAGCCTGCCAATATACTAACCGGCGCATTGTTGTAACCATTGATTGAGGACGCCAGAAATGAGAAGAACGTATCTTTCCGCACTACTGTTCGTTTGTCTATTCACAGCCCTGTCTCCGGCCCGGGACGTCACGCTTACTGTTGACCCGGACAACGTAATCGCAGAGATTGACAACAAAATCTACGGCCACTTCCTCGAACACATCTTCCACTCCGTCAACGGCGGACTTTGGGGCGAGCTAATCTGGAATCGCTCCTTCGAGCAAAACAAGCTCGGTCAATGGACGGTCGCCGGCGGCCGGATCACCCAGGAATCAATGGGCACAAACGTCCGCCTAACCTTCGGCGATGCCAACTGGCGAGACTATGAGTACACTCTCGAAGCCAAAAAAACCGCCGGCCAGGAGGGATTTCTGATTCTGTTCCGCGTAAAGGGCGAGGAAGACTTCTACTGGTGTAACCTCGGCGGATGGAGCAATGCCGGACACGCAATCGAAAGAGGCAACAAAGGCCGCGGACGATGGGGAACTGTCGGCCCCGTAGTGCCGGGCAAAATCGAGCGGGACAAGTGGTACAAAATCCGAATCCGATGTGAAGGTCCAAAATTCAGCATCTGGCTCGACGACGACAAAGTCATCGACTTCACCGATGGCCAGGACGCTCACCTCACCGGCTCCGTAGGCATCGGCACCTGGGCCACCCAGGCCGTTTTTAGAAATCTCAAGGTAAAGAAACTCGACGGCTCGATCCTCTACGAAGGCATCCCCGAAAACCTCGCCCGCCGCAACATAGCCACCTTCTGGCAACCCCATGGCCAGGCAGAAGTCTATCTCGACCACACCGACCCGCTAAACACCCGAGTCTCACAGAAAATCATAACCGGCGACCAGGGAGGTGGTTTGCTGCAGCAAGGACTCTGCATCCGCGCCGGAGAAACCTATGAGGGATCGGTATGGCTAAAAGGCGACGCCCCCAAGGGAATGGTCGTTAGCCTCATAGGGGACAACGCCCGGCAGACTCAAAAAACGATAGATGCGCCATCCTCCGATTGGCGGCAGTACAGCTTTGTCCTGAAACCCAAATGGTCCTGCCAAAACGCCTCCCTCGCCATCGCCGCAAAGGCCAAGGCCGAGGTCTGGATCGACCAGGTCAGCCTCATGCCGAGAACCTGGCGCAAGAACGGCGGATTTCGACCCGACCTGCTCAAGGCCATCGCAGACCTAAAGCCCCCCGTAATCAGATGGCCCGGCGGCTGCTTCGCCTCATCATACCAGTGGAAGGACGGCATAGGCCCGCAGCACAAACGCCTGCCTCACCCTCGCGAAATCTGGGACGACCTCGACGTCTATAGCTTCGGAACCGACGAATTCATCGCTATGTGCCGAGCCGTCGGAGCCGAGCCATTGATAGTAGTCAACATCGGCTCAAAAAACTGGAACAGCGACGCAGAAACCCACGACTACACCCGGGACATCCTCGACTGGATCGAATACTGCAACGCCCCCGCAGACTCAAAATGGGGCAAACGCCGCGCCGAAAACGGCCGGCCCAAGCCCTACAACGTAAAGTTCTGGGAAATCGACAACGAGACCTGGCACACCCCCGCCCCGCAATACGCCGAAGAAGTGCTCAGGCTCGCCCCCCTCATGAAGAAAGTCGATCCCTCTATAAAGCTCCTCGCCTGCGGAAGCGGAGGAATGGGAAGAAACAACAGCAATGGAATGCCCTACAACCGCACAGTCATTGAACGCTGCGCAGGCGTCCTGGACTACATAAGCATCCATCACTATGAAAACCCGGATCGATTCAAAGAAGGACCTCGCAACTATGAAGCATTCTTCCGCGAACTCGGCGGCATCATAAAATCTTCGAGAAATCCCAACCTGAAAATCTACGTCTCCGAGTGGAACGCCCAAAGCACCGACTGGCGAACGGGCCTCTATTGCGCCGGCCTGCTAAACGCTTTCGAGCGATGCTCCGACATCCTAACAATGGGCGGCCCCGCATTATTCCTTCGCCACACCTCCGCCAGATCATGGGACAATGCCTTCATCAACTTCGACCAAAACACATGGTTCCCCGCCCCCAACTACGTAGTTATGAAGCTCTGGAACGAGCATTACGCACCTCTGAGACTGGAACTTGTCGGCGACCCCGGCCCGCTCAACGCCATCGCAACAAAATCCAAAAATGGAAAAACGTTATACTGCAAGGCCGTAAACCCAACGCCAGAACCCATCGATGTCACCCTGAATGTCAAGCCCGGCTTCAAAATCAGAAAGGCCGAGATGCAACTCGTCACCGCCGATTCACTGCAGGCGCGCAACACCCTCGACAAACCCAACCTAATACATCCCGTGCCAGCCGACGTCAAAACAACCGCAAAGTCCGTCCGCTGCAAAATACCCGCATACTCAGCCGCAATCGTCTCCATTGCCCGCTAAACGCCGGACCGCAAAATGTAGGGTGTGCAACTTGTTGCACACGCCGAATCCCCCTCTCACGCTCAGATACTTCTCCACACCCGCCCGTCCGCTTTCATCAAATCGGCCGAGGCTTTCGGGCCGGCGCTGCCTGCCTCATAATTCGGAAAGTCCTTCGCCGGCAAGCTCTCCCACCTGCGTATAATCGGATCGACAACCTCCCACATCGCCTCCACCCCGTCCGAACGCGCGAAAAGCGTCAAATCGCCCTTGAGGCCGTCCAGCAGCAGCCGCTCGTAAGCGGGCCGAGTCTTCATCTCGAACGATTTGGCGTAGTCGAAGTTCAAATTCACTGCGAGGCGTGGCACGGTCAAACTGCTTTGGCCTTCCAGGCGCCGATTCACCACAAAGGGTGGCACGGTCAAACTTGTTTGGCCGTGTGTCCAGACACCGAGAATCGCCTTTTGTGCCATTGGCCGGTCATTGCTATGGGGTTTTTCAACAGCCCCACAGCCTCAAGGCCGAAGGCCTTGGGGATGGTTTGCAGCCGATAGAAACTCAGCCTTTCGACTTCGCTCGACCTTTAGCGTTCAACCGCAACGCCTTCTCGATAACAGGCCCAACCAGCCTGGTCCAAATCTTATACCCCTCCCGGTTCAAGTGCAGCTTGTCATCCAGAAACAGTTTCGAGTCAGGCTTGCCCTCCCCGTCCAGCAGAGGCGTAGCCGAATCAAAGTACAACAGCCTCCGATCCTTACCGCACAAATCCTCGATCATCGCATTAGCCTCAGCCATCACCGGCCACATGCCCCACCGGCTCCCGCTCGGCTTGATGCCTATATAAATGATAGGCGTCTGGGCTAATTTGCCATGCACAATCTTTACGAACTTGCGATAGTCCTCAAGAACTCTTTTTTCGCTCTTGCCCGCAGCAACATCGTTATCGCCGGCGTAAAAAACTATCACCCTCGGCCGATACTTCAGCACTATTCCGTCGATGAAGTAATTAACATCCGAAATCTGCGACCCCCCGAACCCCCGGTTAATCACCGCCAAATCGCCGAAGCTCTCCCGCGTCCGCCACATCCGAATACTCGAGCTGCCCACAAACAAAACCGCATCGACAGGATAGCTATTCCTACTGTCCCACTCCTCGAACTGACCGATTGCTTTCCCCCAACGCTTCATCGCCGCATCCCCATCTCGCTCACCACCACCGACCAAGAGCGCAATCCCACAAACCAAAACCAATGCCAATACCTTGACTCGCCCCATCACATATCCTTTCAACCAGTCACCAATTTCTCAACAAGCCAACCCGTAGGGTCTGCACCACACACCATCTCCAACGAATATATTTCTTCGTGCCTTACTGCCTTAGTGGACAATTAAAAGTCTGCGGTGCATTTGGGGGTTGGGGGAGGTTCAATCAATCTATTTGCCAGTTGATTCCGGGGCGGATAGACTAATGTGCGGCGAGCGTGGATCGGCCGGGCGTTTGCCGGGTTGGGAAAATCGGCTGAGATAAGGAGAAGCGAAATGTGCCGGTGCCATACTCATGATTGCTGTAACGGATGCCAGGGGGGTATTGACAGGCGGGGTTTTCTTAAGGGGCTGGGGGCCGCGGCGGCGGCTGTCGGGGGGTTGAGCTTGCCGGGCAGCATTGCCGGCGGCGGCGAGAGGGGCAAGGTCCGCGTGGCGGCGGTGTTTTTAGCGAATACGAATTTCACAGAAATATGGCCTTATCCGGGATTTGACGCCGAGGGGCGGGAAGCAGAGATTCTTGCAGTGCTGGGGAAGGGGTGCGAGGGCGTTGAGTTCGTGCCGGTGACGGTGCGGAATGCGAACGATATTAAGAAGGCGGTGGGACTGAAGGGCGAGGTGGACGGGTATCTTGTGTATGTGGTGACGCTGGATTGGGGGCTTGGCGGGGCGATTGCTCAGATTGGTGGATTAGGCAAGCCGATGATTGTGGCGAACGAATTCTTAGGCGGCTGCGGCGTTTTCCTTACGAGGTATAGCGGTTTGTGCAGCCGGGGTATTCCTGCGGCGGGTGTTTCCAGTACTCGGCTTAGCGATCTTGTGGCGGTTGCCGGCGAGTTTGCGAATGTTCGCAAGGCGGGGGTGACGGCGGAATCGTTTGCCCGGCGGTGCGAGGAGGTTTATCGCAAGACGTTTGTGAGTGCGATTGAGGTCTTGCGTGCTATCGACCGAGTGAAGTTGAGGGATATCGGCGAGTGCGTTAAGCGCTTCGGCCAGTCGCGGTTTCTGATAGTGGGCAGGGGAAGGGGCGGGCAGGAGCAGGACTTTCTCGGCGCGAAGGGGCGCTACGTCGAGTTCGACGAGTTGCAGGGCTTCTATGAGAAGGTCGATCGGGACGAGGCGGGCGAGTGGGCCGGGCGATGGTCGAAACAGGCCGACGACTTACCGTCGGGAGACTACGTCGAACCGAGCCAGCCGACGCCCGACGCCATCCAAAAAGCCGGCGGCGTTTACCTGGCCATGCTCAAATTGCTCAAGAAATACGATACCGATAGCGTGACGATGAATTGCCTCGGGGGATTTGCGGCGGGGAAACTGGCGGCGTATCCTTGCCTTGGGTTTATGCAGATTCTCAACGACGGGGGGCAAGGTGTGTGCGAGGCGATGGCGGACGATACGCTGAGTATGCTGATGGCGCGGATTCTTACGGGTCGGCCTGGGTATGTGTCCGATCCGGCGCTGGATACGTCTAAGGGCCATATCGTCTATGCTCATTGCGTGGCTACGACGAAGGCGTTCGGGCCGAAGGGTAAGTCGAACGGGTTTCGTATTCGGACGCTTCATAATCGCGACCCGCGCGGGGCCTGCGCCGAATCGCTGCTGCCTTCGGGCTATATGACGACTTCGTTTCGCACGAACTTCGGGCGCAAAGAACTGATCATCCATCAGGCCAAGGCCGTGGGCTGCCTTGACAGCGAGTACGGGTGCCGGACCAAGCTGGTGGCCGAGCCGGTCGGCGATATCGGCAAGCTGTTCGATCAGTGGGACCGGTTCGGCTGGCATCGGGTAACCGTCTATGGCGACGTGGCCGAGCCGCTTGCGGAGTTCGGCAGGGCGCTGGGGCTGAAGATTATCGAAG
>JAUVXL010000106.1 GCA_030603595.1 Sedimentisphaerales bacterium | reverse complement strand
AGAGGAGTCTGAACAACTGAAGCGCTATCGCCGTGCCTTTGCCAATGTAATTCTGACTAATTTTTTTGAGTTCCGTTTGTATCGAGAAGGCGAACTAATAGACAGAGTAAAGATAGGGCGGCCTTTTATTGCAAGAGAATTGAAAGTCGCGCCGCCGGTGGAAAATGAGAACCGGTTTCTCGATTTGTTGAATAAGTTTTTCGCGTTTTCTCTGCCGCAGAAGTACACACCCAAAACGCTCGCCGAAGCCCTCGCCAGCAGAACGCATTATCTCCGCGAACAGGTGCTGTTGGAACTTAATAGAAGTAATGGCAAGTTAGCTGGTTTCTACGAGGCATTCCAACAGCACTTGATTGCCGGATTGACAAAGGAAGATTTCGCTGATATGTATGCCCAAACAATAACCTATGGGCTTTTTGCAGCTCGCACCCGTTGCAAAAAAGGATTTAATCGGAGACTTGCGTTTGACAATATACCACGAACAATCGGTATCTTGCGGGACGTATTCAGATTCGTTTCGCTTGAGGACGCCGGGCCGCAACTTAGCTGGATAATTGAAGATACCAGCGAGGTTTTGAGTGTGGCCGACGTTAGAGACGCCATGCGTAAGTATTTTGTCGAAGGCAGGGGCAAAGACCCGGTAATGCATTTTTACGAAACATTCCTTGCAGCGTATGACCCTAAGCAGAGAGAGCAGCGGGGCGTATATTATACCCCGGAAGAGGTTGTTTCTTATATTGTCCGCTCCTTAAACATAATCCTTCAAGAGTATTTCAACAGGCCCGATGGTTTCGCCACCGATTCGGTAACGGTTCTTGATCCGGCGGCGGGAACGCTTACATTCCTGGCCCAGGCAGCAAAACTTGCTGTAACCGAGTTTTCCGGCGCCTATGGAACGGGCGGCGTTACTGAACTGATAAGAAAACACATCTTAAAGAACTATTATGCCTTTGAATTGATGATGGCGCCTTATGCGATTGCCCACCTGAAAATGGGCTTTCTTCTTGAAGAATTGGGCTATGAACTCGGGGATGATGAAAGATTCAAGCTGTATCTAACCAATACGCTGGAGTTGAAGGAACTGGCACAGACTAATCTGCCCGGGATGAGTTCGCTCTCGGAGGAATCCCACGCCGCAGCACAGGTCAAGAAAGAAACGCCGCTGCTGGTTATTCTCGGCAACCCCCCGTATTCAGGCCACTCAGCAAACAAAGGTGCTTGGATAAGCAAGGAAATCAGGGAGTATTACAAAGTTGACGGCCGGGATCTGGACGAGAAAAATCCGAAGTGGCTCCAGGACGATTACGTCAAGTTTATTCGCTTTGCCCAGTGGAAAATCGACCAGGCCGGCGAGGGCGTTTTGGGCTTCATAACAAACCACAGCTACCTCGACAACCCGACCTTCAGAGGCATGCGGCAGTCTCTAATGAAAAGCTTCGACCACATCTTCCTTCTGGACCTCCACGGCAACGCCAAAAAGAAGGAAAAATGCCCCGACGGCTCAAAAGATGAAAACGTCTTCGACATCCAGCAGGGCGTGGCAATAATCCTGGCCGTCAAGCGACCAGGACTCAGGAAGAATATCTCACACGCCCACTACTGGGGCACGCGAGAAGTGAAATCCGACTGGCTTAAGAGTAATGACGTAAAAACGACAAGATGGAAAAAGCTCACGCCCAAGTCCGAGTTTTATTTCTTCGTTCCCAGAGATGAAAGACTGCTCGCTTCTTATCAAAAGCATCTCAAAGTTACAGACATCTTTCCCGTAAACAGCGTAGGAGTCGTAACAAGCCGGGATAAATTCGCCATCGACCCTGATAAGTCCCAATTGGCCAAACGCATAAGAATGTTCATCGATGAAAGTCTGTCGGATACTATTATAAAGCAGGCATTCAACCTTCGGGACAAATCCGCCTGGAACACAAAGGACGCCCGAAAAAAAATAATGGCCCAGGAGCATTGGGAAGAGCAAATCCTGCCTATCCTCTACAGGCCGTTCGACCGGCAATGGATTTTCTACAACGATGCGGTGATTGAAAGAACCCGAAAAGCCGTTATGCGACACATGATGCACGAAAATCTCGCATTATTGTGCTGCCGCCAACAAAACACTGTGGGTTTCTTTCACTCCCTCGTCACAAATACGATTGTGGAATCTTGTATTGTTTCTGACAAAACGCGCGAAATTGCCTACCTTCTTCCCCTTTATCTTTATCCGGAGGAAGACCTCTACAACGGTGCTGAGAGGTATAAGCGTCAAGTGAATATCGCCGCAGGGGTCGTTGAATCCCTCGAAAAAGCATACGGCAGGAAGACAAGGCCCGATGAGATACTCTACTACATTTACGCGATTTTGTACTCGAACACGTATCGCACTCGATTTGCTGAATTCCTCAAAACCGATTTCCCGCGCATCCCCTTTTGTCAAGACCGCAAGTTGTTTCAGACGATGGGCAAACTCGGCTGGAATCTGGCCGAACTGCACCTGATGAAATCAGCCAAGCTCAACAAACCCATCGCCAAGTACGAGGGCAAGGGTGATAACCTTGTGGAAAAAGTAACCTACGACGAAAAGAAGAAACTGGTCCATATAAACAAGGGCCGACATTTCGGCCCCATCAACAAAAACATCTGGGAGTATCAAATAGGCGGTTATCAGGTAATGGCCAAGTGGCTCAAAGGCCGAAAAGGTCGCCGTCTCGTGCTGGATGACATCAAGCACTATTGCCGAATCGCAACCGCAATAAAACATACAATCACCGCCCAGAAGAAAATAGATGAGATTTATGTGAGGATCGAAAAGCGGTGTATCGCCATTGAACCGGGAAAGTAAACGTGCTTCGTCATTTGTGCGAGTAATCACCCGTCAGTACCCGAAGAATATATTGCCAACTGCCCCGGATTTGGCTTGCTTTGCTCGACAATATCGCTACAATACCTTGTTTCAACATCCTTGCTCGATGAAAGATATGGAGTCTCCCTCCAGCCGGATGTCGAAAATCCGAGTTGTTTCAGAGTTCCCTCTGTGCTGGCTTGGCCCGATAACAAACTTGTCTCAAGGCCGCTATGTAAAGGCCCTGGGAATTGACGATAACCTGTTAGAGAAAGGCAAATTATGTCTGTTAAGATCAGAATGACGAGGATGGGAAGGCGGCACAGGCCGTTTTACAGGATCAATGCAATCGATTCGCGCGCGCCGCGGGATGGCAGAATACTTGAAAAGCTCGGCCACTACGACCCGCTCGTGAAAGACCCCGAAAAGCAACTCATCCTCGACGTCGAGCGAGTCAAATACTGGCTCAGCAAAGGCGCCATACCCAGCGATACCGTCTCCGAGATGCTCCTGCGACTCGGAGTTAAGCATAAATACGCCGAGCAAAAGGCCGCTCGGCAAGAAAAGGCAAGAGCAATAGCCAAGGCAAAGGGCAGGTTCTTCACAAAGGCCGATAGAATCGCCGCCGAAAAAGCCGTCAAGGCCGAAGAAGAGAAAGCCAAGGCGGCGGCCCAAGCCAAAGCCAAACCGCCGGAGCCAGAGACGCCGCCCGCCGAGGAAGCACCGCAGCCCAAGGCCGAAGAGCCAAAGGCCGAGGAGAAACCCCCGGTCGTAGAAGAAAAGCCAGAGCCCAAGCCGGAAGAGCCAAAGGCCGAAGATAAACCAGAACCGGCTCCGAAACCGGCCGATGAAAAGACGGAAGCCAAACCCGAACCGGCAGTCGAAGAGAAACCCGAGCCTGCTAAGGAACCGGCTGAAGAAAAAGTAGAGGCGCCCGAAGAAAAACCGGAAGCGAAACCCGAACCCGAGCCGACGGTAGAAGAGGCCAAGGTCGAGGAAAAACCCGAGCCGGAAGCGAAACCCGAACCTGCGGCTGAAGCGGAACCCGAGCCCGCCGAGGAACCGGCAGAAGAAAAAGCAGAAGCGCCCGACGAAAAGCCGGAAGCGAAACTCGAACCTGCGGACGAGTCGGTTGAAGAGCAACCGAAAAACAAATCACAAGCCGGCGAGGAAAAACCCGAGCCGACGGTGGAAGAGGCTAAGGCCGAGGAAGGACCCGAACCGGAAGCTAAGCCGGAAGACAAACCAGGCGCCGAGGAAGAAAAGCCTGAGGCTGAGGACGAAGAAAAGAAAAAGTGATGCGCATCGACGTACTCACCCTGTTTCCCGAAATGTTCGAGTCGCCCCTGAGTAGTTCGATCTTGAAGAGGGCTCAGGCCGCTGGCTTGGTCGATATCATTCTCACCAACATCCGCGACTTTGCACCCGACAGCTACCGTAAGGTTGACGATAAACCGTACGGCGGCGGACCCGGAATGGTCATGATACCGGGCCCGGTCTTCGATTGTGTCGAGCATGTCGAGAAGCTCGACCGCCGGAAACCGCGTACCATCCTGCTCTCGCCCCAGGGCCAAAAATTCGACCAGGCAAAGGCCGTCGAACTGAGCAAAGAAGGGCGCCTCGTTCTGATCGCCGGCAAATACGAAGGATTCGACGAGCGAATACGCATCGGGCTTGGGGCCGAGCAAATCTCCATCGGAGATTACGTCATCAACGGCGGCGAACTCGCGGCAATGGTCGTCATCGACGCCGTCGTGCGCCTGCTGCCCGGCGCGCTCGGCGACGAAGATTCATCCAAGGACGATTCCTTCAGCGAATCGACCGGCGGCGGGCTCGAATACCCCCAATACACCCGCCCCGAAATCTTTCGCGACATGAAGGTGCCTGATATACTCCTATCCGGGCACCACGCCGAAATCGAAAAATGGCGAAGACAACAGGCCTTCGAAAGGACAAAAAAGCACCGACCCGACCTGCTAAGCGACGCCTAATAGCTCCTGAAGCACATCCCCGGTTGACAGGATCATTCTTCGAGCGTCTTTACCGCCACGAGGAACACACACTTGCTTTGTTTATACCGCTCATACTTCTTGATATACTCACGGATTTTTCGTAAGACCGTGTATGATTCGATAAAGAGACCATTGAACCTAATTTTGATAATCCGCAGGTGGTCTTGGAAATGCTATGAATGATCACTTGGTAATTCTGAAAAAACCGTATCTGGACGCGATCCTGGATGGCCGCAAGCAGGTCGAATCGCGGTTCAGCAGGGTCAGAGGTCCCGCTTTCGGACGGGTTTTCGTCGGCGACAGGCTGTTCCTGAAGGTAAGCTCCGGACCGGTCTGTGCAACCGCGAGAGTCGCCGCCGTCGAGAGCTTCGAGGACCTAACGCCGCGGAAGATTATCGAGCTAAAACAGCGGCACAACCGATATATCTTAGGCTCCGATGAGTACTGGCGGAGCAAATCGGACAGCAAATTCGGCCTTTTGGCCTGGATCGAGGATGTTCAACGCATCGAACCCGTCCGAATCAGCAAGAAAGACTGGCGCGCGTGGGTCATTTTGACCGAAAACAGCGATTTTGGCCTCCTGAGAACCGGTGCGGTTAGAGAAATCGGGTAAATAGCTGTAACCTCTCACTGAATTGGGCCACTATCTTGTTGAAAGCCCCCTTCAGAGGGGCAAAAACCACACTTCAAACGAAAGGAGCCAAGAAATGAATAGAATAGGATTCAAGGTAACGATTGTAGTCGCTCTGGCGGTAGTGTTACTGGCCGGCCAGGCGTTTGCCGGACCGGGTGCTGGAGGACGAGGTCGCCGTGGCGGCGGCTATGGTATGGGACGCCAAATGCAGCCAGCCCCGCAACGCCAGGGACGAATGATGCCCGGCGGGCCTTGCGTATTCGGCGGACCCGGCGCAGGCCGTGGTATGGGCCGGGGAATGCGATCAGGCGGAGACTGGGGAATGGGCCAGGGAATGCGACCCGGCATGGGAATGCGAATGCGATCAGGCGGAGGCCGGGGAATGGGCCGGGGAATGGGCCAGGGAATGCGACCCGGCATGGGCATGGGAATGCGCTCAGGCGGAGGTCGGGGAATGGGCCAGGCAATGCGCCCCGGCAGAAGTATGGGAATGCGCCCGGGCATGGGTCGTGGAATGCGCCCCGGCGGAGACCAGGGAAGACGCTTCGATAAAGGTCAGGGATTCATCCCACGCGAAGGTCGAGGATTCCCGCGCCGTGAAGAACGTGCATTTCGCCCCGACAGAGGTCAGAGAATGCGTCCCGGCAGAGACCAGGTAACGCGCTTACGTAGAGATCAGGGGATACGCTCCGACAGAGGTCAGAGAATGCGCCCCGACAGAAGCCAGGCAACGCGCTCACGTAGAGGCCAGGGAATGAGCCCCGGCAGAAGTCAGAGAATGCGCCCCGACAGAGGCCAGGGAATGCGCCCCGGCATGGGCCAGGGAATGGGCTTTGGCGGAGGCCAGGGGATGCGTCCCGATATGGGCCAGAGAATGGGTCCCGGAAGTGGTCGTGGATTTCGGCCCGACAGCGCCCCTGATACTGACAAGCCCTCCAGGCCGGAGCGCGGCGCCCGAAGGCCAAGGCCGGAAACTGAAGAATAACGGCGAGGTCCCCGGCAATGACGATATTAATTTACTTCTCGTCCTTGTCCGCTCAGCAGTTAACATGGCAATAACCCCGCCGGCGAAAGGCTTGTCGGCGGGGCTTTCTTGCTCTTGTAAAGAATGAAGAAACAGCGGCAACAGCCTTTGGAAATTACGTTGATAAACCAAGAATGGTAGCGTATTCTATATATATGGGTTCGAAGATTCGTCCAGACTCACTTACGGGCTTCCAGGGCGGGACGCTGTTTGCCGAGCGGCTCGGCCGCACCGGGTCCCTGGTTCGGTTTCTGGCGGTCGGCAGAAAGCAGCCTATCGAGGCGGTTTCGGAGATCGAGGACGTTCGCCAAAGTCGTCAGGGTAATTCCGATGCGTACCGCCGATTGGTGGAACGCCATCAGGACCACGTTGCCGGAATTATGTGGCGATTCAGCCGGGATCTTCGCGTTCACGAAGAGCTCGTCCAGGATGTCTTCGTCGAGGCGTATATGAGCCTTGCCGGCTACCGTCGAAAGGCCCCGTTCGCCCACTGGATTGCACGCATTGCCACCCGCGTGGGATACCGCTACTGGAGAAGAAAAGCACGTCGGCGCGAGATGGAAGTCTTCACGCTCGAACAATGGGACCGTTTGCCCGACGAGTCGCCCGATAACATGGACCCCAGCCAGGCCGCGACGCTGGTGCATCGTCTCCTAGCTCAGTTGCGCCCGCGAGACCGACTCGTCCTGACACTGCGATACCTCGAAGGATGCGATGTGGCCGAAACCGCCCACCGAACGGGCTGGACCAAGAGTATGGTTAAAGTTCAGACACTCCGGGCCAGGAAGAGACTGGAGAATTTGCTGGCCCAGACCTCTGAGGAGGCAGAAGAATGAACGACAAAAACCAATTCGACGCACTTATCGCTCGTGCCCGCAGCGACCAGGCCCCTAACGTGGACGTCGCCGGCAGGGTAATCGCAATACTCTCCGGGGAGCAGACCCGTTTTGAGCCCGCCTCCGACAGGCCCCTTATTTGGCTGGCCGCATTCTCCTCCGCCGTAGCCGCCTCCGTCGCTGTTGCGGCGGTCCTCGTGTATCAGACCTGGAGCGATCCGCTTTACGAACTTTCACAAGCAGTTTCATGGGTGGTGCAATGAGTCAGACAGAGACAACCCAAACCCCGACCGTCGATCAACTGCAGAAACTGCACCGCAGACGCATGGCGCTGTTCGGCCTGATCATACTGATCGCAGGCATCGCCATCGGCGCAGCTTTCGCTGTTATACTCTTTCCTCCTCCCAAACCGTTTGCCGGTCCCGGCGACCCGACATGGTCCAGTCTTATGATGGTAGGACGCCTCGAACACATTCTGGACCTCACGCCCGAACAAAAGGAAGAGATACAACTGATTTCAAAGACAGCTTTCGACGCACTTCACGAAATACAAGAAGAGGCCAAGCCGGAAATTGAGAAAATAGTCGACGAAATGAACAGTAAAATCCTCGCAGCCTTGACCGAGGAACAAAGGCCAAAGTGGCAGCGGGAGCATGAAGACTTTCAGCGTCGCTTCAGCGAGGGCTGGCGCCGGGGAGGTCGGCGACCAGGGGAGGGAGGACCTGGGTCCGGTCGTCGCAGAGGCCCGGGCGATCCGAATCGCTCCCGCAGAGGCCCCGGTCGGCGTCCAGACGACCCAAATCGGCCATGGAACGGCTTTCGCCAAGGACCAGGGGATCCAAACCGCCCGCGCGACAGTTTTCGTAGAGGCCCCGGGCCCTTCGCCCCGGGCTTCGGACCCGACGACCCGAACCGCCCGCCACGAGATTTTGGGCGAGGCTTGAATCGCCCGCGGGATGGTTCTCGCGGAAGCCGTGGCTCATTCGACCGGCGACCTCGCCCGGATGACCCGAATCGTCCACCCACTGATTTGAATTCCGCCCCCCCAGCCGCACCAAACAGGATAGAAGAATAGACCGGAAAGCGGAGGACCGCGGTTGGAATCACCAATTGCTCGAATGCAAATGCAATACATCGAGAAACAGACACCCTGACTTGGAAAGGAATCGAGGCAACACTCAAAAAAAGGTCAACGCGAATAGCCAAAATAAACCCCATATACGCAAAATGAGTCCGCCCGGTTAGCGGGAGCCGATCATGCGCATAACACCCAAAAGAGAACTGTCCCTTTACGATTCCACCTGCATCATCGTCGGCATCATCATCGGTGCCGGCATTTATCAGATAGCGCCTGATATTGCCAAAGGCGCCTTCTGCTGGTGGGGCGTACTCGCGATCTGGGTTATCGGAGGCCTGCTGTCGCTATGCGGCGCGCTAGGTTACGCCGAACTGGCCACCGCATATCCCAAAGAAGGAGGCGATTACGTTTATCTAAGTCGTGCTTACGGCAGTTGGGCTGGTTTCCTATTCGGCTGGGGCCAGCTTGCGATAATCCGCCCGGGCGATATCGCCGTAATGGCATTTGCATTTGCACTCTACGCTCGCACAATCTACGACCCGCTTGCCGCCCATCCCGAACACAGCCAGCGAGCCTTCGCCGCCGCCGCCGTAGTAGTCCTCACCGCGATAAACATTGTTGGGGTCAAGGAAGGCAAGTGGACCCAGAACATCCTGACCACCGTAAAGGCGCTGGGCCTGCTTGCCATCGTCGGCGTTGCCGCCTTTGGACCGAAAAGCCCCGCCCCCGTCCAGCCGGTCGAGGCAATACCCATAAGCTTAGCCCTGGTATTTGTGCTGTTCTGCTACGGCGGTTGGAACGAAATGGCCTACGTGGCCGCTGAAGTTAAGAATCCCCGGCGCAATATCGTTCGCGCCCTGGTCCTCGGGTCGGTCGCGGTGGGCGTGCTCTATCTACTGGTCAACGGAGCCTTCCTTTACACACTGGGCTACGAGGGCTTGGCCAACTCCAGTGCCGTCGCGACCGACACCGTTTCAACAGCCCTCGATGTCGGGATTGCAGGAAGGTTAGTCAGTGTCTTGGTCTGCATCTCGGCCCTCGGCGCCGTCTCAGGTCTGATTTTCACCGGTGCACGCATCTCATACGCCATGGGCGCAGAACACCGCGCGTTTCGGGTCGTCGGCAGGTGGAACGCCCGAACGGGCACGCCGGCCGGGGCGCTTCTCTTGCAAGGCATCATTGCGATCATCCTGATTGTAGCCCTCGGCTCATTCGTCGATACGATCCTCTACACTGCCGCACCTGTCTATTCCTTTTACCTCGCAACCAGCCTGACAGTGATAGTACTGCGACGCAAAGAACCCCACATCGAACGACCCTACCGCGTCACAGGCTACCCCTTCACTACGATTATCTTTTGCGCGGTCTGCGCATTCCTGATTTACAGCACCGTATCCTACGCCTGGAACGTAAAACCGAGGAGCCTCCAAGTGCTTGCCGCCGTGCTTATCGCAGGAATGATACTATACTGGCTAACAGATCTCCGCCGCCCGCCCAAATCCGACTAATCATTCTCCCTCTGGCCTAAAACCACCGCTGCCTACTACCGTGCTTCGTAAGTTTCGCGACTACATTGTCGTTTCGACCGAGCGAAGCCTGTCCCCAAGAGGCAAGAGGAGACACGCAGCGCAACGAAAACCCCCGGACGGAAATCTATTCGGAGAGCAAAATTCCGTTTCCTTTATAGTCGGACCACTTATGAAACGCGGTATTACTCAGCGGGCAGATCGAGCGGCGAGATGTTGTCGCCGTATTTTTTGGCCGCTTCGTTCAGACGTTTGCGGGCCTCGTCGAAGGTCTGATACAGAATTGCAGGCGTATCGGCGACCTTCTCTCTATAGACCTTCTCGACGCGGTCGAGCTTGGCGAGGTTCTCGGGTATGCGAACCGTAAACTGCCGCACGTAGTCGGCCTGTGTATATTCGGCGCCGAGATTGTCCTTGAATAGACCCGCCAAATCCTCGTATTTCGGGATAATGCCTGTTGGCGTCCGGATACCCTCGACGTCGCCGTTGATGCGCAGCTCAGCCCAGAGAATCCAGACCAGCTTATCGCCCATACCGTTGAGGTACTTGCCCTTTTCGTCTTTGAGGAAGTAATTGACTGAGAAGATCAAGGGTGGATCCTCAACGCCCTCGGCGAAGTCCAGATTGTTCCGGATGTATCTACCGAGCGGAATCGAGAGAAAATCAAGGTTCGCCATCAGATTAAACGTTCGCACGCCCTCGGCGCCCAGCGTCGCAGCGGTTGTCTCGGATTCCAGAGAAGCGCCCTTGAGGATAATGCCCTCGGCCCAGTTGTACGCCTGCTCGACGGGAACCCACGTATCACTGTCTCGTCCGCCATAGACAACGCCACCGACAGGCACGCCTTCGGCGTCGTCTATCAGCGGGTCCATATTCTTAAGATCCGCAATGTTCAGGCAATAACGAGCATTCTTGTGCGAGGCCGTTACCTCCTTGCCGTCGGCGTCGGTCTTGCCTGTATGCCACTGGCCCGAATGATTAACCCCATCGCTCGGCAGCTCACCGCCCATTCCAAGCCAGTGAGGCCTGTTTTCACCGTCGATCAGCACGTTCGAGAAGATAACCTCGCAAGGATTCATCAGGGCCTCGTAAATCACCGGATCGTCTTGAGCGCTAACGTCTCGTATGATCCCAAAGATGCCCTTTTCAACGTTCACGGAACGCATTTGCCCGTTTATTTTGCGGAAATACGCGATGTCGTCGCCGATGATAGTCTGGCCCGGCAGCATCGAAGTGGAAGTCTTGCCGCACGCGGAAGGAAATGCCCCCGCAAAGTAAGTTACCCGCCCGCCCGGCCCGTGAGCGCCCAGTACGAACATGTGCTCGGCCAGCCAGCCCTCGTCCGAGGCCTTATTGATAGCCAGCCGCAGCGCCGGCTTCTTCAAACCGATAGTATTGCCGCCGTACTGCGTGTTAACGCTATAGACCATGTCCTCTTCGAGGTCGATATATACTCGCCGTTTGTCGATATTCTTGCTCACAGCGTCTTCAAGCTCGGCCTCCGAATGCAGAAATCTGAAAAACTCGTCCGAAGAACCGAGCTTGCGGAACTGTTCGTAACCGGGGCGGTACAGAATCGTCTCACTGTGCGCAACGTAAGGAGAATCCGTTATCTGAACACACGGAATAGAAAACTCCGAATCCACAGGACCAAGGCAGAAGAACAGCACCAGCATCTGACGCCCAACCATCGAATCCTTCAGCAGCGAACGCACCTCTTCGACGCCTTGCTGCTTCTCGATTGAACTGAGGCTCTCCCCAAGGTCCGAACCCTTCGCCAGCAGATACTTCGTCCGCGCCTTGTCGCGGGCCTGGTCGTAATATCCGTCGAAATGGCATGTGTGGCCCTTGATGTTCAAGGCTATCTCCTCGTCCTTTTCAAGCGCCAGTGCCCGGATATAGGCCCGATCTTCGTTCGAATCGGTGCAAACATAGACCGACTCGGCCCCCGTCAGTTCAATCGCATCGGCTACGAACGCATGCAGCTTCGCATTGGCAAGGGCCGTCAGCCTGTTATAGTCTTCCGTTGTCAGCTTTTGCTTCAGCAGTTCAGTTGCGTCACCCATCAGAGTTATGTACCTCCAAAGTAAATAATGCGGTTAATAGAGCCGCGAGATTGTACCATCCACTCCAGAGACGTCAACCCATTTTTGGGCGTGGTTCAAAAACACTGATTTGGCGGTAACAGTATCATATTCCACGCAGTCCTTGTGTTTAGCAGTCGCCGGTACGGCCACGTCACATATCCTGATTGAAAGGACAAAAAAAAACCGGCTCCCGGATTGTTGAAAAAGTCCAAATTCACCACCAAGGGTGGCACGGCCAAACTCGTTTGGCCGTGTGTCCAGACACCGAGAACCACCCTTTGTGCCATTGGCCGGTCATTGCTATGGGGTTTTTCAACAACCCCCTCCCGCCCTTTATCCGGCGGGAAACCGGCTTTTTCATACTTAAAAACGAGTTGCCTTACTTCGGGACCTTGAAGTCGTACTCTTGGATTTTATCCTTGTCTAAATCCTTGCTGCGGCAGCGAAGCAGAAATCCTGCCTTCGTCTTCTTGTACTCAAAATCCTTCCCGCTGAACAAATCCTTGGGCAGACCGCTTGGAAGGGCGTTGGGCAGTTGTCCCGTTTTGCCCCTCGATATGTAAATATCAACTGCGGCCCTGAGGGCGTTGGCCTGTGTCCTGCCCCTGATCATATTGCCGTATATCTTCGAGACACCCGGTGTAAGCGCCGCGGTAAGCATCACTTCGGGATTCTTCTCCTGCTCTTTTTCGGGCTTCTTGGCAAGCTCAGCCAACTGCCGATGGATTTCGGCGTATGACTTGCGGCTCCGGAGTATGGACATCAGAGATTTCATATAGCTGGAGTAGTAATCCCGGATCTTCTTAAGAAATTCCTCGCCTCCAAATTTCCGCACCTCTTTGAGTACCTCCTCCTCGCTCTTTTCGGGGTCAAGACTCCTCATCAGATCGCCGATCTTCTCCATCTTAATCTGGTCAATAACCATCTGTCGCTCGATATCGAACGAATTCTCGGCCGAAGGAGCCCTCTTGGCCAGACCAGCCAATTCGTCCTTGATCGATTTGAGCGATTCCGAATCGGCTCGCTTCTGACCGAGCAGATCGCCAATGCAACTACCGGCCATTCTTTCGACGGCTGTACCCACGAGAAATGAGACTAACGTTTCATCCCCGACATGTCGGCTTATTTTCAGAGTTGTAATACATCGCTCTAAAGCTAACTCGTGGTTGTCCTCGGAGGCCTGTATCCGCGCATCCGTAATCAGATTACGCGCGAGACTTCGGATTTGTGCAAGATGCGTCAGGAGTATATCAAAGCCCTGGGAGTACCGCAGCCCCCAGTCGCATTGAGGCAGTTCTGAGGCGACTACCGCCAATTCTATCGCGCCGCGACAGCGGTCGAGGTAGTCTTTGACTTCCTTGTCCGGTGCAATCTTGCCCTCGGCAACATCCTGAACCTTCGGACCAAGCGTGCCTTTAGCCCTCTCGTAAGTGATGAAGCTCTGGTAGTATAGAAGCGCAGCGTTTTCCGGGTCGGGTGGATACGCCAGTGTCGGCAAATTCAGTGCCGTTAACGTGAACATTACACATAAAGCCATTACTATTCTATTGTTGCGCCAAACACTCATAATCTGTCCTTTCTAATTTTGCCTCTTCAAAAGAATTTGTGGGCTTCAATCGGCTGGGGCAGTGCCCCGAGAGTATGATATAAGGCCAATTCAAGCGTTTTGAAGGCCTTGAAGCCATAGGCTTTTCTGGTAGTCAGTTTTGCTTTGGCATTTAAAC
>JAUVXL010000068.1 GCA_030603595.1 Sedimentisphaerales bacterium | reverse complement strand
AGAACCAACGTGAACTAACAAGCCCCGACCGTAAGGGAGGGGGTTTTATCCCGTCGCTTACGCTTAGGGCTAAATTGAGCAAAAGTGCCCGCTGTCCCGCCGTTGGCGGTTTTGGGCAGGAATCTCTTTTTGGGAGATAGAACAATGAAATCATATAGCAGCTTTTTTGTCATAGTGGTCTTGGCCGGCTTTACGTCGGCAGGCTTTGCGCAACTTGCATCCTCAACTCCGGCCCCGACAGCCGATGCCAACGCTCTGACCGCGCCGGCCTTCCCCTACGCCGCCGAGATTACCGGCGATAATGTCTATGTTCGCTCCGGCCCAGGCACCAACTACTACAACAGCGGCAAAACAAACAAAGGCGATAAGGTGAAAGTCGTCTCTCGGCAGTTTAGCTGGTCATGCATCGTCCCGCCCCCGGGAAGTTTCTCCTGGATTTATGTGCCCTATGTCAGCATCGACCCGGACAGCCAGGGGACGGGAATCGTCACGGGTGACGGAGTTCGCGTGTACGCCGGCTCGGACCTCGTCAAGCCGATTCACTCGACACTGCAACTCAAGCTCGACCGCGGAGAAAAAGTCAGGCTGCTGGGCGAGCAGAAAGACAATTACTACAAGATCGCACCGCCGAGCGGCGCATATCTCTGGGTCAGCACCAAGTTCACCAGGCCGCTTGTGCCGGGGACGGCGCCGCCGGTCGTGGAGATCGTCGATGCCAACACCCCCCCCGACGCCAACGATGTTGTCGATGTTGTCGATGTTAACGACGTCAAGGTAACAACAGTTGCCCCGCCGCCGAAGCCATCTGTCGATCCTAAGTTGCTGGCCCAATACGAGGACCTTCAAAAGAAAATCCTCGCCGAGCGAGCCAAGCCGTTGGCAACCCAGGATTACTCAAGCATCCGAAAGGCGCTCGAAGATATCGCCGCCAATAAAGAAGCCGGCAGGGTCGCACGCTACTGCGATTTTGTGCTGAGACAAATCGATCGCTACGAACTGGTCTTGACGGTCTCCAAGCAGCTTGCGCTCCAGAATAGGCAGTTGAAAGCTACTCAGAACCGCATTGAAAGGGCCCGCATAACCCGACTGGCGCAGGTGAAGAATCGGGGCCGATTCGCAGTTGTCGGAACGCTTAAGGCATCGAGTATCTATAGTTCCGAGCCCCAACTGAAACACTACCGGATAGTGAACGATTCGGGCAAGACCGTTTGCTATGCCCGGCCCGCAACAGAAGCCGCACCCGCCGACTACGACAAACTCATAAGCAAGAGGGTCGGCCTGACCGGGACAATCGCCCCACATCCGCAAACAGGCGGAGCCATCGTCAAATTCACAAAAATCGAGCAAACAAGATAATCGCAGCGTGCTTCACCGGAAGGAAATTTCGGTGGACATAATCAAACAGACCAATAAAAAAGTCGCGCCTTAAATGACGCGACTTTTTTGGTTGTCCGCTAAAAGCATCTGCATCCAAGCCTTATTCGACGTCAGCGCCGAGTAGGCCATCGACAAACACTTTTCTGCGACTAATCCTTTCCCGGAATAGCTGCGATCTCGTCCTCGGGAGCGGTCACGGGGCCTTTCTCAAAGTCTTCTGCGGTCGGCTTGAGAGTAAAATTGTACCACTGAGAATTCTTGTTCTTAGTCAGGTCGGCCCACTTTATTTTCCTGCCGGTGTATGTAGCGATACGGCCCATGATCGCCGTTAGCGTAGCCTCTGCAACGTTGCGAGCCTCGTTGAGCGGCTTGCCTGCGAGAATACTGTTGAGCAGATCGACGTGCTCCTGTACGTAAGCTCCGCCGTGCTCTTCAAAGTCGGGCACATCGACCTTCTTGTCGCTGCCGCTATAGACGAAGTTCTCCCAGACGCCGCCCTCGGTGCCGTTAATCTGCCGGCACATGCTGTGAATGTTTACGCCTTGGCCCCAATCGAAATCGATGCTGTGGAAATCGAACTGATCGCCGGTCTTGCGGCGAGCCCTGCCGCCGAAGCCCAGGGCGCTCACCGGGGGACGACCGATGAACCAACTGGCGACGTCGAGGTTGTGAACATGCTGCTCGACGATGTGGTCGCCGGACATCCCCGTGAAGCTCACCCAGTTGCGAACCATGTAATCGGCATCGCTCTCGCCTTCCTTCTGCCTCTGATACCAAAGCGCTCCGCCGCACCACGAAACTCTGCCGCCGGTGACCTTACCCTTGGCGCCGTTTTCGATCTCGAACGCCTGGCGTCGGTAGCCTCTTTGGTGACGCCGCTGCGTACCGGCGACGACGCCCAGACCCTTCTCTTTGGCCAGCTCGCCGGCCGCGATGACCCTGCGTCCGCCGGGTGGATCCACTGCTACGGGCTTTTCCATAAAGACGTGCTTGCCCGCCTTGATCGCCGCCTCGAAATGCACGGGACGGAAATTCGGAGACGTCGCTATCACCACAACGTCAATGTCGGTGGCAAGGAGCTGCTTGTAGCCGTTGGCGCCTGCGAAGCACCGCTCGGCGGGGACGCCGTGTCTTTTGCCGGCGCCCTCGGCCCTGCCCTTGAACCAGTCAGCCGTGGCGACCACTTCGACGTCCTTGCCGATGTGCTTGCACGCGGCAAGGTGATTGCCCAGTGCCCCGTTGCCTCGACCGCCGCAGCCGATCAGCCCGACGCGAATCTTGTCCGAACCGGCAGCATAAAGCCGATTCGCTCCCAGCCCCGCAGCAGCAAGAACTGCAGAGGCCTTGATGAAATCTCTGCGAGAGAATCCACCGGTATCTTTATTCAAATTCTTTCTCATAAATAGGTCCTTTCGAAAAATTTTCATACCTCCAACATTACTTCTTGAAGGCGGTCCACTTCTTCTTGCTCTTGGTGCTGGCCAGGACGGTTTCGATGAAGAGCATGCCTCGCAGCCCGTCGTCAACGTTCGGGAAGTCCAGCGCCAGCGGGTCCGGCTTGGTCCTGGTCATTTTCGCCCGCACGGTATCGGCGAAGTTGACGTAATTGTTGGCGAAGGCCTCGAAGAATGCCTCCGGGTGGCCGGACGGAAGACGCGTGGCGCGACCGGCCGCCGGGCTTGCCGCTCCGACGTAATCATTGCCTCGCTTCCAAACCTGTTCCGGGCCGTCCGGCGCCTTGACGTACAGGTAATTCGGATGCTCCTGATGCCATTCGAGGCTCTTCTCCTCGCCGTAAATCCAGATGGCGAGATTGTTTTCTTCGCCGATAGAGATCTGGCTGGCGTGCAGGATGCCCCTTGCCCCATTGTTGAATCGCAGCAGACAGTTGCCGTCGTCGTCGAGCCTGCGGCCCTTGACGAAAATGCTCAAGTCGGCGCAAATCTCTTTAATCTTCAATCCGGTGATATACTCGGAGAGGTTCTCGGCGTGAGTCCCGATATCGCCCATGCAGCCGGCCCCGCCGCTCTGCTTGGGGTCGGTTCGCCAGGCGGCCTGCTGCTGGCCCGTTTTCTCGATAGGCGTCGCAAGCCAGCCCTGCGGATACTGCACCACGACCTTGCGGATCTTGCCGACCTCGCCGCCGCGGACCAGGTCCTTGGCGAGTTTCACCATCGGATAGCCGGTGTAGTTGTGCATCAGCCCGAAGACCTTGCGTGACTTCTGAACCAGCTTCTTCAACTGCTTGGCCTCGGCGACGTTGAACGTCATCGGCTTCTCGCACATCACATGGAAACCCGCTTCGAGGAAATCTTTTGCAATGGGGAAGTGCCAGTTGTTCGGCGTGGTAATCACAACGAAATCGATCCTCTCGCCGTCGGGGAGCTTGAACTCCTTCTCGATCATCTCCTGATAGTTGCGATATACCCGCCTCGACGGCAGCATAAGCTCCTTTCCCTGCTGCTTGGATTTACGGGGATTGATGTCGAACGCGCCCGATACTAATTGAATCTGACCGTCCATCCGCGAGGCCCTGCGATGCACCTCGCCGATAAAAGCCCCAGGTCCGCCGCCAACCATACCCATATTCAACTTCCTGTTAAGTTTCATCCTTTACTCCTTTCAATCGCGCATAAGTTACATTTTCAGACGGTTTTCACCATTCCGGGGGCAAGCCCCATCGAATTCTTCAGTATAGCCCGAACAATCCCACCCCGCAAGCCCCTGTTGGAAAAGAAATCCGCCCGCCCAAACACCAACGCTCGACAATAAGCAGAAGTTTCGGTTGACAATAATCGCCCGCCGGATAAGAATCTACCTTATCAACCATCGGTGAATCTCGTGCATAGTGAAATAGGAGCTTTTCTACACGGCTGCTTCGACTGCCGAGTGGCTGAAATATTGTTAAACAGGGCATCAAGGAACTTGCGATGAAAACGGATATCGCCGCGACGGCTGTGGATTTGTACTTTATTGGCGTGGAAACGCGGGTCCCGCTCAAGTTCGGGCCTGAGACGCTGACTTCGGTTATATGCGCGCGGGTCTGCATTACGGTCAGGGATGCGAACGGCAATACTGCCCGGGGCTGGGGTGAGACTCCGCTTAGCGTTCAGTGGGCTTGGCCAAGCAGTGCTGCTTACAGGTATAGATGCGATTCGATGCAGCTTTTCTGCAAGATTGTCGCCGAGGCCTGGGCTGGATTCGACAGGCAGGGTCATCCGATCGAATTGGGCGCGGCTTTTATCGAGGAGGTTCTGCCCGACCTATTGGAGGATTTGAACAGCGGGCGAGGCGATGAGGCCGAGGCGATGCCGTGGTTGGCGGCGTTGGTTTGCTGCTCGGCCTTCGACGTAGCCCTGCACGACGCCTTCGGCGAGCTTCTCGAACGCGATGTCTATACAACCTACACGCCCGAATTTATGAATACCGACCTGGCGGGCCTTATCGACCCGGCCGACGGATCGAACGTATCGTTTGCAGGCAAATACCCCGCCGATTTTCTCGAATTCCCCGCACCCAAGGCGCTGCCCGCCTGGCACTTAGTCGGCGGCAAGGACCTGCTCAATGCCTCGGAACTGACCGGCCAGGAACCCAACGACGGCTACCCCGTCCTGCTGCCCGACTGGATCGAGCGCGATGGCCTGACGTGCCTGAAAGTGAAACTCCGCGGCAACGACGCGATCTGGGACTACGAACGGCTCGTCAAAGTCGGCCATATTGCGATTGAGCACGGCGTCTGTTGGCTCACAAGCGATTTCAACTGCACAGTCACCGACCCGGCCTACGTCAACGACATCCTCGACTGCCTCATCGTCGAGCACCCGCGAATCTACCAGATGATACTCTACGTCGAGCAGCCCTTCCCCTACGACTTGGAAGAGAACCAGATCGACGTCCACAGCGTCTCGGCCCGAAAGCCACTATTCATGGACGAAAGCGCACACGACTGGAAGCTCATCCGACTCGGCCGAAGCCTGGGCTGGACGGGAGTCGCCCTCAAGACCTGCAAGACTCAATCAGGCGCGATCCTGAGCCTGTGCTGGGCAAAGGCGCACGGGATGACTCTAATGGTCCAGGACCTCACCAACCCCATGCTCGCCCAGATTCCACACGTCCGTCTCGCCGCACACGCAGGGACGATCATGGGAGTCGAGACCAACGCGATGCAGTTCTACCCGGCCGCCTCACAACCAGAAGAGGCCGTCCACCCCGGCTTGTATCGACGACGCAACGGTCAGGTTGACCTCTCAACAATAAAAGGCCCCGGCTTCGGATATCGGTTAGACGAAATAAAAAGGAACCTGCCCGATTTAGCGGCAAGATTTGAAAAATAGCCGCTAAGACACAAAGACACGAAGAAAAGGAAAATCAAAAACCAATACAATAAAACTTGGTGTCTTAGTGCCTTGGTGGCAAAAAATGAGAAACGGAGTAATAGAAAATGGCGAAATTAAGTGCATTTGCGGATGAAGTAACGGATGGTTTTCTCGCGCAGGTCGAATACCTTGCCAAGGAGCGTGTGGGCTACATCGAGCCGCGATTTGTGGACGGGAAGAATTTGATGGACCTGAGCAAAGGCGAGTTGGACGAGGTCAAAAAGATGATACAGGACCACGGCTTGAAGGTAAGCGCCATCGGCTCGCCGATAGGCAAGGTGAAGCTCGATGAACCGTTCGAGCCCCACCTCGACAAATTCAAGCACGCCATCGACCTGGCGATCTTGCTCGAAACGCCCTTCATACGGATGTTCAGCTACTACGCACCCGAGGGCAAGAATATCGACGACTATCGCGACCAGGTAATGGATCGCATGGCGGCGAAGGCGGATTTGCTCACGGATGTCGATGTTACGATGGTCCACGAGAACGAGGCCAACATCTACGGCCACACCGCCGAGAACTGCGTCGAGATGGTCGAGGCCGTCAATTCGCCAAAGCTGCGACTGGTCTATGACCCGGCCAACTTCGTCTGGGGCGAGAAAATGACCAACAACGTCGAGCTGTGCTTCCCCGTAATGAAGCCGTACATCGTGCACATTCATATTAAGGATTGGAAACTCGGCGCCACCGACGTCGGCAGCATCCCCGGCGAAGGCGACGGCCAAATAAAAGAAATGCTCGCAGAATTAGCGGCGATGAACTACGACGGCTGCATGACAATGGAGCCGCACCTCCAGCAAGGCGGCCAGTTCGGAGGCTCGACCGGAAGCGAGTTGTTCTCAAAAGCTATCGCAGCAGTAAGAGAACTCTCCGCAGAGGTCGGTTTACAGTGTGATTAAATTCACAGCAGTTGTCATTGCGAGGAGGCCAAAGGCCGACGCGGCAATCTCAAATCTTATCGATGGCCTGAAAACAATTTGAAAGGATAACGAAACATGAAAACCTGGAATTTGGGAGTAGTGGGTTCGGGCCTGATCGCCGATTTTCACGCACGCGCAATAGGCGACCTCGATAACGCGAAGCTCGTCGGCTGTTGCGACAAGATCCCCGAAAGGGCCGCCGCGCTGGCTGAAAAATACGACGCCAAGGCATTCGATACGTATCAGGATATGATGGCGAGCGACGATATAGATGTTGTCACCATCGCCACGCCGAGCGGCTTTCACCTCGAGCCGGCAGTCGCCGCCGCCGAAGCGGGCAAGCACGTAATATGCGAAAAGCCCGTCGAAATCACGCTCGATAGAATAGACGCAATGATCGCAGCCCACGAAAAGGCAGGCACGCGATTAGGCGGAATATTCCCATACCGCTTCAACGACTCGCAGAAGGTCCTGCGAGACGCGATAAACTCGGGCCGATTCGGAACGATCAGCTACGCCGGCATCTACGTCCCCTGGTGGCGAACGGACGAGTACTACAAGGATTCATGGCACGGCACATGGAAGCTCGACGGCGGCGGAGCGATGATGAACCAGTCCATCCACATGGTCGATATGCTCTGCGACATAATGCCCCCCATCGAATCGCTCCAGGCATATACCGGCGCCATCGGCCACGACATAGAGACCGAGGACACCGCCGTCGCCGCCCTGAAGTACGCCAACGGCGCATTAGGCGTTATCTACGGGACCACCGCATCCTGGCCCGGCCAGTTCAGACGCTTCGAGATCATGGGCACAAAGGGCACCGTCATCCAGGTCGAGGACAGCTTCACCGTCTGGCAGTTCGCCGATGAAAAACCGCAGGACGAAGAAATACGAGCCAAGTTCGGCGGCATCACAGGCGGAGGAGGAGTCTCAGACCCGGCCGCAATAGACTACGAAAATCATACGAGAAACTTCCAGGCATTCCTAAAAGCCCTCGAAACAGGCGAAGATTTCTGGATCGACGGAGCAGAAGCACGAAAAGCCGTAGAAGTAATACTCGCGATATACAAATCGGCCAAGGAGCAAAGAAAAGTGAAACTAACTTGATGGTATAGGAATTTGTTATTTAGTTTCTGTTGCGGAAACAGTGTTTGTCATTCCCGCGGAAGCGGGAATCCAGCTTTTTCGCTCTGGACCCCTGCTCCCCGATCGGGGTCGAGGACAAGCTTCGCGGGGATGACAGGATGAGGCTATTGTAAAAGTCCCAGGCGAAGCCCGGTTAATTTGACTCGGTGCTCGATACTCGATGCCTGTGGCCTGTCTTATGGGGCAAGGAACTTATCTTTGGCAACCGACGGCTGTATGGCGGCCAGAGCGCCCTTGACGTAGCCGACGGATTCGGCCAGGCCCGCCAGCGGATCGTCGGCGTCCTTTTCGTATTCGAACGACACGATCCCGGCGTAATTGATCTTTATCAGGGTCCTCAGAAACCTCGGAATGTCAATCACGCCGCGACCGATTTCACAGCCGCTGTCCTTCGTCGTTGGGCCGGTGACGTCTTTCATGTGGACATCGAGCAGGCGGTCCGCGACCTTCTCGGTCGAGACGACCGGATCGATCCCCAATCGCTGCGTGTGCCCGATGTCATGGCAAAAGCCGATTCGTTTGTCATACTGTTTGATCTTATCGTAGGCCTGGTCGGGCGTGGGATAATTCTTATCCCCCGGACCGTGATTATGAATGGCCAGTTTGATGTCGTACTGCTTGACCTTTTTATCCACCAGCCCCAGAAGCCCCGGCGAAGGCGCGCCGACGATAACCTTCATCCCCGCGGCCTTGGCGTACTCGAACGCCCTGTCCACATCGGCCTCCTTGTTCATCGAGATCACCCCCCCGCCATAGAGAATCAGCCCGGCGTCCTTGACCTTTTTGACGACCTCGCGTATCTGCTCGTCACTGCTGTCCAGCGCCAAATGAAAGCTCTTGAAGCAGATATACTTCAATCCGACCCGCTTGGTCATCGCCAATGTCTCATCGAGCTTGAACTTTCGTAACGTGTACGAAGCCAAACCAAGCTTGAACTGCGGCTTGCCCCCTCTCACTGCGATTCTTGAACTGTACAACATTGCCGAGGCGTCCGCCGTCCCGGTCAATGAAACAGCCGCCCCCGCACCGGCCAGCTTAATGAACTGCCTTCTACTCTGTTGTTCTGCTTTCATCTGTCTTTTCTCCTTAATAATCTTTGTGCCCTGCTCGGTATTTCTGCGATCAAGATAAGATATACCCGGCTCGACGACAAGGAAATTCGCATCTGTTGTTCACCCGGGCTGGCCCCATTCTTGAAAATTTGCATTGGATAGTATTTATGATACAATGCGTTCTCACTGTGGCGATTAGAATGACTTTTGTGAAATGTCTAAGAAAATCGGGTACAACAACGTGAACCATCCGGCAAGACTGTTATTGGCGGTCTGCTTATTCCTATCGGTAAGCCTGCACGCTGCGGCATTCGGGACCGAACCGCATGAGGGACCGGCGGCGCCCTGGCCCCAGTGGCGAGGACCTGAGGGACTTGGTGTGTCGTCTGAGACCAACCTCCCTGAAGTATGGACCGGCAATAGCCAAAATATAAGATGGAAAACCAGGATTCCCGGCAAGGGCAATTCATCGCCCGTTGTCGGTAACAGTCGCGTTATCCTGACAACCGCCTACGAAAGCCCGAAAGCCGCAACCTGGCAGAATCTCACAGCCATTGCGACTTCCGCTCTGGCGCTTGCCTATCTCATCACAGCCGTCGCAGGATTTCTTAGAAAACCGGCGGCAAAACAGCAAAACGGCGTTTCGTTTGCCAAACGTGCCCTGGCAGGGTGGTTTAATACGCTGTTTTGCTGCATCACATCACTCGCTTTCATTTCTCTTGCATTGCTTGTAACTCTCTGGCGTCAGCATTCTGATTCGATTTTCGCGAAGGTCGGACTTTTCCTCTCGAACCAAGGCTATCCGGATATGGAGCATCTCTTCTCGATGGACGCAGGCGTGCGGGCGGCCGTTTGGCTCACATCGGGCGGCATTGCCTCGCTCGGATTGGCTGTTGCCGTTGGTCGCCTCAAAGCGCACTCGATCTGGCGCCTGATTGCAGCCGGAGCGGTTCTTTGCAGCGCAATTCCTTTTGTGAAGTTCACGCCCAAGGATCAGTGGGTCGAGTCAATAGAATTGTCGGAAAAACTGGCGTTCATGCTTCCGGCGATGATAGTAGCCTGCTGGCATTTGATTAGTTACCTAAGAATCGAGCGAGAGCAGCCGGATGCGTTGTCCGAAGAACAAACTGCCGCACCTTCGGATCGACTAACCGCCGCCCTCGATACACTCAGAAGCATGAGGATCCGCTGGAGGCACAAAAACCTATGGCAATTTGGAGGGGCGGTGTCCTTGTGTTCTGCGGCCTTGTTGGCGGCTTTATCGTTGCTCGTCTTCATACCCCCGAATTTCTTTGAAGCACAACTGGGAATCCAGCGGGTGGTCCTCTGTTTCGACAAGGAGACGGGAAATCTCGTGTGGCAGCAGCCTGTATTCATAGCCCCCGCAGAGCGCAAACACAGCGACGGCACGTATGCAACGCCTACCGCCGCGACCGACGGAACCCACATCATCGTCAACTTCGGCGTCGGAGCCGCCTGCCTGGATTTTCAAGGCCGGATTCTGTGGAAAAAGTGGGACCCCGGTTATCTCAAAAACAGTCGATACGGCGCCTCCGCTTCTCCGGTTTTGACAAAAGACAACGCAATCATAGTGCAGGAAGCAGAGGAGTACAGTAAAAGACCGACCTGGATCGCAGCATTCGACAAGCGAACAAGCCTAACCCGATGGAGAATCCAGCCGGAGACCGTACGCGGATGCTACACCACCCCATTGATATACCGTCACGGCAATCAAGAGCAGCTAATAATTGCATCGCTCGGAAACGTAGCCTCCTACGACGTCGAATCCGGCAGGTTCCTCTGGATGCAAAGAATCCCCACCGACCAACTCGTCGCGAGCATGGCCAGATCCGCTGATTTGCTCTGCGTGGGCGGCAGCACAGACGGGCCAAACGCTACCGTAGTGATGCGCCTTATCAGTACGAACGGACGCACAAGGGCCGGGAAGCTCTGGCAATCGGACGAGGAGCCTCCCGGCGACTGTTCACCGGTAATTTATGCCGACAAGCTCTTTACGGTAAACGATAAGGGCTGGATGACATGCTTTGACGTCCGCACCGGTGCCGTATTCTGGAACAAGCGACTGAAAGGAAGCAGATATCTCTCGTCTCTCGTCGCCGGCGACGGAAAAGTTTACGCCTGTAACACGAAGGGCTTGACCACCGTGATCACAGCAGACGCCGAATTTAACATAATTGCCGAGAATGACCTTAATGGGCGTTGTTACGCATCCCCGGCCATCGCCGACGGCTGCATATTCCTGCGCATCGCCGGCTACCTTTACTGTATTGAAAAAGAGCGCCCATAAGCCGCCAAATGCCGCCGCGCACCTGTGAATACCCCGTTTGCACACTGCCAAAGGGCCACACCCCACACTGCATACCGAACCAATTGCGCCTTTACATCTGCGGCAGAACACGATAGAATGATTGCCAAGATATATAGTGTTCCCAGTTGAAATTTCCCGTTCGTTCGCGGGTAAGTAACTTTAGAACAAGAAGTTAGAATCTCAGTCGCGGGAATTTATTACCCTGAAGGGTATAAATAGCCGCCGGATTTTTGCCGAATGTTCGTATCGGAGATAAGTAATGCCAGAAAAAAACCTTAAGCTTGTTGATGTTGGCAAACCGAATCTATATCGGGATATGTTTCCATATACCCAGTTCCCCAAGGTCGTGTTTGACAACGAGAGACTCGAATACGAGATCCCGGACAACATCTGGATAACGGATACGACATTTCGTGACGGCCAGCAGGCCCGCCCGCCCTACACGCCGGAACAAATACTGCGAATATACGATTTCCTGCACGAAATTGATGGAGGAACCGGACTAATTCGCCAGTGTGAGTTCTTTTTATACTCAAAACGCGACAGAAAAGCCGTCGAGTTGTGTAAAGACCGAGGTTACAAGTATCCGGAGGTAACCGGCTGGATACGGGCCGTCGCCGCCGATTTTCGCCTCGTCAGCCAAATGGGGCTCTCTGAGACCGGCATCCTGACCTCCGCAAGCGACTACCATATATTCCTCAAGCTGCGAAAGACGAGGGCCCAGGCGATGGCCGCCTATATCGAGGTTGTCAAAGCATCGCTCGATAGCGGCGTGATTCCCAGATGCCACTTCGAGGACGTTACCAGGGCCGATTATGAAGGTTTTGTGCTCCCCTTTGCCAACGCCTTGCTGAAACTCTCAGCCGAGTACAATATGCCCGTCAAGATTCGTCTCTGCGATACGCTCGGTTTCGCCCTGCCCTGGGCCGGCGTTGCTTTGCCGCGGAGCGTCCCGAAACTTATCCATGGCCTTCGAAAAATCGGCGTTTCACCCGAACGTCTCGAATGGCACGGGCATAACGACCTGCATAAAGTCCAGGTGAGCGCCGCAACGGCATGGCTATACGGGTGCAGCGCGGCAAATTGCGCCATATTCGGCCTCGGCGAGCGAACGGGAAATCCTCCCTTAGAGGCGCTCGTCGTAGAGCACGCACAGTTGAAGGGAATGACCGAGGGCGTTAACTATGCCGCGATTACCGAATTGGCTGACTACGCAAAGAAGGAACTTGGCTTTAACGTGCCGCACAACTACCCGCTCGTCGGAAAGGATTTCAACGTTACCCGCGCAGGAATTCACGCCGACGGACTGCTCAAAAACGAGGAAATATACAACTGCTTCAATACCAAACTACTGCTAAACAGACCCGCAGGCGTCGCTATTACCGATAAAACCGGCGCCGCAGGAATTAAGCACTGGGTCGAGGCACGATACGAGATTGAAATACCAAAACACGACCGGCGAATAACGAAGATTAAAGACAAGATCGACGCCGAGTACGCCGCCGACAGGGTCTCGACGATATCCGATGACGAGATGATACAGTGGGCCGCCGAGGCTTTTGACAACAATATGCCGCCGTTGAGGGACCATAGTGCTCCCGGTTGAAATTGCCCGTTCGTTCGCCTGCCCCATAGGGGCGGGTAACTTGTGCCGTAGGTAGTAACTTTACAACAACTTAAATCTCACTCGTGCCGAATTGTTACCCTTCAAGGGTATAAGTGGAGAAATCATATTTGAACGCGGTCCGAAATACCCCATCCCAAACGCCAAAAACGCAAATAAAAGCGGTATTGTTTGACTTGGGCGATACCCTCATTGATTTCGGCAGGATCAAGAAGGCCGAGATTTTTGCGGCAGGAGCAAGATTAACATACGATTATATCAACAGCCTGGACCACCGGATCGGCAGCTTCAAGTGGTATTTCTTAAGGAATCTTCTTAGTTTGCGCCTGTGCCACCTGATGTCAGCCTTCACGGGCCGGGATTTCGATTCGCTGGAACTGCTCAAGAAGGCTGGCGCGAAGAGAGGCATCAACCTCACGCCCGAGCAGTGGCGGCATCTGACCTGGCTATGGTATAAGCCCCTGACCGAAATAGGCCGCACCGAACCCGAAATAAAACAGACTTTGACGGCATTGAGAAGCTCCGGCTTCAAGCTTGGCATCTTATCGAATACTTTTGTGCACGCCTACGCCCTTGAAAAGCACATGGAGCAATTGGGCATACTGGAATTCTTTGACGTCAGGCTCTATTCCTACCAATTTCCCTTTCGAAAGCCCGATCCACGCATTTTCAAGATAGCCGCAGAGAGGATAGGCCAGGCCCCGGAGAACATACTCTTCGTAGGCGACCGCATCGATAAAGACATCGCACCGGCCCTCAAAAACGGTATGCACGCCGCCCTAAAAGAAGCCTACACCAGCGACGGAAAAAAGACGCCCGACGCCGCAGTGAAAATAAAACACATCGCAGAACTACCCGACCTAATCAGAAAAATCAACACCCAACCCTCCACAAACTAACCCCTCATCCCCGCCCAGTACGTATTTGGCCGGGACTCAAATTCACCATTCAAAATTCGGTGCTCGGTGTTCGATATTCAGCCATGTAGGATGGGCACTGCTCGCCAATACCTCCCCCGATTTAGCCGAGACTGCGACAACTATTCCGTGTAGAATACTATATGTCTTTGTCGGCGTATTGTCCGGAAGCAGAACCGCAACAAGATTGACAGGTTGGATGCCGTATGTTGAAGCGAATGAAAACAATAACTACGAAAACCGTCTCCGAGAATCCATGGTGGACGTACAAGGTCGATGAGTTTGAAATCCCCGGCAAGGTCTCGGGGCAGTACCATTATGTCCACACAAACGGCGCAAGCATGGCGATCCCCGTCACCGAAGAAGGCAAAATAGTCCTCGTCAACCAGTTCCGCTATCTTGGGGACCGCGAGTCGGCGGAGTTCCCGTGCGGCAGCGTCGAAGCCGGCCATGATTACCTGCAAACCGCTCACCTGGAACTGCAGGAAGAAACAGGATATCGAGCGGGCCGGATGCGAGAGGTTGCGCTGTTCAACCCTTATAACGGAGTCACGAACGAAATCTGCAGGGTATTCCTGGCCGACGATCTGCAGACAGCCACAGCTTCGCCCGACGCCACAGAGGAATTCGAGATTCTCTACCGCACACCTGAAGAAATCGAAGATATGATCCGAAAGAATGTAATCTGGGATGGAATGACCCTCGCCGCCTGGACGCTGGCGCATCACGAGATACTCGAAAGGCTCGGCAACTAAATGACTCAAAGTGACCGATGGTCAGTTTGGGAATGCAAAAAGCAAAGTTGTTTACGGCTTCAAGGAGTGATATACTCAATAATGGCTCTTTGAAATCGACGGACGAATTAGATTGGAGAAGAAATAGGTGAGTCTTAGAATGCTATTTATGAAGTTAGTCAATGACAGGATGATATCGATCTTTCTGCTAGTTTTTGCGATTATCTTTGTCTGTGGGTGTGACAAATCGTCGCCTGTGGGCGAAAATGAACTGATCCGAAGCAGGAGTATCCGATTCTGTGCGAATGTTATGACACATCCAACAGCATCTGACCAAAGTAAGTTCCTTGCGAAGGATGTCCTACTAAAGCGTGACAACGGTACAATAGATCCAGAACCCATCCTGGTGCGGGCCCAACTAGACCAGTTCAAGAAAGAGACTGGTCCGGTTCTGATAGTGGGAGTGTCAGACGAGGATGGCGACTTGGTTGGCATCGGTGTAAGGGAGTTGCATACCAGACCAGACAATGAGCCCTATGTGATTGAGGAGGAATACCCCGTTTTTGAACACAGGTCGGAGAAAACTACAACGAATCGCCTCTTCCCTATAATGATCCGAAACGGTGCCGAACGAAAGAATGAAGAAGCGTGGAGAGAATATTTGGACAAAGGGCCGCAGAATGAAGACCCCTGGAAAGCAGAGGATATACCCGCTCTCTGGATATCACTCCCGGACGCTGGAAAAGTGGAAGTTGAGATATGGATTTATGACCGTGCGGGCCATAAGAGCGCCCCTGTCAGTGTTGAGAATTGGATACCATCCACCCAGAATGATGGCGTTGGTAAGAGAAACTAGCAACAGCAGGGCTATTGAAAAAAACCGCAATTCATTGAGATTTTTCTGATTACCTACCCTGCCGTTCTCCTTAAAAGGCCGTTTTTCCAATTCCCAAAACAACCCCAAATCCGGCATTGGCACGAATGAAAAGGCCGTCGGACGTATACCGACGGCCCTTATACTTTATCTCTTATCCTGTCCGTCCAAATTGCGAAGTATTCGCAATGGCTCTATGGATTCGAGGCGGCTTTGCGGACTATGCCTTCTTGCCCTTGCCGGTGTTGGGCTCTGCATCTGCATCTGTCTGAGGCCCGGCGTCCGGCTCGTCGCCTGTTATCCGGGCTGAGGCGGCGGTCTCATCTTCCATGGAATCTATCTTCTTGAGAATATCGGCCAGATCCATACCGGTCGCAGCCTTCATCTGCTCCATGAACTTAACCAGCCCTGCGGGCGCCGCCGTCAGCATCCGATTCACCGCATTATCGCCGTCGCCGCCGCTGTCTATGGCAATGACCTTATCGAATTTGATCTCGCCGAGGGCGTCGGCGCCCTTGCCGGCCACCTCTTTGATCGCCTCGAGCGCCAGATTAAGCTGGGCCGCCTTGCCGTAGCTGTTCCATGCCTCTGCTTTTTTGCGCAGACCCTCGGCCTCGGCCTCGAGTGTTAGTTGAATACCCTTGGCCTGGGCCTCGGCCCTCTTGAGAATGGCCGCGGCCTCGCCCTCTGCCTTGAGAATAACCGCCTGCCGGTCGGCCTCGGCGGGAATGACCCTGTCAGCCCGGTACTTCTGCTCCTCGGCCTCGGCCCTTGCAGATTCAACTCTCTCTCTTGCCTTCTGCTGCTCCTCCAATACCTTCTGTTGTTCAACGACAACCTCCTGCTTGGCTTTAGCCTCGAAAAGGGGCCCCTGCTGCTCGGCCTTTCTCGTCGCACCGAGAGTCTGGCCGACATAGTTCTGCTGGGCGACATCACGGTTCTTCTCGGCCTCGGCAATCTGTCTCTCCTGCTCGGCCCGCACGACTTCGCCTTCCCTCCGAGCCGTCTCCGACTGCTTCATCGCATCTCTTTTCGCCTCGGCCTCGCCGATTTCGGCATCCCTTACAACCTCAGCGGTCCTCTTCCTGCCGAGGGCCTCGAGATAACCCCTTTCGTCGCGGATATCCTGAATATTGATGATGTCGATGATCACGCCGATCTTCGCCAACTCATCGCCCGATTGCTGAAGCACCTTATTGACGAACATATCTCGTTCCTGATAAAGCTGCTCGACGGTCATAACGCCAATAATGTCACGAAGCTGGCCCTCCAATGTCTCCTTGATAATCTGCTTGATCTGCTGATCTGAAGTTCCGAGAAATCTCTCGACCGCCTTAGCAAGCATCTCCTGCTCGCTGGAGATTTTCACGTTGGCGACGGCCTCGATAGTCACTGGCACGCCCTCGGCCGAATACGCCGCTTCGACCCTCACCTCGGGAAGGTTCATCGTCTTGAGAGATATCTTATTGACTACCTCCAGAACGGGAATCCTGAACTTTGCCCCGCCGACAACGGCGACCCATCCTCTTTGGGTGCCCCTGTGCTTTCTGCCGGTGAATACCAGGGCCTCGTGGGGCTCGGCTTTTATGTAGTTGGCTGCGAAAACCATAATGCCGGAATTCACGCCGATAAACGACACCACGATAACGATAATCAAACCTATATGTTCCATGACTTCTCCCTTTCTCTGATTCTTAAATTACCTGTTAAATGATATAGTGTTTCATATGAAAAGATTTTTGCCAGAAAGACCCAAAGAAGAAAAATAAATTTCCGTTCCTACGGAACCTTTCGCCCTAACGAGATTATAGTTCCGGTTCCGAGACTGAAGCTCACCGAAAATATCGACTTTGCGCCACTTGCTGTCACCGCAAGCTTAGTAGCGTTGACAAGGTCCTTCGCGTCTCTTCCAACGGTGAAAGGAACACGAACTCTACCAGCAGAAGGGTGCTTAGCCGACCGGTTATAGACAACCATGTACAATTCATCATCCGGGCTGGCAAACATATACGCCCTGATGTCACGGTTGTCCGTATCTACAGGAATGCGAACTTTACGCCATTTTGCAATAATCGAACCCAGTGGCACTAATTTTTTTGCCAGCTTACCCAGCTCTACAAGCCTGTCGGTTGCTGAGCCGTCGAACGCTCGAAGACCATCGAATCCGGCCCTTTCCGGTGTACCCTCTGAATGGTACACGAACCATTCAAAGCCCTGGACACCATGCCCGAGGGCCGCCCAGGTCTGAAGCCTTATTTGTGCTAACGTCGGTGTCCTGTAGTGCCCACCCTTTCCCACAGGGCCTCCTTCACCATGTCCCTGAGCACAAACCCACAAACTGGCGCCCTGAGGCAGCAACTGCTGACACCTGTCTAAATCATCCTCGTAATAATATATCGACGACTCCGGCGTCGCAGGCCCTATGTGTGGAATGCCATGCCAGGGATAGATGTCCCGTATCGCAATTCTGATGTCAAGTAATTTGTACGCAATGTGATAGTCCGGCATCCAGTTGTGAACATTAACAACCGTATTGTCCGGATCCCACTGATGAATGAAATCGTGAGCAGGTTTCAACCTTTCCATCTTCGCCGGTGGGAATTCCTCCCCACAGCCCCAACCCGCTATTACATCGCCGCCTTTGAACTTCAGCACTGCTTCTTTAAAAGACTCTTTGATACGCTCGAAGTTCGTGTGCTTAAGATCAAACTGCCCACACGCAGGGTTCATCTTCAACCCGTATTTCTCGTGCATCTCAGCCATCTGCTCGAGGTCCGAACTGCCCATATTCACCATCGTCGTAAAGTTCATACCTCGCTTGGCCAAATCCGCCAGGATTTCATCCATCAATTGCCACAAACCTTTACCTTCACGCTGCGCAATACGCGTCATGCTCCCCAACGATATATAAACTCCAAACGGAAAGAAATCCTGAATCGCCGAACGCTTTGGAATCTTCCTTTTGTTAATCGGCTCAGGTAATACCCACTCAAACCAATTTGGGTCTTCATCCGGCGGCAGCACCTTTATCTCTGTTACTTCCATCCATGTATCAACGTCCAACGCCAGGTCCCTCCATGCCCATCGCCAACCCCAGCTAAGAAAACCAAGCGTGTTTATTTCATCGTTACTGGTGATTGTTCTGCGCAACGTAAGCAACGTTGTCTGCGGCCTGTTACCCAGACTGAGCACTTCGGCGAACTCGGGCATCATCCCACCATCTTCATATATCCCTTTCCATTGATCACGCGGTGGATATGCACAATTGTTACCCATAAATAGATCAATGTGTTTGAAAGGAACCTGCATCTTGTACGTTACCTCAACCGTCTGGCCTTTCTTCAAAGGCTTATCCAGCTTCATCCAGCACATCGAGTTGTGCGCTGCCTTCTCATCCTTGTGGAAGTTAAGACCTCCCGGACATCGCGTTATCTTCCACATCCCATCCTGCTTCCACACAGCGGGATCCTTCCAATTCAGCTTCACAGTTTGCTCATCGGGCCCGGCTGCAATGCCTGTGGCTGCAATTAAAAACAAACCAACAAACACTACTGCCCCCAAAGTGACATTCCTGCTCATAGCTTACCTCTTTATATTATTACCACTTTGATTCAAAAACAGCAGATAAAGACGGTCTATTTTTCTGGCTCTCTGAAATAATTTGTGGGTAACAACAGAAGGAATCGCCCCGCCGAGGCGCGTCTGCGACTTCGGCGAAGCTGTTTTAGTCTTTTCAAACACCCCCCAGCCGAAGCCAGATATGGTAAAACGAAAGTGCGGAAAAT
>JAUVXL010000214.1 GCA_030603595.1 Sedimentisphaerales bacterium | reverse complement strand
ATTTTCCGCACTTTCGTTTTACCATATCTGGCTTCGGCTGGGGGGTGTTTGAAAAGACTAAAACAGCTTCGCCGAAGTCGCAGACGCGCCTCGGCGGGGCGATTCCTTCTGTTGTTACCCACAAATTATTTCAGAGAGCCTATATTGGTAGTTATCGAGAAAGCCGAACCGGTGGCGTAGATTCCGTGCAGCAGGTTTCGAGCCGCCTCCTTGTTCGTACCGTTACCTGCGATTATATTCCGGTCGATGAGTACGCGATTGCCGTTCCCCAAGATGCCCTGATTCCAGTTGTGATGAATGTTGCAGTTGCGAATGATGATGTCATGGGCATTGTATATCTTGACGCCGTCCCAGCCGTAGCGGACCTCAAGTCCTTCGACATTAATCCAGCCGATGGGGTTTTGATAACCTTTCTCGGCCTGAAGCAATATACTGTGACCGTGCGGCTCTTTGCCCAATTCTCCCGGTTGAATCACGGGACGCTCGCCTGGATGGTTCTTGAGCACAATCGGCTTTCCCTTTTGCCCGGAGAAGCGAAGCACTACATGCTCTCGGTACACACCCCCGCGCACCAGAATCGTATCTCCGGCACGGGCCATATCTGCCGCCTTCTGAACTGTTCTCAACGGTTCTGCATTGCTGCCCGAATTCTTATCGCTTCCCTTCGTCGAGACGTAGTATGTACTCGCTCTTGCCGCCGCTGCCATGGCAATAGCCACCAAACTGAGCCAAATGTACCGGTTCATTTTCGTCAATCCTTTCGTCCTATGTTTTGTCTGCCACCTACTGTTTCTGAAGTAACAACACTCGATCTTCTGCGTTCGGAGCGACATAAACATCGGCCCCGCTCTTGGCGGCATCCGTCCACTTGCCGTTTCTCGGATTGTACCACTTGGCACGCGTCTTTTCAGCCGGGAACTGTGCTTTTATGCGAGCATGTCCGCCGGCCGTGAAATACAACACTGCAAGGTCTCCTTCTGGAGATCGCAATCCGCATATCCTGGGGGCTGCATCGTTGTCCCCCGGAGATGACAGAGCCGGCTCGCCGTTGGCGGAGGTGGAGGTCGTGCGGAAGCGCACCTCGTATGCTCCGGCTTTCTGGCCAAGAGTGAAATTCCTGTTGCTCGGGTCCCGGGATACTGTGACAATCCTCGCAGGCCCGCTCTGAGTTGTCTTGGCGGGCTTTATCCAGGCTTCGATGGTAATCTCACCGGATTTGCGAACAGCCTCGGCGATTTTTCCGGCCGGTTTTTCCGAGGCAATCAGTACCGGAGACCTTACGAGCACGCCGCCTCCGCTGAGCCATCGTACCGCAGAGTCGTTGTCTATTCTGAGATTCAGTGTGTCTGATGCGCCGGAACGGTCCTTTATGATTCGGCCGCGTCCCTCTTGGAAGTTGTAGAAGACGAGTGCATTCTGCGATTTGGCGGTTCTTCCGGCTCCAAACCTGCTCGTGGCCTCCTTGTCGCTCAGAACTCGGTCATAAACGGAAACCTGATGGTACTCGCCTAGCCAGGGGCGATCTTTCGTCAACTCGTTGGCCAAAGCTAAGCGCCAACTGCTGTCCCAATTGGAAGTGTCGCCTGTTACAGTAATCTCGCCCTGCTTGCGACCGTCGAGGTAAATCCGGGCCTTACCGGACTTGCCGCGAGTGTAGATGACGTGCATTAGCTCTGACCGGACGGAAGTAAGACGGGGGGCCTCGAAGAACTCGTTGTTCGGTTCGAGCTTCCACCAGGGGATAGACGTGAAGAAATCCACGATTCGGCCGTAGCCTTCGAGCATGACCATCGAATCATCTCCTCTACCGTTAATCCAGCCGCCTCCGGTATCTGGCCCCCATCCTGTTCCCGTATCAGCGCGCTCTCCGGTGGTCTGGTAACCGCCAGCCATATACATTCCCCACGCCAGTTTTCGCCGATTGTCGGCCGACCGCGCCGGGGCTTTTCGATTGCCGCCCCAGGTCGGGTAATGGTCTTCATACCCGTATTCTTCGTTCACCTGAGGTATCGGCCTGCCGGCTTGAGCCTGCTTGCGTCGATTCTCGAGCATGAACTTATAACCTCCAGATTCGTCCCACTGCTGATACATCGCAAAATCGGCCCATGGCGATTTGCGAAACGGGAATTGGCCGTGACCGTGAACGGACATCAGGTGGTCGTACGGATCGCACTCCTTGATAAGGGCCCCCATCTTGTTGGCCCAATCCTCGTTGCGGAACAAATGGTATTCGTTGGTGACGTCCCACATCACATTTGAAAATGCTGCGAGGCGAGCTACGGCGTACCGGTAATATCGCTGCTCACCCTCCTGGCCCATTCCCTTCTTTCCGAACGGGTCTACACCCGGACGCCTGCCATCAACATAGAAGATGATTGAGATTATCATGTCTTTTTCGCGAGCGTGGTGAAGCATTCTTTCGATCTTGCGCCAGTGAGGAATGTTAAATCGTTTGATATCGAAGCCGGGATTCTCAACGCTGTCTGGCCTTTGAGCGACCCAGGGATTCAGGATGAATTTGAACTTCTCTGTGGGATAGACGTTTTCGAACCAAGCCCGGCCGTTCTTTACCCTGCCGCAGATTGCCGTTCGCAGTCGATTCACCTTGAGGGCATGCAGGCGGTCGATATTGCTGCGAATAGTCTTATCGTCCCAGCCTAAGAGCCAGTAGGTAGTCGTGGCATTCCAGAAGTAATGTTCGCCGGTCCCTTCCCAGAGAAAGTGCCATGGATGATCCTTGTCCACCCGAACAAGACCCAGACGCTTGCCGCGTTGAGCTTCAAATCTTCCCGTGTGTGCCTTTTCATAGGAGCCCTGACGATACTTCACGCGATAAGCATAGCTCCCGGACTGTGTGGGCATGAATCGTATGCGAAACGTGCTTCCTTCCGAAGAATCGCAGAAGCCATCGACGCGAACATCCCGCCCGCCTTCACGCGAAAATGAGCCTTCCAGAACTACGTCAGTGAACGGATTGCCAGAGTCTGGGTTCTCAACCTTCAATTTGATCTCGACGAAGTCATAGGCATCAACGGTTCCAGACGACTGTTCGAATTCGACACTCGTCGGGCCTCCGCAGGCCGGTGAAGAATGCATAGTGCCAAAAACAAAGATGATTGCAGGGAGAACGACTCTTGAGAAAAGTCCGTTGTAGGTAGATGTTCTTTTCGTTTCCATAATTCTCTCCTAATCAATATATGGCGAACTCAGTTCCGAATTCTATATGTCTTGATCGCTGCGTCGGGCCTGCTTGTAACAGCCGCCAATTCCCACCTTACAGATCCTTGAATCAACCGTTGGAACCAATCCAATCGCACAACAGTTCATCCTTCATCAGGCAGAGCTATTCGCAGGTCAAACGGCTTGTACCTGATCCAGTCAAGCACCTGCACTTCGCTTGCGGTCAAAGTTCTCTCGGCTGTAATCTTGAATCTAACATAACGTGCCTCGACAGACTCCTTCGGCACGAGGTTGTAAGTAAAGCCTGTGGCGGTTTCGTCGTCGGGCATCATGTGATTGATTGGGATATTCTTCCATCTGAGGTTCAAATCAAAGAAGCCTTGGCTTAAAAACTCTTTCGCGTCGAGGGATGTCAAGACTTCGACCTTGTCTTTAACCTCTCCTTTCATAGCATCCCACCAGGGCCAACCAGCGCTAAGATGAATCCTGAATGCCCCGCAACGATGTGCCCGTCCCAGATCCACGTCGATAACAGGGTCGTCGCCCTTATCCCAGCACAGCGCATGTCTCGGGCCAATACCACCGGCATATGGCGGCCCCATTACCCCGTCAGTCAACTTCGTACCCTGTGGATCGCCGGCTCCCCAATTCGTTTTGGAAGGCGTCGACACCTTATACTTGGCGCCTTCAGCCAGGTTTTTACCATACGAAATCCATTGAGGCACGAACCTGTCTCCGCCGACATTTACCCCATCTGAGTATCCATATTTGACATTCTTCACAGCTCCTTTGGCATTAGTTCGCAACCAGTTCACGACCGGATGGTCCTCGCCACCAATATTTATCGTGTACTTAAAAGGCATTTCAGTAACGAGTTGCATGTGGCTCCTCTCGACAAGCGAATAATCCTCCTGCACTTCACTCCAGTTGAAGGTTACTTCAATCGCCTCAGAACCCGGATCTAACAGCTTGTGATGAGCTTCCATACGAATGCTGTAAATGCTGCAAGCGTTTGTCCCGGCCTGAGAGCTGTTCAGCAGATACTTAAATAAGACCGATCGCGTATGCTCCGGAATCTCTCCAACAGTCTCGTAATGAATCGTATCCCAAGGCGGTTCGGTACTTGTGAGGGACCAGGTTCCATGCCAAGTGTCGCCGTTGTCAAAGGAATGCAGCATCTCAATCCGAGACTTCGGTGCGCGGTTGTAAAACCTGCCGCCATAGATGATTCGCTCGATATCTTCGCGTGTGTCAATTCTGAATACGACATATGCATCCTCATCAGCTTTTTGAGCATGCATAACTCCCTGATAACCCGGATGCCTGGGCTTCGAAGTAATATTTTGTTCTTCGACAACATACGGTTTGTAGTTATCCCTCTGGAGATCGGGCCAAATGACAATCGAATCTGTCTGGTCGCCAGCGCCGACATATATCGTATTCCTGCCCAGCAACAGTTTTGTCTGAATCTTGCCGTTGAGCATTGTGGTTGTCGTGAATTCGATGCTCTTGAGGCAGGCATCTTCGATTTTGCAGGTGCTCCTCAAAGTCACACAAACCAGCACTTCGTAAGCACCGTTTACTTCGTCAACAAGTTCTATGTCGGCTGTAGTCTCTCCGGTCTCCTCGTTACTCCAGATCGTTTTCCAAGTCATGCCGTTTGTTGTGCTAACGGATATGGAATTCAGATCGTTCTTAGTCGCCGTGAATAGCAGAGTTCTTATCGATACAGCCGTAATCACGTTTGCGCCTTGAATCTTGAACACAAGCGAGCCGGCCTTGCCGACCTGCTTCGGCATAACGCCAAATGGCTCTGTTGCCACACAATTCGAAACCGTGTACGCGCTCTTCAGGCCATCGACTGTCAGTTCGGGTCGGAACGTCCATATACCGTTTCCGCGGATTCGATAACGCTTGTTCAAGGCCTCGGGATCTTTGCCTTTATTTGGAGTATAGAATTCCTTGGAATTGCCGAGGCTTTTGTAGTGACGGGTGTAAGTCTCATTGCCTCGCAGATTCAGGATATAGCGGTGGCCACGGTCCCAATTGTTGTAGTAGTAGCGATATTTCAGACCGTTCGGATTGAAACATCGGTATTCCTGTTCGAGGTCGCGGGGACAATCGGCGCCGGTTAAGAACCCCTTGATGCTGTTGGCGGTGAGGCAATGATATTTTGCGATATGGCCGGGCTCGCTCTTGCCGCCGGAGAGCGCACACGCCCCTTCCTTACCGATATCTTCGACGGCTGCAATCGTAACACCGTCGCAAAGAGTGTAGATAGCCGACATGCTGTTATCGTACATGTGCCATGAGCCGCCGTACTCGACTTCTGAAACCGTATGATTCGAGATGTCCCAGAACTTTACCGGATAGCCCATCGCATCCCAGATCGAGCAGTTGATCCCTGCAACCGTACTGCACATGGTGTAACCGTAGTCGTTGAACTGCCTGATAGGGTCCGTGCACTCCACGCCGTGAACAATCATCGGGTTGGTCTGGCGGCGAGCGATGTGATTCCAGTAGAATAGCGCCCAGCATTTCTCCTCAGGTGTATCCCATTTGCTCGTGATACTGCGAATCATGCTGTCCATATCATGGTAATCAGGCGAAGCGTCAGTGATGACCTTAAGGTTATATACCGAAGCTGAGAGAGGCAGGTCTTGTATGCCAACGATGGTCAGAATGATTAGCATGCCGGATAGAATCTTTGGGTGGCCTTCAGGTTTCATTTACTCCTCGATTCAACCTTTATTCTGTGATGATTTATGCAAGCAGTTGCATCCTTTGAATTGTACTCATACCCCTTGAAATTACAAGGTTTTAGGCTAAACTGTGTGTGTCGTTTACCAACTGGATTTGAAGTCCGGTCTTCGACCATGACGAAAGGAGAATAAGATGGATCGCAGAACGTTTCTAAGAACTGTTCCCGCAATGGCTGCTTTAGCCGGGACGGCATCGAGTATGGCCGAGGACCTTGAACCAATCACTCTCTCTCCCCCTCAGACAAAGGGCGGCAAGACCGTTTTGGAGGCCATCAAGGAAAGGAGAACTAATCGCAATATCAGCGAGAAGGAGCTTCCTCCGCAGACACTTTCCAATCTTCTTTGGGCCGCATTCGGCGTGAACCGCAAGGACGGGCCGTTCAGAGGGCCGGGAAGGACGGCCGCCTCAGCCAGCAACTCGCAGGAAATCGACTTATATATTGCTTTGCCCAAAGGGGTGTATCTCTACGAGGCGGTTTCTCATCGTTTGATGCCTGTTGTCGCTGGAGATTTCAGGCGAAGGTCGGGAATACGGTCCGCCGCAAGGGCCCCGGTTAACATATTCTTTGTAGTCGATATTGAAAAGTACAAGAAAGCGCCTTTCCAGGAGCCGGGCCTCAAAGATCCGGAGGTGCAAAAGTCATACTACTACGTTGCCACCGGCCTCATTGCCCAGAATGTGTACTTATTTGCCGCCTCTCAGGGCTTAGCTGCTCACTTCCATAAGGAGGCGCAAAATAATAACTTACCGATATTAACTTATTCCAGTCATCGGCTTGGAAGTATTTGGTAGTTCCAATCGCCATGAAACTTATTCCTTTTGATTCTGACATTGGACAACTGTGCATCGGTAACTTTCCGTG
>JAUVXL010000116.1 GCA_030603595.1 Sedimentisphaerales bacterium | reverse complement strand
GGCGAGGGAAGAAGACAGAATACAGAATACGGAAGGCGGATTAGCGATGGATTCGGGATGTGGTCCCGGATGGGTGGGATGGGTGGTTTGATTGTTGTTTTGTTTTCCATATCGAGACACATTCATTAGTTTGATGTATATTATACCATATCTGAGGTTTGATGTTAAATTAACCGGGCTTCGCCCGGGACTTTTACAATAGCCTCATCCTGTCATCCCCGCGAAGCTTGTGCCCGCGAAAGCGGGTAGCAGGGGTCCAGAGCGAAAAAGCTGGATTCCCGCTCCCCGATCGGGGTCGAGGACAAGCTCCGCGGGAATGACAAACACTGTTTCCGCAACAGAAACTAAATAACAAATTCCTATACCATCAAGTTTGTAGATAGTATCAAAGAGATCGCCGCTTGAATCACGACCGGCCCGGCAGCGACGGATATAAGGAATATGGACTCGCCCCGCCGAGGCGCGTCTGCGACTTCGGCGAGGCTGTTTTGAAGTCATCACCCCCCAGCCGAAGCCAGATCAGAAACGGCGTTACATGCCACCGCCTGGATGAATCCGGCTTTGGAGGCTGGGTTGATGAAAAGATCAAAATCCGCCTTCGGCGGACGAAGCGGCTCCGCTATTGAGTCGGAAAAAAATCAATCCACAACATTTGACAATATCTCCTCATGGGGCAGGGTGATTGTAAAACCCCCGCTGGCCATTGGACAAAGGGCGCCGCGGAAAGAATCAGGAACAAGAGCGAAGGATCCGCGATTGGCGAGCAGGAGAGTGGAACTCTCGACCGTAGCTTGTTTGAAAACGCCGTCACCGTAATCTACGATTTCCAGAATGTCAAATGAGAGCAAGTGCTGCCGATACTCTTTTGCATTGTTGATGAGCAGCCAAGTATTCGGGAGGATGAAGCCCAAATGCCCGGCGGAACGAAGAACGTCGATGGCTCTGGAGACGAAGTACATGTAACTGTCTTTCGCCTTGGTGGACACCCTGTTGTACCTAGCGACAAGGTGTGCCCGTTCCTCTGGACTAAAGAGCGCTCCCCATGGCGGGTTTCCTATTACTGCGTTGAAGCCCGTTTTTTTTCTTTTGAAGATTTTTGGGAATTCTTGTTTCCAGTCGAATGGGTTTATTTTTTTGTACAATTCTTCTGGATTCCCGCTTCCCGATCGGGGTCGAGGACAAGCTTCGCGGGAATGACAGGATTGGTCGAGGACCTCGCCCACAGGTGGCGGAGCTAATCGGTCGGGGTTGTCGAAGAAGTCCGGGGCGATTAGTGAGTTTCCGCATTTTATGTTTTGTGCAAGGTCTGGGAGGGCGCGTTCGTGGAAGCGGCGGTGTTGGTTTTGGAGGGATTGGGCGTTTTCGTCTTCGAGGACTTTTAGGAGTAGGCTGAGCTTTGTTACTTCTACGGCCTGGGAGTCTATATCGACGCCGAAGATGTTGTTTAGGAGGATTCTTTTCTTCCCGGAGACTGTTAGGCGGTAGTAAGGTGTGCCGTGCCACGGTTTTGGGAAAATGGTGGTATTTTCCTGGTGGATGTGGTATAGTTGAGCGGTTTGGTTGTTTTTGGTAGTGTTTTTGAATTTTGCAGAAGCATTCAGCTGTGAAGGATAGGAGATATTGATTATGAGCGATAATAAGATGAAACGTCGTACTTTTCTCAAGCAAAGCGCCGTAATCGGTGCGGGTCTGATGGTCGGTAAATCGGGGATTCTGCGTGCGGGCAATTCTCCTAATGAGAAGCTGAATATCGCCGTTATCGGTGTTGGCGGTCGGGGCGGGGGGAATATGGGCAACGTCAGCGGCGAGAATATCGTTGCGCTTTGCGATGTGAACGGCAAGAACCTTGCCTCGGCGGCGAAGCGATTCCCCAATGCCAAGACTTATGTCGATTGGCGCAAGTGCCTGGAGCAGAAGAATATCGATGCGGTTGTCTGTTCGACGACGGACCATACTCATGCGTTTGTTAATGTGTGGGCGATGAATCGGGGGATGCATGTCTATTGCGAGAAGCCGCTTGCGAACTCTGTCGAGGAGGCGCAGATGGTTCGGGCGACGTACATGAGGAACAAGGGTAAGATCGCGACGCAGATGGGGACTCAGATTCATGCGAGCGATAATTACCGGCGGATGGTCGAATTGATTCGGGGCGGGGCTATCGGGACGCCTAAGGAGGTTCGGGTGTGGTGCAGCAGGACGCCTGCGGGGGGGAGCTATCTTCCTGAGGTCAAGCCGATTCCTGATTCTCTTAACTGGGATCTTTGGGTTGGGCCTGCTCCGTTCCATCCTTATAATCCGGGGTATGTCGGCGGGTGTTTGAAGTGGAACCGGTTCTGGGATTTCGGGAGCGGGCAGATCGGCGATATGGGCAGCCACATGATGGATATGGCTTACTGGGGATTCGATTTGAAAGTGCCGACGACGTGCAAGGCTGAGGGGACCGAGCAGAACAGCGATACGCTGCCGATTTGGCTTACGGCGGAATGGGATCATCCTGCGAACGACTGGCGGCCTGCGGTTAAGGCCTATTGGTATGACGGGGGGAAGAAGCCGGGGATGCCTTCGGAGGCTTTCGACAGGGAGAAGCTGTTCAAGGGGGCGCTTTTCAAGGGGGATAAGGGGTGGCTCTTGGCTGATTATGGCTGGCGGATTTTGATGCCCAAGGGCAATAGTGATATGACGCATTATAAGTCACCGAAGGCGAGCGAGCTGATTCCGCCGCCACCGGATCACAGTCATCACAAGGAGTGGATCATCGGGTGCAAGACTGATAAGAAGACGCTTTGCAATTTCGATTATTCCGGCGCCCTGATTGAGGCTAATATGCTTGCTCTGGTTGCGTATCGCGTGGGCAAGAAGCTGGATTGGGATGCGAAGAATATGAAGGCGACGAATTGTCCGGAGGCGGATGAGTATATCCGCAAGAGTTATCGTAAGGGGTGGGTGCTGAACGGATAGCGTTTACGTTCAAGGCCGATGGGACCACGCCTGAGCCTTGCGGGCTTGAGGCTGCCACTCTATATGGGGTAAATCCGAAGCAAATTCGAATTTCGAATGACCGAATGTTCGAAATGGCATCGGAGCGTCTCCGTGCTGGGAAAGGATCCGGGGGAAATTCTTGAGAGCCCTTCAGTCTATTAGCCAGATCCTTCGCCTTCGGCTCAGGATGACAAGTTAACGTCGCCTGAAGTTTTCCAGAATTCGTATAAGTCTTCGTGCGGGGGAGTTGGGGGATTGGTTATCCGGTTTTGTCGAGTTTTTTCAGTTTTTCTTTTGCCTGTGTGTGGCCGAGGTCGGCAGCTTTTTTCAGCCAGAGGCGGGTTTGTTCGGGGTCTTGTTCGACTCCTTCTCCTTTTTGGTACATCAGAGCGAGGTTTAGCATTGCCTGCGGGTTCCCGGCCTGAGCTGCTTTTTTGTACCAATCGGCCGCTTTGGCGAGGTCTTTTTGGACGGCCTGGCCTTGCTGGCACATCAGTGCGAGATTGAACATCGCCATCGGCTCGCCGAGGTCGGCTGCTTTTTGGAGCCATTCGAGTGCTTTTTGTTGGTTTTTTTCGAGTCCGTTGCCCTTGTAATACGCCATTGCGAGGTTTGCCATAGCGCGTGGATTTCCGGCATCAGCGGCCTTTTGGTGCCATTGCACGGCCTTATCGGGGTCTTTTGGCGTGCCAATGCCTTCGTCGTGCATGAGTCCGAGATTCACCATTGCGTTTGTTTCGCCTGCTTGGGCGGCTTTTAGGTAGCATTCGCCGGCTTTTGCGAAGTCCCTGTTGACGCCGTAGCCGTTGTAGTACATTACTCCGAGGTTGTACATGGCTTCTATGTTGCCTTTGTCGGCGGCTTTGGCGAACCATTTTTTTGCGTTTGTGTAGTCGGCGATGTCGAGGTATGCCAGGGCGAGGTTGTACATTGCTCCGACGTCGTTTGCGTCGGCTGCTTTTCTGAACCATTCAACGGCTTTTGCGTAGTCTTTAGGGATTTCGTCGCCGTTGTAATATGCTACGGCGACGTTGTACATAGCCTGGACGTTTCCTGCGGTTGCGGCCTTTTCGAGCCACTTGACGGCTATTGGAATATTTTTGTCCGTTCCTTCTCCCGCATAGTACATTGCGCCGAGATTGTGCATTGCTTCGGGGTTTTCGGCTTTTGCGGCTTTATGATACCACTGGAGTGCCTTTGCGAGGTTTTTTCCGATTCCGTCTCCTGCGTGGTATATCAGGCCGAGCCTTAGCATTGAATCGCTGTTGCCTGCGTCTGCGGCTTTTTCGAACCATTCGACGGTGTCAACGATGTTCTGGTCAACTCCGTTGCCGTTGTAGTATGCCAGGGCGAGCTTGTGCATAGCGGTTGGGTCGTTTGCGTCTGCTGCCTTGCGGTACCATTCAACGGCTGTATCGAGGTCTCCTGCGGCTTCTGCTTTTTCTGCTGTGGAGAGCCATTGCCGGACGAGGTGTTTAGTTTCTTCGGCTTTTCGGCGTGCTTTGAGTGCGGCTATCGTGGATTGGAGACTGTTTTCGAGTTCGGGCGTATTTGCGAAGGGCAGTGCGTTTGTGTAAGATTTCATTGCGGAATCGAAATCGCCGGTGCTTTGGGCGGCGCGGGCGTTGGATAGATGCACACTGTAAGTACAGAAGGCCAGGCCGTCGATTATTCTCTGGTCGTCGGGCATGAGGACGGATGCTTTTGTGTATATGTCTGTTGCCCGTTCGAAGTCTTTGGCGTTTTGGTATGAGAGGGCCTGGTTAATCAGGGTGTCGAGCTGCTGCTGTTTTTGGGCGGCGATTTGCCGGAGTCGCAGTTGGGTCTGCTTTGCGGCGTGTAGCTTGGCTTTCAAGACGGCGGCGGGGGCGTTATCGGGGTCGAGGTCGAGGGCTGCCGTTGCGGCTGCGAGGGCAGCGTCGAGATCGTTGACATCTTGTGCGGCTTTTGCCTTTGCGAGGAGATCGGCGACCTGCTTGTTGACGTCGAGGATGTTGCGCCAGGCTGGCAGGGCGACTATAGCTTTGGCGGCGTAGAGTGTGCTGGGGTAATCGTTGAGAAGGCGGTCGGCGTCGGTAATTGCCTTGTCATATTCCGATTGTGCGATTAGTTGTTGGATTCTTTGCCAGATTTCGAGGGCGTCGGCATTGGTTAGGGCTTGTCGCCAGGCATCTTTGATCTGGGGGATGCTGTGCTTTTCGGCGTATTTTGGGAACTCGGCGATTATGTCGTCGGCGGTGCGTAGTGCTTGCCGGTAGTTTAGTCGGCTTGCAGCCATTTGGGCCTTTGCCAATGCCTCCACTGCTCGGGGGGGTTCGGCGATGTGATTGATGTAGAGTGCGGCTGCGAGGGTTGCGATGGCGAGTATTGCGGCGGCGGCGAGGACTCTGACGAGTCTTGCGGATTTCGGCGCGGGCTTGTCGGGTTGGTTTTGGGCTGTGATGTCTATTTGTGCGAACTGTTGGGCGTCGAGGTCTATTGCGATTTCATCTGATTGCTCGGTGGTCTGGGCGAGGACGAGTTCTCGGGCGTATTCTTTGGCCTGCTCTTCGATGGCGGATTTTGCCTTTATCTGCTCGGCGAGTTTTTTTTCGGTTTCGGCTCTGGCGGCGGCCTCGTCCCGGGCCTTCTTCTCGGCCTTGGCTATCGTCTGCTTGTATGCGTGCTTTCGGGCCTTTGCTTTTGCCTTTGCCTGTGTCTTTACGGCCTTCTTGGCATCGGCCTGGGCCTGCTTCCTTATCTCGGCCTCCAGCCGCGTCATCTTCTCGGCCTCGACTCGCTCCTTTTCGAGGGCTTGTTCTCTTTCTTCGGCCTGTGCCTGGATTCTCAGACGGGTCTGGGATTCGAGTTCGGCGAGCTTCTTTGCTTCGATGCGCGTCTTTTCTTCCGCGACTACTCTTGCTCCGGCTTCTTCGACGGCTCTTTTTTCAGCCTTTTCTTTCGCTCTGGTTTCTGCGGCGAGCTTTTCAGTTTCGGCCCTCGTTTTTTGTTCGGCGGCTGCTCTTGCCTTTGCTTCTTTGGCGGCTTTCTTTTCGGCCTGGTCTCTTGCTCTGGCTTCTTCGGCTAGCTTTTCAGTTTCGGCCCTTGTTTTTTCTTCGGCCTGTTTTCTTGCCTGGGCCTCTTGGGCGGCCCTCTGCTCGGCTTGGGTTCTTGCGTGTGTTTCTGTGGCGTGCTTTTCCGCCTCGGCTCTTGCTGTTTCTTCGGCGGCGGCCCTTGCTTTTGCCTCTTGGGCGGCTTTCTTTTCCGCCTGGTCTCTTGCTCTGGTTTCGTCGGCGAGCTTTTCCGTTTCGGCTCGTGTTATTTGTTCGGCTTTTTTTCTTGCTTGTGTTTCTTCGGCGGCCTTTTCTTCTGCTTTTAGTCTTGCCTGGGTTTCGGCCTTGAGTTCCGCTTCGATGTGAACATTTGGTTGTTTGATGGCTTGTTCAGTCAGGCCGACGTCTTTTTTGGGCGGCGGGGCGGTGGAGGAGGGACTGGAGTTCAGGTTCAGGTCGGCGAGTAATTTGTATGTGCTGCGGTATCTGTATCTGGAGTCGCGTGAGAGCGCTTTTAGGATGGCGGCGTTTTGTTCTTCGGTGAGTTCGTTTAGCGGCGTGGGGGTTTCGTTGAGGACCTGGTATTCTATCCATCCGCGCCAGATTTGTGGTGGGCGGCATATCGACTGGTACATTGTGGCGGCGAAGGAGTATATGTCACTTCGCTGGCGGGATTTGCCTGTGCGGAACTGTTCGGGGGCGAAGTAGAGCGATGCATCATCGGCCTGGTCGGCGTTTGCCCGGGACAATGAGTCTTTGATCCATCGGGGGATCTCGAAGTTTGCGAGTTTTGGCGAGCCGTCGGGGGTCAGGACGATGTTTGCGGGGTTGATATCGCCGTGGAGGTGGTTCTGGCTGTGTGCGTAGTCGAGTGATTCGCCGAGAGGCTCGAAGACTGCGGCGGCCTGGGCGATGGTTAGGGGGCCTGAGGATGAGAGCTTTTGTTCGAGGGTCGGGCCTGCGAGGTATTGCGAGACGAAGTATTTGACAGGGCCGTCGAGTTGGAAAGCGAGCAGGGGGACGATGTTGGCGTGGGAGAGGTGGAGGAGGGCCTTGGCTTTTTTTCGGATTTCGTCTATGCGTGCGGGGTCGTCGGTGATGATTGTCGGCAACGCCCTTATTAGTACGGGAGTGTTTTTTTCGGCGTCGTCGGCCTGGTAGATGACGCCGGCGTCGTCGGGGCCTATTTGACTGGTAATGACATATCGCCGGTCGAGGACCTGGCCTGTGCTGTCGCCGCCGAAGGTGGGCATTGAGCATGTAGGGTCGCGGCCGAACAGGGGCGCGGCGCATTTTCGGCACGTGGGGGCCTGGTCGGCATTCTCAAAGTCGCACGAAGGACATTCGATCATCTTTTTCGCTTCGCCCGTTATCTGTTTTCCATGGTTATCCAAGCTGTCCGCGTCGTCGTCGCCGCGACTACGCGAACAAAACAATAGGGATTATGACAATAATTTTTGGAAACTGCAAGGTTGTGAAGAAAAAAGTAGTTATTGGGCTAAGGGGGAGAAGATGGATGACGGGAGACAGAAGACGGGAGACAGACGGGGGGGAGTGGATTTCAGGAGCCACAGAGAGTTCCGCGCGGCCTGAAGCCGCAACCAAAAGGCGAAAATCGGCTCTTGCGAATCGGGCGAGACTTTCCGCATGTGCAAAATAAGTACGTGTTTAGCCGAAGAACTGTATTGGCAGCGACCTCGCAGAGGATGGGCTTGAAGCCCGTGCGACCACGGCCAGGATGGCCGTGCCACGAGGATGTTTTACGGTGCTAAACACGCACCAAAATTGATTTTGCCCACCCGCTGCATTTTTGTTTGCGAGGCCTTTGAGTTTAGCGCTTTGGGCCTCCGGCATAGGATGGCGCAATCATGCCGTTGGCTGTAGTGCGATAAACTCTGTCTTGGGGCGCAGAGAAATCTTGGTTGCTTGTGGAGTGGAAGGTGGGTAATGTGTTGGCGGGGCGGGTGTATGAATTTTGCATAGCGATGTATATCCCAGATTTCATATTGGTTTGTGGAGCGAACGATGAATCTTCTTACATGGCTTTCTGATTCTTGGGTGGTTCTCAGGTGGCGTTCGTTGTTGGGTTCTGTTTTTGGTTTGTTGGTTTTTGGGGTTGGGGTTTGTTATTCGGGGGTTCTTGTTGGTGAGGGGAAGGTTTTTGTTCGGTTTACGAATTTACGTGGGGACGATGGTGAGATATTGGTTCGGGTGCATGTTGTTCCTAATAGTAATAAGCCTTTTGGTTGGGGTGGGTGGACTGTTTATGTCGGGGATGAAGAGGGCGAGCGGAAGGGGCTTGAGGGCAAGTGGCTGGGGCCGGGCGAGCGGTCGGGATGGGTCGATATCGGCAGGGGGATGAGCGTTCGCGGGACTCGGAGCCCGGATAGTTATCTGGCGCCTGTGCTTTGCGGGGTCGAGACTTCGGGGGGCAAAGCGGGGCTGCACCTTCTGGCGGAGGTTGCTGAAGGGCGCGGGCGGCGGATTATTCGTCGGGTCGAGGTGCATAAAGATGAATTGCGGGCGGGGAAGGAGCGGGAGTATCCGTGGATTTTAGGGTACAGCGTTTGGAACGGGAGCGGGCCTTTTCTGCCTACACTTGGGCTGCTTGTTCCATCGCGCGGCGAGATAGCGAGCCGGGTATATACGCTTGAGGAGGCGCTGGAGTGGCAGTTGGGTTTTATCGAGGAGTTTCCGAAAAGGGGGCGAAGGCCTACGCAGTTTGTGTTTGTGACGCGAGGTCAGCCGGGGATTCTCGATGCGCTTGGCTATAACGGGTATCCGGCGGATACGGTCGAGGGGAATTTCGGTGACGAGATTTGGATTTCGTTGAAGATGCCGGAGGATGAGCAGAATCGGCGGTTTCGCGAGTATCTTAAGGGCAAGGGGTTCGATCCGCTTGAGTTTATCGGCGAAGATGAGATTGTTAGGGCAAAGCAGTTGAGCGAGGAGAAGTGGTGGGGGGTTGTTAAGATTTCGCCGTCGCTGGCTGATCGGCCGAAGCAGTTTTATGAGTCGGCGAATTACCGGTATCGGCTTTGGTATGAGGAGTTGGCGGCGCGGACGAAGGAGTTCGGCGAGAAGCATCGGGGCAAGCGTGTTTTGACTGGCGCCAATTTTAGTCCTCACATGAATGTTTGGCCTGACGTGCGGCAGTGGGTGGGGCCGTTTAAGGCGGGGGCGATGACGATGACGTGGACGGAGGATTGGTGGTGGCAGATACCGGAGGTTTCGCCGCAGGTGTATGGATTCTTATTGGATGCGCTGCGGTTGGGCGGTTCGTATCACGGGGCGGCGTGTCAGTTTTACGTTATGCCGTTTACGGGCAATTCGCCGGCCAATTTTCGGCGGATGAATGCACTGGGGCTGGCGCATAGTGTTAAGATTCTGAATCACTTTCATACCGAGGCTCAGGTTCTGACGACTTGGGATTATGTTAGCGTTATGGACAGCCCGAGGACTTACCAGGCTATACATGATGTTATTCGCGATGTTGGGGCGGTTGAGGATCGATTGTATCCGGCGGCTCCTTTGCGGGCTGAGATTGCTATTATGCTCTCGCGTGCGAGCGATACGTGGGATACTGAGGATATCGGCGGGGGCGGGCATCTTTACAGCGCGAAGTACAATGTGAACAACGAGGAGCGCAAGGCGATCTGGCTGGCGCTTCGGCATGGGCAGTATGCGGTGGATTTGATTACTGATGAGGATATTGCCGAGGGGCGTTTGGGGCCGTACAAGGCGCTGTATGTTGTCGGTTCGGAGATGCTGCGGGCTGCGGCGGGGCCTTTGCGCAAGTGGGTGGCTGATGGGGGCGTTGTTTATGCGACGGGTGGCGGGGGGCTGTTGGATGAATATCACGGTGAACTGACGGAATTGTATGATATGTATGGGATTGAGGGGCATGAGCTTGCTCGGCACGGTCGGCATGTGCGTCCGCGGGGTATGTTGAAGGGGATGAAATCCAGTGATACGCTGACAATCAAGGCGTTCGACTGGACTACCGGCGAGATATCGTTGCCCGCCTATTTTTACCGCGAAACTCTTGATGCGAAGGCGGGAGGGGAGGTTGTCGGGAGATATTCCGGCGATGGTTCGGCAGGGGTTGTAGTGAACAGATTCGGCAAGGGGAGGACGATTTTTTGCGGCGGTTTGGGCGGCATTGCTTATGTTCAGGCGGCGGTGACGGAATCGTCTGAGGTTTTGCCTACTGCGTTCTCAGAGGATGTGCGGGAGTTGGTGACTGTTCCTGCGCGTTGGGCGGGTGTTGTTCGGCCGGTCGAGACGTCCGATCCTTTGGTCGAGGCGCAGTATTTCAGCGGGCCTGAGGGTGATATAGTGGTTTTGATTAACTGGCGTGACCGAGTTTCGGAGGGGCTTGTGGTTCGGTTTCCGGGAAAAGCCGGGATCAAGCGGGTTCGCAGCCTGCGAGCGGCGGGTTACTTCAAGGGGCATTTGCACGAGCAGAATAAGGGGGAGCTTGAGGTCAGAGATACCGACGGCGTTGCTCAAGTGACACTGGATTTGGGTATATGCGATTATCTGGTTGTGGATTGAGGGGAAGGAGTAGCCACCAAGGCACCAAGGGAATTTTAGGCAAATCGACGGTGGCGTTGTCGGTGAAGATCATCTACCTGATACATTGCCAGATGCGCATGAACCACTTCAAGTTCTGGGTACTCTCGTCTATCGAGTGGCGGATTAACGAGATGATGGTGCAGATAAAGCAGTTGAAGAAGTAGGCCCGATACTTGATTCTGGATTCTCGATACTTGATATGTTTCGGCCGGGGCATAAGTATAAGGATGAGATGGAGGCGGTGTTTGCGAAGGTTCGGCGGGGGGATGTGTCGGATGCGAGGGAATATATGTTTAGTGAGCGGGTCAGAGGTAATCCTCACGGGGATCGGAAGGTGTTGGCCGGTGTGATGGATGAGTGGCTCAAGCGGACCGGTTGGCCGGTGTAGGGGGGGGCGTTTTAGGGGACTTTTAGTCAAAGTAGTTCTTGATTGGTTGGGCGATGGGATAGATAATCAGCACAGTGTTACCAAAACTTGTTGTTTTTTTCGGTGCAAGGAGGACTTTATGAATAAGTCAGGTTTTAGAAGCTGGATGAAATTCGAAGAGTATAGTCGGATTGTTCTTGTCTGTGTGGTGGTTGCTGTGATTTCATTTTTCGGTGTGCGGGCTGAGGGAGTGGAGAATGCACAGCCGCCGGACGGGGAGGAGAAGGGGCCATTGCGTTTGATATCGGTCGAGCCTACGGTGTTATTCTTGAGGGAGCAAGGGTCTCTTTTGCAGGTTGCGGAGGTTGAGATCGAGAGTACATCGGAACTTAGCGAGGTGAAGGTGGAGGTTAAGCTCGGTTCGCGGCAAAGGAGCACCGGTGTGGGCAAGGTTGAGAAGGGCAAGACTAAAGTTCAAGTTCATGTGCCTGAGGTTATAGCGGCGACTGAGGCGGAGTTTGTTGTCAGAGTCGGTAAGGATGTGGCCGATCGGCGGAAGGCGACGTGGCAGCCTCAGCGGCATTGGAAGGTTTATTTCGTTCCGATTACGCACCACGATCTCGGTTATACCGATACGATTGAGAATGTTATGAACCTATACGACGGGTTCTACGACGACGTTATTCGGTTTTGCGAGGAGACGGAGGGTTTTGCTGATGAATCGAAATATCGATACACCCTGGAGGGGACGTGGTCATTGAAGCATTTTATCGAGAACAGGTCGGAGGAGGTGATTGAGAAGTTTGGAGAGTACGTTAAGGAAGGGCGGATTGAGATCGGCGCTCTTTTCGGGAACGCGATAAGCGGGCTTTGCGGCCATGAGGAGCTTATTCGCTTGATGTATCCCTCGTTTCGGTTTAAGCGGATGCTCGGGGGTACTATACGGACTGGTTCTATTACGGATGTTCCTGGTTTGAGTTGGGGGTTGCCGACAGTTCTTTCGGGTGCGGGGGTGAAGTATTTTTTTGCGGGTTTGCCGACTTATTTCGAGTGGGGCAGGAACGACATCCATACGTTCTGGGACGAATCTGCGATATTGCGGCACGGCAGGCCCGATGCATTTCGGTGGGAGGGGCCGGATGGGCAGAGTGTGCTTGTGTATTACCAGGGCAGTTACGGATTCTTCAACGCCGTGACCGGGCCGCATTCATACAAGTATGTGCTGGACAATCTTCCCGGTATGCTCGGGGCTATGCAGAAGGAGGATACTCCGTTTAGCGTTATGCGGTATATACATAACGGCGTTGATAACCACCCTCCGAGCGTGGAGATAAGCCACATTGTTAAGGAGTGGAACGAGAAGTGGGCGTACCCGCAACTCATGGTGGCGACGAATACGATGTTCTTCGAGGCGCTGGAGAAGCAGTGCCAGGGGATACGAACGTTCCGGGGCGAGTTGCCTCATACGGATTACGTTGTGGGCGCGATTTCGACGGCGAAGGAGACTGCCATTAATCGCATTACTCACGAGAGGATTCAGTCGGCGGAGAAGTCGGCGACGATTGCTTCTTTGGTCGGGGATTATAAATATCCCGGGGAGAAGTTGCGCGAGGCTTACGATAATATGCTGCTTTACGACGAGCATACGTGGGGGAGGGATTACCCGGCGGGCGAGGTGCAGGATTTGGCTTGGAGCGAGAAGGGCCAGTATGCTTACAGGGCTGCGGGGTTGGTCAAGCCTATTCTGAGAGGAAGTCTCGATAGTGTCGCGCAAAAAATCAGGCTGGACAAAGAGGGGCGGCATATCGTGGTCTTCAATTCGCTTTCTTTCGAGAGGACTGATGTTGTGAGAGTTACCCGGCACATCGAGAAAGAGCCATTCGATCTGATAGACGAAGATACGGGGGCGAAGGTGGCTTACCAGAGCGTTCGGCTGGACGGTCCTCAGGCTGCGGCGCCTTACAGCGCGTATCGTCATGCGAGGGGGCAGTTCGAGGAGCATGAGCTTTTCGATTTGGTGTTCGTGGCCGATGGCGTTCCGTCTATGGGCTACAAGACGTATCGAATTGCGCCGACGGGAGAGGCGGCTTCATCCAAGAGCGATATCGTAGTGGGAGAAGGGGAGATCGAGAACCGCTTCTATAAGGTTGCGCTGGACCGTGCGACCG